>JBPCVV010000060.1:0-83520 GCA_051010195.1 Anderseniella sp. | reverse complement strand
TGCCCTCAAACGCACAGAACATCAGCGTCATCCGGCCCGTGGCGCGCACGTGCGCGGCGGTTTCGTTGCCGCTGCCGCTGAGATTGAGCCAGACAATGCGGTTGTCGTCCTCGATCCGCAGTGTGTCCATGCCCTTGGGCGACACATTCACCCGCCCCGTCTTGTCCGCCGTGGCGACGAAGAAGACCGTTTGCTTCTCGATAAAGGCCCGCAAGGTCCGGTTGAGTTTTTTTCCAGTCGGCATGCTTCGATCCTCTCGCTCTGGGATATGTGAATGATCGGCGAAGTGCTGGTCAAGGGCAGCGCACGGACCGCGTAACAAACAGGCCCGGTGCCCATGGCGTCTGAACGGTTGCTCACCAGTTGCCTGCCCGCGCTTTTGCCGTCTCCGACAGTTCCTGAGCGCTGGAGAACGGCAGCGGCAGTTTCGTGCGGGGTCGCGGGAACGTCGGAATGCGGATACGGAACCCAGGAAATTCTGCGCGTCGCCGACATGGCGCTTTACCGTGCCAAAGACACCGGGCGCAACCGTGTGTGCCGGGCAGGTCCGGCGGATGTGACAGACCGACTGGCCTGATGCGCCACGCCAAGTCAGGGTTGCCGGAAAGGGTGTCTCAACAGACGTTCTTGTCTTCCGATTCTGCCGAAGCAGCTACCGGAGTGGTGACGATGCAGTTAGATCGGCCAACGCTCTGGACCTGGGCTTGGGCTTGGGCTTGCTGGTTGAGGCCGATTTCGGACGGCGCCAGCAGCGGGCCGATCACGACAAGTGCACCGAACGCCACTGCCATGCCCATGCATAACCAGGCAAGCGGCCGGCCGCGGCTCGATTTGAGCGTGGTGCGCTGTTGTCCCGGGTAGACCCGGTGGGCAGCTCCGCGCCTGAGGCGCGTAGGCTGAGATGCCCTGTTGAGCGCGCTTTCCGTTGTTGCCGGCTGCAGATAGCGCGATTCATAGCGCCACACCATTTCCGACCTGATGCGCTTTGGTACGAATCGTCTGCCACGTATCTCCGACTGCAGCATACGCACCGCATGGCGCCGATGATTGGCGGTCAGTCTTCTGGCAAGCGTCTGCAAGTTCCGGTGGTAGGAGAAGTGCCGCCTGTAGAACTGACGTTCAATCTTGTTGGCCACCCGTTTGAACCGCGCCGGGTTCTGAGTGCCGAGAATGACAAGTTTGTATTGCCTGCCGAGTTTGTGAGACAGGAAGCAGAACTTCGCGTAGTGCTGACTGAGATCAGGGTGCTTGCGGACCAGATGATCCCATCGGTCGTCCAGCTTCAGATAAACCCTGGGCCGGATATGAGGCGCAGTCGGCACTGCATTCTGCTGCTGCTGCATCTGTATTTGCATCTGCGAACGCAGATGCAGGTATTGCTTCAGCTTGTCCTCGTCGCGAAGGACTTCGTAGGCCTCTTGTATTTCCTGAAACCGCTTTTCGCCCTCGGCATCGTCATCAGAACGCAGGTCCGGATGGAACTTTTTTGCCAGTGCCCGATGGGCAGCCTTCACGACTTCAGGATGGGCCTCTGACGACAGCCCTAATATCGCGAAGTAGTCCTTACTCGGATCACACTGCATCTTTTACACAACCCACATCCGCCTGGCCCTTCACACGCGCGCATTACACGTGTGAGAACAAGAACCATCAACGAGCCATCCCATTATAGTGGAAGCCGCAACACGCCTCCCCCCTTATGCTCAGTCAAGATGAATATATTGACCAGATTGTGGCTTCACTGCCTGTGAAGGGCATCTTGCCGGCTGTCACGCCGGTTTTAGTTTGCGGGCGGGCTATACCTGCGGGTTTCGTTACGGGCAAATGGTTCAGTTTCGCTCTGGAACATCACCAAGATTGATAATGTTATACCTGCGCGCCAGTTGCTCCATTTTCTGCGGATCATCGAGCTCCTCGGCATTCAATTTGCCAAGTTCAGCCAGGTACAGATCGAAGCCGGCCGGCTGGAAGATCATCAACATGCGCGCAGATGTATTTGCCTCGCTCAAAACGCAGGCGTGCGGGACACCGGGCGGAATGTGAAGACAGCTTCCCGGCTGAGCCGTTATCCAGTCCCCGTCTACATGAAAGTCCAGGCTGCCATCCAGTATGTAAAATGTCTCTGCATGGTGGTCGTGGCGATGCAGGCCCAGCGCAAATGTGGATTTCAGATTGTCTTCCATCAAGGTGTAGTGCCCGTCACTGTCATGTGCAGACACCTTCACGTAAGTATGGTCCGCTGACCATTCGTAGTTGGTGCCGCCCAGTGGGCTTACAAAGGAATAGCGTTTTGTCATTGTGAACCCTCTGTGTGGAGAAACGGGCCGGGCACGGATGCGCGGCCCGCGTATTATCGCTTACTTGGCGCTTAGCTGGCGCAGTGCTCCGGCCCAATCTTCGACATGGTAGGTCCGAACGATTTTGCCGTCTTCGATTGTGTGAATGTCAATCGACATTATATCAAAGCGTTTGCCGTTGCCATCCACGCCGAACAACGGGCCGGCGGGAGTACCGCTAGCCCGGCCTCGCACGACAACCTGATCGCCTTGCTGGATCATCTCTTGCACTGCCCAGTTCAGGTCAGGGATCAGTTTGCCGAACCCGCCGACCTGGCCGATGAAGGCATCGCGTGTTTTGATTTTTCCCGAATAGTCGCCAATGCTGCCCCATCCGGCCGATGTTGCTGACTGGAAAGCTGCGGCATGTTTTTCAGATGTCGGATTACTCAGATAATCATAAAAGACCTGAACAAGCGCCTTGTCGTCTGCCATTGCAGCGTTTGTCAGCGGCATGATCAAAAGTGCCAGAGCAGCCATTATTGCTTTGAATTTCATCACTTTACTCTCCTGGTTTCCAGGAACCGCCGATCAGGCTATCTCCGATCTGGCGTCCTTGCCGGAGAAGATGGACGAATGAGTATTATATGATAAGATAGAATAATAAAAATACACTATTCGGAAAATTTGCATGCTAGACCAACTTCGCCAGATGGCTATTTTTGTCAGGACAATCGACCATGGCTCGTTCCGGGCCGCGGCAAAGGCCATGAACCTGTCGCCGTCCGTTGTCAGCCACCAGTTGTCGGAACTGGAAAAACGGCTTGGCACGGCGCTGATCTACCGGTCAACACGGAGGCTGTCCCTGACGCGCGACGGTGAGCGCCTGCTGTCATCAGCCCGCACCATGATTGACGCGGCTGAACACGGGTTGCAATCCGTCTCTGATCACGCCGGTGAGCCGTCCGGGGAACTGCGCGTTACAATGCCCGCAGTTCTGGGGCGGTCAAAGCTCGTTGAACAGATTGCCAGGTTCCTGTCCGCCAATCGCAATGTGCAGCTGTCGCTGGATTTTTCAGACACCCGCAAGAATCTGATCGGAGACGGGTTCGACCTGGCCATACGAATGGGCTGGCTTAAGGACAGCGCCCTCATCGCCCGTAAACTCGGCAGTGCAAATCATCGCCTGGTCGCCGCCAGGTCCTATCTTGCCGCCCGGGCGAAACCTGAGTCGCCTGGAGACTTGAACGATTGGGACTGGCTTGAACTCTCTCCGGTCCGAGCCAGGCGGCCAAGGTTTCAAAAAGCCGGACATGAGACGAGGACCTTGAAACCTGCCTCGCGTATCAGTGTGAATGATGCAAATGCTCTATATCAGTTTGCCCGTGCCGGCGCAGGACTGGCACTCATTCCGGAATTTCTGGCCGAGGAAGATGTCAGGGCCGGGGTGATGGAGTATGTTCTTCCTGACTGGCATTTTGACGACATTGGAATATATGCCGTATGGCCGCAAAATGCGCCGAAGCATGGATTGACCAGGTACCTGGTTGATCACCTTGCCAGTTGAGAAGGCCATGTTCGTCGCGGCCTGTCAGTTCACTGTCCCGTCCAGGCGGACCCGGATGGCCAGCGCTTGAACTCATAGCCCGGCGTTGCTCAGTGCAGCATCCGCCGTCCCCTGGCACCACCGCGCCGGTGCGGGCTAGGCAGGCCGATATCCAGCGGCTGCAGCGGCATGCGTGTGGAGGCAATCAGCAGGTCGCAGAAAACCGCAATAGCCGGTGCTTTTCGCCTGAAAGGCAGCGCCTTGTGATACGCCGTCATGGCCTGCTGATTGTAGTCACTGTCGGCGGCAAGCGAGCCGAGCCATTCCATATACCCCAGTTGTCCAAACTCGGTTGTTCGGCAGTGCTCGGTCTGCTGCATCTGAAGTCTGTGAAGAATCCGGTCAAGTACCATGGCGCCCTCCGCGCTGTGGGCGGGGCTGGCGCGGGCATTTATCGGTGTCTCGGCGGTGCCGGTCTGTCATCACAATGCTCCTTGCCGGGGCACCCCGCCCGGGTTCAGTTGAGTTGCGATGGCAGGTCTCCTGACTTGCGGGTCTTCGCCTTCCCGAACCTTCCCGGGCCTTTTGGCCCAGTGGTGTCACTCGGATCGGCTCACCGCCTACAGTTGCGGGGGCAGTCACGGATTTGGCCGGCTTTCGCCAACCGCACCGTATTCCCTTAAAATCCCGTGCCGCCGGAGCGGTTTGGGAACCATCGGTTCAATCATTAGGGTTGGGGTGATCGGTTTGTCAATCAGCTTTGGGCGGCTATGCAACTATTGTCGGAACTTGTTCGATCAACGGCCCGCAACATATTGCGGATTCCAGTTTTCAGAACAGATCAGCCCGGCTGGGCCGCATCTGGATTCAGTTGAGACGCGATTTTCGTGATTGGCCCGAGATTGAACCAACTGGCCAGTTGTCCGGTCACCGAGCGGTCCCCGATCACTTCAAGCCGCTCGGTCGAAATCGCATTATCCAGCGCAATGTCACCGCGGACAATATGAATGATATCGCGAAGACTGCACGCGAGATAAACATCCACATTGAAACCGGGATCATGAACGCACAACTGACAGGCCCCGTTTTCATTGACGAACCACCACAATTGCTTGCTTGACGGCTGATCCGTCAGCTCCAGCCTGACCACCGCCCGCCCGGTGCCGAATGCATCGGCCTTTGCATTGCGCTCGATCGCCCACAGCAGCAGGCCCAAATCCATCTCTTCCTCGACCAGTTCGCGCCTGGACCATCGCTGTCCCCAGATACCAAGGGCCTCCACCATCGGTATGAACTCTGCCCCGGCGGATGTCAGGTGGTATGTGCCGCTTTTCCCGGATTGCCGTTTTTCGATAATGCCCTCTGCTTCCAGTTGTCTGAGCCGCTTGGAGAGAAGACCAGGAGAAATGAGTGGAATGCCCCGGTGAATTTCGGAGAACCGTGTGGCGCCGGCGGCCAGGTCTCGGATGATCAAGGGCGTCCACCGTTCACAAAACAACTCTGCTGCCTTTGCCACCGGGCAGAACTGACCATAACTCTTCATCTGGCGCTCCTTGTTTGAACAAAGACTAGTGCGGGCGGATTTCCGAATATACTACATTTTCTGAACTGGTATCAGGCGTCGCTTTAACCGATGCTGGTTGTGTGTCGACTATCTGATCAAGGAGCTGTCAGGATGAAGCACCAACTGGAGGATGAAGTTTCCGCGCACTATCACAAGGCCGGTTTGCTGGACGCGATAACCGATGGCCTGAAGCAATCTGGTGCGGATCCGCATGCGCCATCATTGGAAGAACTCGCGCCCGTTGATGAGTTTCACACAGCCGGCCGTGCCGCAACGCTCATGGCGCTGGACATGGTGCCGGAGTTGTCAGGCATGCATGTTCTCGATGCCGGTTGCGGCATTGGTGGTACGGCGCGCCACCTGGCAAAGGAAAGAGGTTGCAGGGTCACCGGTATCGATCTGACGGCCAGTTTCGTAGACGTGGCCAGGGTGCTGAGCGAACGCACCGGGCTTGCCCGGTGGTGCGACTTTCATACCGGCAGTGTCCTGGACATGCCGTTCGAAACCGGTTCTTTCGACGGCGCCGTAAGCTTTCACGTTGCCATGAACATCGAAGACCGCAACCGGTTCTATTCAGAACTTGCCCGCGTTGTGAAGGTCGGCGCACCGCTTTGTGTTTTCGATGTCATGAAAGGACCTCAGGACGGATTGAGCTATCCCGTGCCCTGGGCCGAGACCGGGACCAGCAGCTTTCTGAAGACGCCGCAGGAAACCAGCCAACTGCTCGAAAACAATGGTTTTGAAGTTGTCGGGCAACAGAGCCTGCGAGACTTTGCCATGAGCTTTTTTCGCGAAGCATTTGCCAATGCAGCGCAACGTGACGGACCCGCCCCTCTTGGTTTGCACCTGCTGACCGGCGCGAATACTGCCGACAAATTTAAAAACTATGTCGCGGGCCTGGAAGGTGATCAGATCGCCCCGACAATCCTGGTTGCAACACGGGTTTGAGTGGCGGAGCCGGTTGCGGCTGACGGCCGGACATACCATTCCGCCGGCACAGCAAGCGCCGCTTCGAGTAGAGCCTTAAAAGCTCAGTTGCGCCGTCAGTATCCCAGCCTGCGATTGACTGAATCCAGCAGATCATCGGCGGCGTTGCCCGAACCGGTTCGTGTGTCGCCGCCGAGAATGTCGTCCAGTGAAGTGCGGCCACGGCCAATGGCGTCGTCATTGTATGATGACGGGCGCTGGCGTCTGCCGCCGCCGCCCGTACCGCCGCCGAGAATATCGCGCAGAAGGTCATCCAGTCCGCCGCCCGGCGAGGGTGCGCGCTGTTGCGGCTGTGGGGCAGGCGACCGCCGCCGGCTTGAACCTCCGCCGAGAATGTCGCCGAGGATATCCTCCAGGCCGCCACCCTGACCGCCGCGCGGTTGCGGTTTCCGGCCACCGCCGAGGATATCACCGATTATATCGCCAAGGCCGCCGCCCTGGCTACCGCCTGAGCCGCCGCGCGGAGCTGGAGCCGACGCGCCGCCGGTCATGCGCTTGAAAATCGCGCCCATCACCATCGATGCGATGATAGGAAGCATTTTTTTCAGGATCGCGCTGCCGATGCCGGTGGTGCCAGCAGCCTGCATGGCCACCTCCCGGCTGACTTCCTTGCGGCCGAACAGATGGCCGAGGATGGCATTGCCGTCATTTTTCACCCGGTCATACTCAACGGCTGCATCGTCTTCCAGATAGCGTTCGTGGCGCCCGCCGGACAGCGCTTCGAAAAGCGAGACCATGCCGTCGGGTTCGCGGGTGTTGCGGCGTACCCCTGAGGTGACCATCGGGGCAAGCTCGGCGACCGCCGCCAGCGTCTGCTCGCGCGACAGCCCGAACTGCCGGCCCAGCACATCCAGCCCATGGCCGTTATGGGACCGGGCAATTATCTCAACGATGTTCATGATATTTACTCACTTTTGTAAGGCTCCCTCGTCGAACGCCAGTTTAATCATATTGCGCGTTTCAGCAATTCCCCGAACACGTCCGCAAGGTCAGGCGTCTTCTTGCGGCGCGAGCGGCGGCGCTGCCTGCGGCGCTTGCGCGAGGTCTTGTATGACTTGGCGTAGGTGGCCCGGTTGCGCCGCCGCCGCCGCTTGGCCGGCACATGGGTGATACCCTTGATGATGGCTTTGATCAGCTCGGACATGAAGGTCGATGCGACACCGCCGACGTCCGCCGCCAGGTAGGTTCGCTGGCCGCGTTTGACCAGGGCGGCAACACACAAGGTGGCGGCCAGCGTCATCATCCGCTCCATCTTTTCTTCGGTTATGCCGTGCGGCTTGCGCAGCGAGCGCGAGACGGTGCGCGCGCGTTCCAGCGATCCGTAGACATGGGTGAGGATTTCTTCACCTTCTTCAACCGCCTCGCGCGACAGCAAGGCATCCGGATTGGTCAGATAGTCATCATGCTCGCCAGCCTCTATGACGTCGAGCAGAAGCTCCATCTCATCCGGTTCCCGCACCTTGACGGCTATTCTTGAGCCAATTTCGCGGACATGGGTTTTCAGGGCCTTTTCTGCCGCATCAATGCTGTAGTCGCCGGCAAGAGCCAGCGCACCTGCCGTCTTGCCGTCGTTTGCCGCGAGAATAATGTCGATTAGTTCGCTGGCCTGCTCGCTCATGTGGCGCCTCCTGTAACCGGGCCCTGCACGGCCATTGTCCTGACCAGTGTGAAAGCGGCGATAGTGGCCGCCAGTCCGAAAACGATGTTTACGGCGCCCAGGCTGACAAGCACGCCTGTTGCACCGCCCCACGCAGCACCCAGATGCAGCAGCGGGATGGTGCCGATCGTCGACTTGCCCCAGTTGAACCACATCGACCATTTTGGACGGTCGAGATTGTTGAAGGCGGCCTGCGCCACGAACTGTGCCCCTGAAAATGCCCAGGTGATGGCGATGAAGGTATAGTAGAAGGTGATCAGTTCCGCTGCCGCCGGGGTTGCGCTGAACCAGGCCGGCATCTGCCCTGCAACCGCCAGCAGCACCACGCTGACGGCAATCGTATAAAGGCTTGAAAACACCATGGCGTCCTTGAGCGTCTGGCTGACCCGGTCAAGTTTGCCGGCACCGTAGTTCTGCCCGATGATCGGACCGACAGCGCCCGACAGCGAGAAGACGACACCGAATGCCACCGGTACCAGCCGGTTGATGACCGCGACGGCGGCGACCGCATCATTGCCGAAGGTTGCGGTGATGCGGGTCATGTAGGCAATGGCAAACGGGGTGGCGAGCTGGGTGGCGATTGCGGGCAGGGCGATCCGCATGATCGGGCGCAGGTTTTGCCGTATGGACGCAAACCGCGGCCGCACCACGAACTGGTGATGGCGGTGCAGGGCATGCAAGCCGATGGCAAATGAGAACAGGTTGGCAAACACAGTGGCCAGCGCCGCGCCGGCGATGCCGAGGTCCATCCAGAATATGAAAATCGGGTCCAGCACGGCATTGGTGATGGCCGTAACCAGCGTGACATACATGGCGCGCCGGGGGTCTCCAATGGCACGCAGCACAAAGCTGACAGAAATCGCACCTGCCAGCAGTAGGAAACCGGGCGCTATGACAATCAGGTAGGACCGGGCCAGTTCCAGTGCTTCACCCGATGCACCGAGCAAAGCCAGCATCGGCCGGGCAAATACCGCGATTGCGATGGCCACGACGAGCCCGGTGAGCACGCTCAGGCACAGGGCTGCGGATGCGGTTTCGCGCGCCTTGTCTTCGTCACCTCGCCCCATGGCCTGCGCCACCAGTGCACCGGCGGCAATTGCCAGGCCAAGCCCGACCGACAGGTTCGAGAACACGATGGTACCCGCAAACCCGATTGCCGCGGTAATCTCGATCTGGTTCAGCAGGGTCAGGAACCACAGGTCTGCAAGGTCGACCAGGAACATGGCCATCAGGCCGACAGCGCTGGTCGCCGTCATCACCACCACATGCCGCATGGTGGAGCCGGTAATGAACCGCGCACCGATGGCGGAGCCGTTGGGGACGACACTCATGCAGTGCCTCTCATGACACCAAGGCTTTGCAGCCGGCGTTTGAGGTCGTCAATGCCGGTGAACCGGATACCCGTCATGCCAGCCTCGGACGCGCCGTCGCAGTGGCGCTGCTTGTCATCAACGAAAACACATTGCGCCGGGTCGCTGCCGAGCCGGTTCGCAACCTGTTCGAAGATTTTCCGGTCCGGCTTCTTGGCACCGAAATCACAGGAAAAAAACGCCTTGTCGCCAAACAGGTCCGCGGTCTCAGGCGCAAGCCTGCCAAACGCTGCCTTGGTCAGCGGACCATTATTGGTGAGCATGGCAAGCTTGTGGTGTGCTTGCAGCTTTGTTGCCAGGTCATGCATGTCCGGCCAGTGCTGCATGGCCGCGGACCGGCTGGCAATCCACTGTTCCCGTCTGAGCTGAAATTGGAGATGGTCATTGAATGCCATGAGATAGGCGGTATCGTCCGCACAACAACCGCCGTCGGCAGCATCTTCAAAACCGGAACCCCAAATCCGCTCCAGGATGGTTGCGCTGTCCAATCCGGTAATCCGAGACATGTCTTTGAGCCTTGCCGGCCGGTCATAGGCGGACAGGACGCCATCAAAATCAAATATGACGGTGTTGAATTTCATCTTCTCGGGATCAGGCCGATGTGCCCCCGACAGTGATACGATCGAGGCGAACGGTGGGCTGGCCGACACCGACGGGAACCCCCTGACCGTCCTTGCCGCATGTACCTATACCGGGATCGAGCTGCATGTCATTGCCGATCATGGAAATTCGGGTCAGCGCATCCGGCCCGTTGCCGATCAGGGTTGCTCCCTTCACCGGGGCGCCGATCTGGCCGTTTTCAATCCGGTAGGCTTCGGTGCAGGAAAACACGAACTTGCCGCTGGTGATATCCACCTGGCCGCCGCCGAACGACACTGCGTACAGGCCGGACTTGACCGAAGAAATAATGTCCTTGGGGTCGCTGTTGCCGCTGGCCATGACAGTATTGGTCATGCGCGGCATCGGGTGGTGGGCATATGACTGCCGCCTGCCATTGCCGGTCGAGCCTTCCCCCATCAGCCGGCCGTTCATGCGATCTTGCATGTAGCCGACCAGGATACCGTCCTCGATCAGGGTGGTCTTTTGAGCCGGTGTGCCTTCGTCATCCACCGACAGCGATCCGCGCCGGTCATGCAGGGTACCGTCATCGACGATGGTCACACCCGGGCTGGCCACGCGCTTGCCCATCAAGCCGGCGAAAGCGGACGTCTTCTTGCGGTTGAAATCCCCCTCAAGCCCGTGACCGATGGCTTCGTGCAGCAGGATGCCCGGCCAGCCGGGGCCCAGAACCACGTCCATCTCTCCGGCCGGGGCATCTTCTGCCTCGAGTGCCACCACACTTTGCCTGAGAGCTTCACGTGCTGCGGCCTGCCAGGCGTCGGTGCCGATGAAGCCGGCATAGTTCGTACGCCCGCCGGCGCCATAGGTGCCGGTTCCGCGCTTTTCGTCCTGGCCGGTGACAACAGAGATATTGAAACGCACCAGAGGCCGCCGATCGCTGACCGTGTGGCCGCCCGGGCGGATGATATCGACGGCCTGCCACTCACCGGACAAGGCCACCGTCACCTGCCGCACCCTGTCATCGAGATTGCGGGCAAATTCGTCCACCTGCTGCAAGAGGCGCACCTTGTCTTCAAACGCCATGGCCTGCACCGGGTTGTCGTCGCTGTACAGGCTTGTATTGGTGCGCGGCGGCGCGGCTGATATGTCACCGCTGCCGGACTGAATGCTGCGGACCGTGTCGGCGGCGCGCGCCAGGGCCTGCGGGGATAACTCGGCCGAATGTGCATAGGCGGAGGTTTCGCCGCAAACCGCACGAAGCCCGAAACCCTGGTTGACATCAAAGCTGGCGGTTCTGAGCTGACCATCGTCAAACACCAGGTTCTCCGATTGGCAGTACTCCAGGAACAGCTCGCCGTCATCGCTGTTGACCAGCGCATCCTCGGTCAGCCGCAGTGCAGCGTCACGGTCCAGCCCGGTCTCGGCGAAAAACAGGTCGTCGGAAGCAGTATTGTCAGTCACGGGCGCGTCGCCTCCGGATAGGTATACGAAGCTTCATCGTCAGGCAAATCACCCGATGGCGCAACTGCAGTGACAACAAATCCGGATTTCCGGTCTGAATTCCTGTCAGGCTGTCCAAAACAACCTGACACAGATACCGAAAACGGATCAGCTGTTGTCGAGCAGCGCCTGATAAGATGCGGTGAAACCGTTCAGCGAGATCGGCATCTTGATGGCCGCACCGGGAGCTTCATAAATGATGAAGTTGGCGGACTGTCCCGCTTTCATCTTGGCCAGTGTGGCTTTTTGCGCCTCTGCAGTTGCCGTGCACAAACCTGGAGCCCTCCTGGTTTGCGGCAGGCAGCGGACAAACGGCACCCGGCCGACGGCGGCACCATCGATCTCCAGCGCGATACCGGTCGGCAGGAATACCCCGATCGGTGCCATAATCTGCATCATGGTGGCTGACCGGTCACCCTGCTTCTGCTGCCTCATGATCAGCGACAGGGCAATTTGCGGGCGCTTGGCGTCACGGCTGATCTGTACCATGGCGCAGACCTTCTGCGCCGGAATGTCCTTGCCCTCGGAGTCTTTGCGGGCCGGGCGTGATTCACACTGGACCTTCCATTTGCCGTTTTCAGCGATCAGTTCTGGTGCCGGTCGGTTTGGATTAGCGCCGGCCGGGGCGTTTACGCGCGGACCGAACTGTTTGGGGGACGGCGGCGGCGTCTGCTGCTGGGCCATGGCGGATGTGGCCATGACAGAGACCATACCCGCTGATGCCAGGGCTGACATGATGCCGGCTGTTGCCAGCAGTGAAACCGAATTGCGAATCACGTTGAATATGTTGGGCACTGGATACCTGCTCCCTACCAATTGACTGAATTTGAACTGCCGCTCATTCCGATTGATTGCCGTGTATGCCAGAGGCGGGGCCAATTTAGCAACCCGACTGTACGATTTCATCCTCGAAACTTGCTGATCGACCGTTTTTGATGTGCGGCCCGCACTCATCATGCGCAATTGAGGCTTTATTGCGATCATGGCCAACCTTGTGATGCAGCAACTCCAAACCGCGCAATTTTGACGCGCCACATGATAGTTGCAGGCATTGGTCGATTGTGGTTCAACAGACACATGGCAGAAGTGCGGCAACGATTTCTACGGTCAAGCCTGCACATTTGAATGCAATGCAGGGCGGTTTTAGCCGCCTGCGAATTTTAAGAGGGCAATATGCGCAATTTTTTTGCGAGCTTGGTGGTGTTGGGGACAGCCTTGTCTGCAGCAACTTCAGCAGTCGCTGCAGGCCTCGGCCAGCCGGTGGAATGGCAGATGAACCTTCAGCAGTCGGCATCCCCGGTGATGACATTCATCACTGACTTTCATAATGGTCTGCTGGTTCTGATCACCATTGTCAGCCTGTTTGTGCTGGGTTTGCTGATCTGGGTCTGTGTAAAATACAATGCCAAAGCCAATCCGGAACCGTCGCGCACGACACACAACACGCTTGTTGAAGTGGTGTGGACGGTCGTCCCTATCCTGATACTCATCGGCATCGCCATTCCGTCATTCCGGCTGCTGTACTTCCAGCGCGACTTTCCGCCCGCCGAAATCACCGTTAAGGCAATTGGCAACCAGTGGTTCTGGTCCTACGAATATCCAGAACATGACGTGTCCTTTGACCAGTACATGAAAACCAGGGAAGAACTGAAAGACGGAGAGCCCTATCTGCTCGCCACAGACACCGAAGTGGTCGTTCCGGTGAACAAGGTCGTGCGTGTGATCGTGACCGCCAATGACGTGCTGCATGCCTGGACCATCCCGTCCTTCGGGTCGAAAATTGACGCCGTGCCGGGCCGGCTGAACGAAACCTGGTTCAAGGCAGAAAAGGAAGGCGTGTTCTTCGGCCAGTGCTCGGAACTGTGCGGAAAAGACCATGCCTTCATGCCGATCACCGTGCGTGTTGTGTCTGAAGACGAGTACAAAGCCTGGCTGGAAAAGGCCAAGACTGCCGGGGTCGAACAGGCCCAGGAGCATCTTGCCACCATCCTGAAGACCAAGGGCAAGCTGGCGCTGGGAACTGCCGGCGGCTCGGCAAACTGATTTGACTGTTTAGAACGAGGGAAAGCCTTATTATGGCAAATGCAACAACGGCACATGACGATCATGACCACAACCCGAGCGGTTGGCGCCGATATGTCTATTCCACCAACCACAAGGACATCGGCACGATGTACCTTTGGTTTGCGATCTTTTCCGGCCTCGTAGGCGGCTTCATGTCGATCATGATGCGCTGGGAGCTTCAGGAGCCCGGCATTCAGATCTTCCATGGCCTGGCGCACATGGTCTACGGAATTGGGGAAGGCCCGGCTGACGCCCTCGATGCCGGCAAGAACATGTTCAACGTGTTCGTCACTGCACATGGCCTGCTGATGATCTTCTTCATGGTCATGCCCGCCATGATCGGCGGCTTCGGTAACTGGTTTGTGCCGCTGATGATCGGAGCGCCGGATATGGCGTTCCCGCGCATGAACAACATTTCCTTCTGGCTGCTGCCTCCGGCGCTTATCCTGCTGGTTATGTCCATGTTCGTGGAAGGTTCATCCGGCACCTTTGGTGTCGGTGGCGGCTGGACGCTGTACCCGCCATATTCCACAACCGGTCAGCCCGGACCCGCCGTGGATTTTGCCATTCTGTCCATGCATCTTGCCGGTGCATCGTCCATTCTGGGCGCGATTAACTTCATTACTACCATCTTCAACATGCGTGCACCGGGCATGACCTTGCACAAGATGCCGCTGTTCGTCTGGTCGGTGCTGGTTACCGTGTTCCTGCTGCTGCTGTCGCTGCCGGTGTTTGCCGGCGCCATCACCATGCTGCTGACGGACCGCAATTTCGGTACCTCGTTCTTCCGAGCCGAAGGCGGCGGTGATCCGATCCTGTACCAGCATCTGTTCTGGTTCTTTGCCCATCCGGAAGTGTACATCCTGATCCTGCCCGGCTTCGGCATTGTTTCGCAGATCGTCTCCACGTTCTCGAAAAAGCCGGTATTCGGGTACCTCGGAATGGCCTATGCCATGGTCGCCATCGGCCTGGTCGGGTTCATCGTGTGGGCGCACCACATGTACACCGTCGGCATGGCAGTTGACACGCAGGCCTATTTCGTTGCTGCCACCATGGTCATCGCGGTCCCCACGGGCGTGAAGATTTTCTCGTGGATCGCAACTATGTGGGGCGGATCCATCGAATTCCGTACACCCATGCTGTGGGCCATCGGCTTCATCTTCCTGTTCACCGTCGGCGGTGTGACCGGCGTCGTGCTGGCCAATGCCGGTGTCGACCGTTCGCTGCATGACACCTATTACGTGGTGGCGCATTTCCATTATGTACTGTCGCTGGGTGCCGTGTTCTCGATCTTCGGCGGCTGGTACTACTGGTTCCCGAAAATGTTCGGTTACATGTACAATCCGACACTGGCGCGGGCTCACTTCTGGATCCAGTTCATTGGTGTGAACCTGTTGTTCTTCCCGCAGCACTTCCTCGGTCTTGCCGGCATGCCACGCCGCTATATTGACTATCCCGACGCGTTCTCCGGCTGGAATTACGTGTCCTCCATCGGATCGTACATCTCCGCGTTTTCGATCCTGATCTTCATGTGGTGCATCATCGATGCGTTCATGAAGAAGCGCGTTGCCGGTGACAATCCATGGGGCGAGTCAGCAACAACGCTGGAATGGACGCTGTCCTCACCTCCTCCGTTCCACCAGTTCTCGACCCTGCCGGTTATCCGGTAGGCAGCAACATGACATTCGGCCCGCAGCTTCAATCGATGCGGGCCGGGTTCGCACCTGGTGCCGGCTGGCCGGCAGTTTTGGGATACAGATGACAGATATTCGTACAGACATGATGCAGCAGGGCCGTGAGGCGCACGCGTTTGCCGCCGGCGGCAAAGGCGCTGTTGAAGATTTCTGGGCGCTGCTTAAGCCGCGTGTCATGTCGCTGGTGATTTTTACCGCCATTTGCGGACTGCTGCTTGCACCGGGTGATATCCACCCGTGGACGGCATTCATTGCCATTTTGTGCATCGCTGTCGGGGCAGGCGCCTCAGGCGCGTTGAACATGGCCTATGACGCCGATATCGACGTCCGCATGGGCCGCACCGCCAAGCGTCCGATCCCACGTGGCGCCATCGAGCCCGGCGAAGCATACATTTTCGGAATCACGCTTTCGGTCGGGTCCGTTGTGGTGCTGGGCCTGGCGGTCAACTGGGTGGCTGCGGCGTTCCTGGCATTCACGATTTTCTTCTATGCGGTGATCTACACCGCGTTTCTCAAGCGCTCGACACCCCAGAACATTGTCATCGGCGGTGCCGCGGGTGCGTTTCCGCCGATGATTGCCTGGTCCGCCGTAACCGGGTCGGTGGACCTGGCCAGTGTGTCGCTGTTTCTCATCATCTTCATGTGGACGCCGCCGCATTTCTGGGCGCTGGCCCTGTTCCGCTTCGGTGACTATGAGACGGCCGGTGTTCCCATGTTGCCCAACGTGGCCGGTGTTGACGCCACGCGGCGGCAGATCTGGTGGTATTCGCTGGCCCTGGCGCCCGTCGCCGCGCTGCCCATCGTATCTGGTATTGCCGGGTGGGTTTACGGTGCTGCTGCGCTTGCGCTGACCGGTAAGTTTATCCTGCATGCGTGGGCGGTGTATGCACTGCGCGAAGGTGCAATGGCCGAGCGTGCGCCAAAGAAACTGTTCGGTTATTCGATCCTGTATCTCTTCGCCATATTCGGGTCTCTGCTCGTTGACCGGGCGGTTAGCCTGACGGGGTTGATCTAGATGATGGCTGAAGACATGCAGACACATACGCCGACCTCCGAAGAAAGAGCCCGCCAACGCAAGCGGTCGATTGTAATCGCCTGGTCGCTGGTCGCCCTTGTGATCCTGTTCTTCGTCACAACCATGGTGCGGATGAGTTCAAACATTGCCATGCAGGCAGGAGGCTGACATGAGTGACCGTCAGCCTGTAGGAAAGTCCAATTTGCGGGTCGCCGTGATGGCGGGCAGTGTCGCTGTCGGCATGGTTGGTGTGGCCTATGCGGCTGTGCCCCTGTACCAGATTTTCTGTCAGGTGACAGGCTTCGGCGGCACCACGCAGCGCGCTGATGCGTCACCGGAAAAGCCGCTTGACCAGAAGATCACTGTTACCTTCGACGCCAATGTGAATTCGTCGCTGAGCTGGGAGTTTACCCCTGTGCAGCACAGCCAGACCATTCGCATCGGTGAACAGAAGCTGGCCTTCTACAAGGCGAAGAACACTACCAGCCGCCCGCTGACCGGTACCGCGACTTTCAATGTGACGCCGGTCGGTGCAGGGGTGTACTTTTCGAAAATAGAGTGTTTCTGCTTTACCGAACAGACATTGCAGCCGGGCCAGTCCGTTGACATGCCAGTGAGTTATTTCGTGGACCCGGACATTGTTGATGATCCGGACATGAAATCGGTGAACACGATTACGCTTTCATATACTTTCTATGCGGTGGACGAGGAGCCAGTGAAAACCTCATCCAGCTCGCGTCCTCAAACAGACAACACGGTGAATTAATTGACCTTGTCCGATGCCAGCATGCAAATTGGCCGGACAGCTTGAGCGGGAGAAAAGGGCTATGGCAGACAGCCACGCTAAAAATCACGACTATCATCTGGTTGATCCCAGTCCATGGCCGATTGTCGGGTCCATTGGCGCGCTGATCCTGGCGATTGGCTCCATCTACTGGATGCACAACGGCCAGACCTGGAGTGTCGCGGCCGGCGCGTTGCTGGGCTTCGCCATTGTTTTCTACACCATGTTCATGTGGTGGCGCGATATTGTGACTGAGAGCCACAAAGGCGATCACACTCCTGTGGTGCAGCTTCACCTGCGCTACGGCATGTTGATGTTCATCGCGTCGGAAATCATGTTTTTCGTGGCCTGGTTCTGGGCCTTCTTCGAAGCTTCGCTGTTTGCGGATTCCGCTATACAGGCGACCCGCGTCGAGCTGACACAGGGTGTGTGGCCACCGGCCGGCGTGGAAGTGTTTGATCCCTGGCACCTGCCCTTGCTCAACACCCTCATTCTGCTTTTGTCGGGTACCACCGTGACCTGGGCACATCATGCGCTCATCAACAATGACCGCGATGGCCTGAAATGGGGTCTGATCTGCACAATTGCCCTGGGCGCACTTTTTACCGTTGTTCAGGTTTACGAATACGGTCATGCAACTTTCGCCTTCAGGGCGGAGAACGGCGGCAACATCTTTTCATCGACCTTCTTCATGGCAACCGGTTTCCACGGGTTCCACGTGCTGGTGGGCACCATCTTCCTGATTGTCTGCCTGTTCCGTGCCCTGGCCGGGCACTTCACGCCGGAAAAACATTTCGGCTTTGAAGCGGCAGCCTGGTACTGGCACTTTGTTGACGTGGTCTGGCTGTTCCTGTTTGCGTGCATTTATGTGTGGGGCAGTGTCGGCGCGACTATTGCAGCGCATTGATCAGCGGTTTCACGCCTGATCACTACTATTAAGCGGCCGCATGAGGGGCATGGGAATTCCTCGCATGCGGTCTTTCTTGTATAAAGCCGTGTGAGTTCTTATTGAGGCCGCGTACCGGATGAACCAGCCACCCTATTACCCGCCGCAGCCGCCGGTCGGCAACGGCATCAAGGGCCTGTGCCCGCGCTGCGGCCAGGGCAGGCTGTTTAGGGGGTATCTGACGATTGCGGACCAGTGTGACCACTGCGGTCTTGATTTTTCCTTTTCCGACAGCGGCGATGGTGCCGCCTGGTTCATCATGCTGGTGTGCGGCACGCTTGCCATGGGTGGTGTGCTGTTTGTTGAGTTGAACTGGCAGCCTGTGTGGTGGGTGCATGTCCTGGTGGCCTTGCCACTGGCGGTAGGCCTGCCTCTGCTGCTGTTGCGCCCGACCAAGGGCGTTTTCCTCAATCAGCAATACCTCACCAACGCCCGTGAAGGCAGGTTGCAGGACAAGTGACAACCGCTGCCTCACAACCGCCGCGTCGCAGCTGGCCGATTGTCGTTGCCGCTCTCGCCGGTATCGCGTTGCTGGTCGGACTGGGCTCCTGGCAGGTGCTGCGCCTGCAGTGGAAGCTGGACCTGATTGAAAAACGTAACTCTTCCCTGACCGGCAATCCGGTGACCATATACGATATCGAAGCCGGCATGGAGCATGGCTATGACGTGGATTTCCTGCGCGTTCGCCTCAACGGATACTACCGTCACGATGCCACGCGGCATGTCTACCGCGCCCGTGGCAAGCGGCCGGGTTACCAGGTGATCACGCCGTTCATCGACAAGTCCGGGTTTGTCGTGTTCGTGGACCGCGGCTTCATTGATCAGCGCATGCTGAAAGTGCCCATTGCAGGTGACACCCGTAAGCCTGAAGGCGAACTCACCATCACCGGCGTCACCCGCAACAGGGCGTCTGACCGAAACATGTTCTCGCCCGAGGCCGACACCGGAAAAGGTGTCTGGTACTGGTATGACCTGGTCGGCCTCTCCGCTTCAATGCCATCTGATCTGTTGGAGGGATACCAGGGACCGGAACCCATTACCTCTGCCATGTTTGTCCAGCTTGAGCCCGGCGGCGAACCCGGAGCAAGCAAATGGCCCGAGCCAGAGGATTTGAAGGTTGAATTGCCCAACAATCACCTGCAATACGCTTTCACGTGGTATGCACTGGCTCTTGTACTGGCAGTGATGAGTTGGCTGTTCGTCCGCAAGCGCCGTCGCGAGACCTCTCAGACCGGAAACGAGTGATGAAATACATATCGACACGCGGGCAGGCGCCTGCCCTTGGTTTCACCGAAGTATTGCTGGCCGGTCTGGCATCTGATGGTGGGCTTTATGTGCCCGAAACCTGGCCGCAGTTGAGCCATGCGGAGCTGATGGACCTGCGTGGCCGGAGCTATGCTGACGTGGCCTTTGCCGTCATCAGGCCGTTTACCGGCGGTGAGGTTGAAGACGGTCAATTGCGCCGGATGATCGATGAGGCGTATGCGACGTTTGCCCACGCCGCCGTGGTGCCGCTGAAACAGCTGGATGCAAATCACTGGCTGATGGAACTGTTCCACGGACCTACGCTGGCATTCAAGGATGTTGCCATGCAGCTTCTGGCGCGGCTCATGGATCATGCGCTCGAACATGCCGGCCGGCGTGCCACTATCGTCGGCGCGACGTCCGGCGATACCGGCGGCGCCGCCATTGACGCCTTTGCGGCGTCTGCCCGCACCGATGTGTTCATCCTGCACCCGCACGGCCTTGTCAGCGACGTGCAGCGTCGCCAGATGACCACCGTCGACAAGCCCAACATTCACAATATTGCTCTTGAGGGCAATTTCGACGATTGCCAGGCTCACGTCAAAGCCATGTTCGCGGATGAAGGCTTTCGCTGCAGCGTGTTGTTGTCTGGTGTGAATTCCATCAACTGGGCGCGCATCATGGCCCAGACGGTGTATTACTTTACCACAGCGCTGGCGCTGGGTGCGCCTGACCGCAAGGTGGACTTCTGCGTGCCAACCGGCAATTTCGGGGATATTTTTGCAGGCCAGGTAGCGCGTCATATGGGCTTGCCGGTGGGTGACCTGGTGATTGCGACCAATATCAATGATATCCTGCACCGTACCCTTGAAACCGGCCGCTATGAGGTGCTGGGTGTTGAAGCAACGCAGAGCCCGTCCATGGACATCCAGGTATCGAGCAACTTTGAACGCCTGTTGTTCGAGGCCTGTGGCAAGGATGCCGACCATCTTGCAACCCTGATGGCAGGACTGAAACAGTCCGGCAGTTTCACTTTGAGCGACACCATGCGCGATTACATCGCCCACGGCTTTGCTTCCGGACGAACCGATGAGGCCGGGACCGCTGATATCATCCGTACAACCCTGGCCGAAGCCGGTGAACTGCTGGACCCGCACACGGCAGTGGGGTATGGCGTGGCCAGAACCAGGGCAAGGCGGGATGTGCCGATGGTGACCCTTGCCACGGCGCATCCGGCAAAATTCCCGGATGCTGTCGAGGCAGCCAGTGGTTTGCGCCCCGCGCTGCCGGACCGGCTGGGCGACCTGATGCAGCGCCGCGAACGCTTCGGCGTGCTGGCCAATGACCTGGCGGCCGTGAAGCAGTTCATCTCCGAACGCACAAAGGCGGGTAAAACCTGATGAGCGCACGCACAACAACCCTGGACAACGGACTGACCGTGGTGTCCCACAACATGGACCATGTGGAAACGGTTTCGCTTGGCATGTGGACCAAGGCAGGCGCGCGCGATGAAGCCGACAATGAGAACGGACTGGCGCATCTGCTGGAACATATGGCGTTCAAGGGAACCGAGAACCGGACGGCGTTCGAGATTGCTGCTGAAATAGAAGCGGCAGGCGGTGACATGAATGCATCCACATCCATGGAAACCACCGCGTATTATGCCCGCGTCTTGCGTCATGACTGGCAACTGGCGCTGGACGTAATCTCCGACATTGTCATCAACCCGGTGTTTGCAGCCGACGATCTGGCGTTGGAAAAAGGCGTCATCCAGCAGGAAATAGCCGCTGCGCAGGATACCCCCGATGATCTGGTCTTTGACCTGGTCCAGACGCTTGCCTGGCCGGACCATTCGCTCGGCCGAGACATTCTCGGAACGCCGGACTCGGTCAAAGGTTTCAACGAGAAAAATCTCGCCGACTATCGGGCCCGGCACTATACCGGGTCACGCATGGTGCTGTCGGCGGCGGGCCGCGTGGATCACGATGCATTGGTGGACACCGCAAGTCACCGCCTGTCAGGCATTGAAAAGGGCGACGGCACGAAGCGCTCAACGCCGGTATATTCAGGCGGGGACACGGCGCGCAAACGGCCGCTTGACCAGGTCCACCAGGTCATGGCGTTTGCAACACCCGGCTATCACGACGACGATGTCTACGGCATTCACTTGCTGGCCAGCATTCTGGGCGGCGGCATGTCATCGCGACTGTTTCAGGAAGTCCGAGAACGCCGCGGTCTGTGCTATTCAACCTTTGCCCACGTATCGGCTTTTGCCGACACCGGTCTGATGCAGGTATACGCCGGAACCGCGCCGGATACGGCAGCCGAGTTCTGCAAGGTGGCCACGGATGTGCTGCTGGCAAGCACCCGGGACATAGAACAGGCCGAGCTTGACCGCGCCCGGGCGCAGTTGAAAGCATCGCTGGTCATGAGCCTGGAGAGCCCGTCCTCTCGGGCCGACCAGATAGCCCGCCAGTTCCTGGCCTACGGCAAGGTACCTGAAGTGGCTGACATTCTGGCCAAGGTCGATGCTGTGACCACCGATGACGTGAAACGTCTGGCCGGCGCCACGTTCAGCGGCACAAGTCTGTCGCGCGCGGCGGTGGGCGACACATCATTGCTTGCACAAGGCAATGAACTTGCGGCAAGATTTGCCTGAATCATCGAGTACTACGGTCACTATGTCATTCCTGAGAACTTATGCATATCTGGACAATGACCCGGTTATTCAGGCCGATAAGGTCATATTGCGCCCCGCCATCGGTTCTGATTATGCCGAATGGGCGCAGCTGAGATCGTCGAGCAGGGCATTTCTGGAGCCGTGGGAACCGACATGGCCCCGTGATGACCTGACAAAATCGTCCTACCGTCACCGCATTCGCCGCTATAACAAGGACATGCGTGACGATTATGCGTATGCGTTTTTCGTTTATTGCCGGCAATCCGGGCGGCTCGTCGGCGGACTGACCATCTCCAATGTGCGCCGGGGCGTGGCGCAAACCTGTTCGCTGGGATACTGGGTCGGTCAGCAATATGCAAACCAGGGGTACATGTCCGCTGCGGTGAATGCCGCGGTGTCCTTCTGCTTTGACAGCTTGCGTCTGCACCGGATCGAGGCAGCCTGCCTGCCGGTCAACGAGGCCTCTAGAAAACTGCTGTTGCGGTGCGGTTTTTCACAGGAGGGTTATGCCCGGAAATTTCTCAAGATCAATGGCCGGTGGCAGGATCACCTGCTGTTCGCCCTGCTGGATGCAGATCCGCCTGGATGATTGTAAGATTGTTGGGTCCCGACTTAATCGGTGGATATTGACGGCCAATGTCATCAGCAGGCTTTGGTGTTCGACACTTGTCAGGCTAAGGTACAATTACCGTGGGGAAGTTATAGAAAGAGTGGCTATGCCATTTTTGCGTTTAACAATTGCGGTGTGGTTCGGCCTTTGCATGGCTTTGATCGCGGGTACGGCTGGTGTTCTGGCACAGGATACCGGCAAGGTCGTGCGTGCTGATTTCTCGGCCAGTCATATTGACGTGGTGCCGTTTCTGGGTGCTGTTCAAAGCAATAGCAGACAGGTTGTTGTCAAACTGCCCGTGAACGCTGCCGGTCAAAGCGAAAGCATGAAGCTGCAGGCGACTGGCGCAGGTCCGCAATATCGCTGGGCCATTTTCACCTCCGCCAACCCTTCAGCAATTGAACGTGAACTGGTCATTGATGCCGCCAGGCAATCGTTTCCCGGGTCCGGTATTGTGTCGCCGTCATACTCCAGCAGCCGTATATCGGCGGCATCGTCTTCCAGCAGTGTGACACTGCGGCGACTGAACATACCGGACCGCGATGCATTTGCGTTTACCGTGCCGCCCAATGCAAGCCTCACGGTTGCGTTGGAACTGTCTGAAGTCGGTGTTTCAGGTGTCAGGCTCTGGCAGCGCTCCGCTTTTGATCACAATGCATACCGGCAGGCGCTGTATCGCGGCATCGTGCTGGGCATGGCGATGCTGGCGGTCGTGGTGATTACTTGCCTGGTGCTTCTGTCACCGCAAATCGTGTTTCCTCTGTCGATGATATTCGCGGTGCCTGCCATCGGCTTCATTACCCTGGAGACCGGACAGCTGGAAGCCGCCTTGAATTCCATATTGCCGGTGCTGGTGCCGCGTCATGAAGTGCTCAGCGCCGTCATCGAGGCCTTGATGACAGCCGGGGTGATGTTCATGGGCGTCACCATTATGCGTACCCGCCGGCAACTACCGACATTGAGCGGCCTGCTGATTTTTGCAGGCGGTGCCGGCGTGGCGCTGGCGGCTTATGCGTTCCTGGAGCCGGTACTGGTCAAGCAGATTGTTCGGGTCGGCTTTGCGTTGGGCGTGGTGACCGTACTTGTCGCCACTGCAATTCTGGCCCATCGCGGTGGCGTGCGGGCCAAGTCATCCAGCATGGTCTGGATTCTCCTGGGGGTCTGGACTGCTGCGGCGAGCTATATCGCAATTGCCCGGCCGCCGAGTGAACTTGCCTCTCCGGTTCTGGTTGGAGGACTGGCGCTGGTCCTGGTGGCGCTTGCTTTCGTCCTGGCCTATTTCGCCTTCTCCAGCGCGTTGAACCCGGAACAGGACACGCTGGAAGCCGAACGCAACGCGCTTGCATTGGCCAGTGCGTCCCAGGTCGTGTGGGATTACGAGCCGGGTGACAATTCGTTTTTTGTCGGCGGCGAGCTGGAAAAGGTACTGGGCTATGAAGAAGGAAGCCTGGACAACACCGATCCCAAGTCCTGGCTGGCATTGGTTCATCCCAATGATCATAACGCCTATTTTGCTGCCATGGAGGTGGCGAAGCTGCGAGGTAACCAGCATTTCGAACAGCAGCTGCGGGTGCGTCATGCCGATGGCCGCTATCGCTGGTACACACTGAAGGGCAGTTCACTGCCGAACGGCTCAGAGACGGGCCTGCGCCTGACCGGAGTGTTGAGTGACGCATCGCAGCAGCGCAATTCGCAGAACCGCCTGTTGTCCGATGCGATTTTCGATGTGGTCACCGGCTTGCCCAACTATGCGCTCTATCTCGACCGTCTGGCACAGGCCACCAAGCGGGCCATCGCCAGTGATGACCTGCAACTCAACATCGTGATTGTCGACATCGACCGTTTCAACGTGGTCAACGACCGGCTTGGCCAGGAGATCGGCGACAGTCTGTTGAAGACTATTGCCCGGCGGATAGAAAAGCTGTTGCCGGAGACAAGCAGTCTGGCGCGCATGCCGGGTGATCAGTTTGCCATTATCCACGAGACGTCTTCCGACCAGGACGCGATGGAATCTGCGATTATTTTCGTAGATCAGGTTCGCCATGCGGTATCGCAGCCGGTCCGGGTGCCGCCAAACGAGATTTACCTGACCTGCTGCGTCGGTGTGGCCCATTGGGACCTGGACATGGAAAGCGCGGAAGTTCTGCACAGAAGCGCAGACACGGCCTTGTTCAACGCAAAGACGCGCGGCAAGGACAAGGTGGCATTCTACAAGCCCGGAATGCGGATGGAAACGACCTCCAGTGGTCTCCGCATCGACGATTTGCAGGAGGCGCTGCAGGAGCAGCGCTTCGAACTCCTGTATCAACCGATCATGCGGTTGGCTGACCGCCAGCTGGCAGGTTTTGAAGCGCTGGTCCGCCTGCGCAAGGCCGATGGTGAGATTGTTGAACCCTCCGGTTTCCTGCCCCTGGCGGAACGTTGCGGGCTGATCGGGGAAATTGGCGCGTTCGTGTTGTCGGAATCGGCTCGCCAGCTTGGCGTCTGGCAGAGAATGTTTACCCCGGCCCAGCCGGTTTTTGTGTCAGTCAATGTATCGTCTTCCCAGTTGGCCGGTCCGCGCCTTTTGCATCTGGCCCGCACAGTACTGTCCCGTGAAGAACTCGCGCCGGGTACCTTGAAGCTGGAAGTCACCGAAACAATGGTAATGGAGAATCCGGAACTGTCGCTGCAGATGCTTGACCGGCTCAAAGCGCTGGGTGTCGGGCTTTCATGCGATGATTTCGGCACCGGTTACTCGTCACTTTCCTATTTGCGGCGCCTGCCGTTCGACACCATCAAGGTGGACCGGTCGTTCCTGCAGGCCGGCCTGGAAACCGACCGCGGATCAGTGATCCTGGACGCCATCATCCTGTTAGCCCATGACCTCGGA
Organism: Anderseniella sp.; assembly: GCA_051010195.1. GTDB lineage: Bacteria > Pseudomonadota > Alphaproteobacteria > Rhizobiales > Aestuariivirgaceae > Anderseniella. Next base: position 58,149 of record JBPCVV010000060.1, on the reverse strand, counting down.
CTGCAGGTGGTGGCCGAAGGCGTCGAAACACAGGATCAGCTTAATCATTTGGTTATGCTGGAATGCGACCTGGCGCAGGGCTTCCTTATCGGCGAACCAATCGATGCACAGCAAGTGCTTGCAGCCCTTGGCGCGCCGTCACGGGGTGCATCGTCCAGCCAGTCGGGTATCGCATCCTTGTGGAACCGCCTGACGCGCAAGCAGCCGGTCGCGCCTGCCCCGCGCATCACGGCGGAACCGGAACTCGAACCGGAAGTGGAGTCTCTGGCGCCATGGTCGCCTTATGACTTCCATCCCGCACCATGGGCTCCACGGGTTGCAAACCCGGCTTGGGAGCAGCCGGCAATCGAGGGGCCGCAGGCGTCAGAACCTGACGAGCAGGATGAGGCACCTGAGCAAGATCCTGTGCCAATTGAATATCCGGAACGCGGACTGGACTCGACCGAAGTGGACCTGGAAACGGTTTCCCGGCAGGTCAAGGACGCACTGGCCGGTATCACCGACAAGGCGAAACCTGCCGCATCAAGGCCAGTTCCACCGTTGGCACCTCTTGCGCCCAGGCGGCCTGCGGCTGAGATCAAACCGCCGCCAAAACCGGATCCTGCACCAGTGCCGCAACCGGCAGCAGAGGTGAAACCCGTATCAGAGGCCAAGCCGGCAGCAGATACGAAACCAAAACCGAAACCGGAACCGGTAGCCAGGCAGGCGCCGGCGACATCATCGCCTGCGCCAGCAAAATCATCGCCTGCGCCAGCAAAATCATCGCCTGCGCCGGCCAAGGAATCCGTCGCGGCATCGAAAGCGCCGGTCGCCAAACCGGTTGCCGCGAAGCCGGAACCGGTTCGTGAAAAGCAGCCGGCAAAACACAGCGACCGTCAAAAGGTGGCAGAAAAGCCCGATGACCCGGCCGTTGAAAAGCTGGTGACGGCCAAACCGCCAAAAACAGCGGCTGACGCCAGGCCCAACAAGGCGGATATTGAGCGGCCATGCAAACCACTGGCGCAGAGCAAGCCCAAAAAAACCAGGGCCACCAGAAAACGGCCTGCAAAAAAGTCCACGGTCAGGAAAAAACGCGCTGCGGCGAAAAAAACCAAGGGCACCAATGCGGCCTGACCGCTAGATCAGGATGATGAGCAACTGTATGGGTTCACCTGAACCCAAGCTGCTCCAGACACTCAGGCGTTGCCGAAATGACCGCCCGACAACATGGCTTCGTCGACCCCGATGCGGGCCAGCGCAGACTGGTATTTCGCCTCAAGGTCGCTGTCGAACAGCAGTCCCTCGTCGGCTTCACAGTGTAGCCATCCGTTTTGTCGGATCTCGCTTTCCAGTTGGCCCGGTCCCCAGCCCGTATAGCCAAGCGCCAGCAGTGACTTGCGCGGACCCTCGCCGCGCGCGATGGCCCGCAAGACATCCAGTGTCGCGGTCAGGCCAATATTGCTGTCGACACCCAGCGTACTTTCGGCGCTGAAATAGTCACGGGAATGCAGCACAAAGCCGCGGCTGGTTTCGACGGGTCCACCTTGCAGCACCCGTGTTGAGGCAATGCTTTCCGGCAGGCGAATTGCGTTGTCGTCATCGACCAGATCGAGTCGCTCCAGAAGCCCGCCAAAGGACAGGCTGTCAACCTCGTGGTTGACCACCAGCCCCATGGCCCCGTCCTTGGAGTGGGCACACACGAAAATGACGGCCCGTTCAAAGCGGTCATCGCCAATGCCGGGCATGGCAATCAACATCTTTCCGTCGAGATATTGCTCAGTCATCCGGCTCCTCACCCCAGGTTGGTGCACAGGCATGTAGAATAGCACTTGCGGTGAGCTTCGGGCAAATGTCGAAATGTCTGTTCTCGCATTAATTTGATTGCGCTTTAATGGAAGCGTTTCAGGATTTGCTGCTAGAAGGGACCCATGACAACAATCCGAAACATCGCCCTGGCTACAATGCTCAGTGCAGCCCTGGTGTCCACATCGACGCTGGCGAATGCCGATGATGAACCGACGCGGGAGTTTTCCTCGCCCTATACATCGCTGCGGTTGCTGAATGCCGGCAAGCAGGCCGACGTCTGGCGCAGCGGTGTCTACATCACCATGCCAAAGGGGTGGAAGACCTACTGGCGGGTACCGGGTGACGGCGGTGTGCCGCCCAGCTTTGACTGGTCGGGATCTGAAAATGTTGCAACGACCAGTGTAATGATGCCCTTGCCGCATCGGTTCACAGACGCAAACGGCGAAGGCATCGGATACAAGACGGAGGTGGTTTTTCCGGTCGATGTGATGCCGAAAGACCCGTCCAAGCCCACCAGGCTGGACCTTAAGATTTTCTATGCCGTATGCAACGACATCTGTGTGCCGGTGCAGGCGACAGTACGGGTCGACATGGACGCGAGTACCGTATCGGCTGCCGACGAATTCCGCCTCAGGGTCGCGCGCGCTGCCGTGCCGGTTGAGCCTGCGGCAGGCAGGCTTGAAGTCACATCACTCAAACAGGTTGATGTTGATGGCAAGCGTGCACTGGAAGTGTCCATGACAGGCATTAAATCACCGGCAGAAGCAGACATTTTTGTCGAGGCGGATGGTAGTTCCTATTTTCGCAAACCTCGGTTGATCAGTGAGTCCGGCAACACCAGTACATGGCGGATCGCCATAGACAAGCATGGTGAGGCCGTTTCACTGGCCGGAAAACCCGTCAGGCTGACCATATCGGACGGCGATACGGGCCTTGTCCACGAAGGTGTGCTGCAGTAGACCTTAAGCTTCAGATCCAAACCGCGCACGTTTCCAATCCCCTCCAATCAAGTGAGTGACCCCATGAGCATTTCTGTTGGCGATAAACTACCTGACGCAACCTTCACGACCATGACGGCTGAAGGGCCAACCCAGATGAGCACGGCAGATGTGTTCGGCGGCCGCAAGGTTGTGCTGTTTGCCGTGCCCGGCGCCTTCACTCCTACCTGTCACATGAAACACCTGCCTGGCTTCGTCACACATGCTGCAGACTTCAAAGCCAAGGGCGTCGACACAATCGCCTGTGTGTCCGTCAATGATGTGTTTGTTCTCAATGCCTGGGCAGACCAGTCCGGCGCCAAGGATGCGGTGATCTTCCTGGCCGACGGCAGTGCCGATTTCACCAGGGCGATCGGCATGGAACTGGATGCATCGGGCCTTGGCCTGGGCATTCGCTCGCAACGCTATGCGATGCTGGTGGACGATGGTGTGGTCACGGCTTTGAACCTGGAAGAGGTGCCGAGTTCGGCAGACGCATCAAGCGCCGAGAAAATCCTCGCCGCGCTGTAAAACGCGCGCAACTGTTGTCGCAGTCCGGCAACCCGCACGGAGGGAGTGTGCGGGTATTTGCTTATTTGTAAGGTGCCATCCCGGCGCGTGCCAGTTCGTCTGCCCGTTCGTTTTCCGGGTGGCCGGCATGCCCTTTCACCCAGTGCCAGTCGATGTCATGCGGCTGCAGGGCGGCCTGGAGCGCCTGCCACAATTCCGCGTTCTTGACCGGCTTTTTTGCCGCCGTACGCCAGCCATTGCGCTGCCAGCCCTTGATCCACTTGGTGATGCCGTCGCGGACATAAACCGAGTCCGTGTACAGGTCGACCTTGCAGGGCCGTTTCAGCGCGTTCAGTGCCTCGATGGCTGCCTGCAATTCCATGCGGTTGTTGGTGGTTTCACCGCTGCCGCCCGACAGTTCCTTGCGGGTTTCCCCGTGCACCAGAATAGCGCCCCAGCCGCCCGGACCCGGGTTTCCGGAGCAGGCGCCGTCAGTGTAAATGGTGACGTCAGTCAACTGGGATCAAACCTTGTCGCGGGCACTCAAGAGGCTGCGCGCACAGGTGCGCCCGGCTCGCCCTCACGGCGCAGCTGCCGGGGCAGTTTGAACTCGACGTTCTCATCCTTGGTCTTGATGGTTTCAACGATGACATTGAAGCGCCCGCGGAATGCGTCGACCACCTCGTTGACCAGCACTTCCGGCGCAGACGCGCCTGCGGTTATGCCCAGCGTCTTGATGCCGTCCATGACCGACCAGTCGATTTCCGAGGCGCGCTGCACCAGCATCGACCGGCCGCATCCGGCGGTTTTGGCAACCTCTACCAGGCGTTGTGAGTTGGAACTGTTCGGCGCGCCAACCACTAACACCATGTCGCACTTGTCGGCAATGGATTTGACCGACTCCTGGCGGTTGGTCGTAGCGTAACAGATGTCTTCCTTGTGCGGTCCGTGAATGCTCGGGAATTTTTTCTCCAGCGCCTCGATAATGCCGCGGGTGTCGTCGACCGAGAGTGTGGTCTGGGTGATATAGGCCAGCTTGTCGGCATCCTTCGGCGTAAACGCTGCGACGTCAGCTTCGTCTTCCACCAGCGTGATGGCACCGTCCGGCAACTGCCCCATGGTGCCGATAACCTCGGGATGGCCGGCATGGCCGATCAGCACGATTTCGTAACCGTCCTGGAAGTGGCGTGATGCTTCCATGTGAACCTTTGACACCAACGGGCAGGTTGCATCAAGAAAGAACATGTTGCGCGACTTGGCGGCTTCCGGCACCGATTTCGGCACCCCATGGGCGGAAAAGATAACCGGGCGGTCGCCGTCCGGCACTTCATCCAGTTCTTCCACGAAGATGGCGCCTTTCTGTTTCAGGTCTTCCACGACGTATTTGTTGTGAACGATCTCATGGCGCACATAAACTGGTTTTCCGTGCAGTTCCAGGGCCCGTTCAACAATGTCGATGGCGCGCACGACGCCGGCGCAGAAACCGCGCGGTGCTGCGAGGTAAACCTTAAGGTCGGGAAGCTGGTTGGTCATGGCCACTGGTTCCGTTCTAAATCAGAGACTGTGTGTAGGCGTACATGGGAGTTTGCAGGCGCTCTTGTCAAGTTTACCTCTGGTCGCAGATCGCATGGAATATAACCCGTCTTAAAACAAACCCCCGCACCTGAAAAAGGCCGGGGGTTCGGGAATTAGTGCTGGCGGCTTTTTAGTTCAGCTGCTTGCGAACCGCTGCAATGGAGTCGTCAATGAGATTCGATGCCGTTGCGCCCTTGACCTGCGATCCAAGCACCCGGCTTGCGGCTTCAACCGCCAGATCTGCAGCCGCTGCGCGCACATCCTTGACGGCTGACGCTTCTGCCTGGGCAATCTTCTGCTCGGCCAGGCGGCTGCGGCGTTCGATCTGCTCCTGCATCTTGCGGCGGGCTTCCTCAGCATAGATTTCAGCTTCGTGCTTGGCCTGGGCAATGATTTTTTCTGCATCGGCTTCAGCCTCGATCTTCTTGCGCTCGTAGTCAGCAAGTACTGCCTGCGCCTCTTCTCGCAGGCGCTGTGCTTCATCGAGTTCCTTCTGAATGGCGTCGGCGCGCTCGTCCAGCGCCTTGGCAGCCATGCCCGGCACTTTCAGGTAGACCAGCAGCACGATGAACAGGACGAAGGAGACACCGACCCAGAAATCAGGTTGACTTAACATGACTGCACCCTAACCCTTCGCAGCGGACGACACCGCTGACGAAATTGCCGCTTTCGTCGGCTTTTTGCCGAGAAGCTCTGTGACGATGGCTTCCGTGGTATCCTGGGCAATGCCGGTCACCTGTGACATGGCGGCATCACGAGTCTTGGCAATCGAAACTTCCGCTTCCGCCAACTGCTTCGCCAGCCGCTCGTCAAGTGCGGCTGCTTCCTTGTTGATTTCAGCGGTCATCTGAGCGCGGTTCTCGCTCACGATGGCGTGGGCATTGGCACGCGCTTCCGCCAAAGCCGCCTCATAGGTTTCGATGGCCTTTTCGGTATCTTCCCTGAGCCGTGAGGCCTCGGCGATATCGGCGGCAATGCGCCCGTGACGCTGTTCGATCGCGCTGCCGATCTTGGGGATCGCCAGGCGTGAAATGATGAAGTACAGCGCACCAAAGGTGATCGCCAGCCATATGAGCTGTGGCAGAAAATCTGCTACGATAAGTTGCGGCATAATGCCGGTCTCCTGTCTGACCGCCAACAGGGGCGGCAGGTGGATTTGCCAGTCTCAAGCGCAAAAATCTGCCGGTGCGGAAAACCCGCAGCCCGGCGAGATCAGTAGCGAATGATCAGACGCCGAACAGCAGGATAAAGCTGATCAGCAGGCCGAACAGGCCGGTTGCTTCGGCAAGCGCGAAGCCGATAAACAGGTTGGTGCGCTGGCTGTCTGCTGCTGCCGGGTTGCGAAGTGCACCCTGCAGATAGCTGCCGAAGATGTTACCGATACCAACACCGGCACCGGCCATTGCAACAGCGGCGATACCTGCGCCGATCAGTTTTGCTGCTTCAGGTTCCATTTGAAAAAACTCCCATTTGAGTGATGTAGTTGAAAGGTTGAGAAAACTGTTTAGTGGCTGGGGTGCAGTGCATCGTTGATGTACATGCACGACAGGATGGCGAACACGAAGGCCTGCAGGAATGCGATCAGAACTTCAAGCCCGGTGAAACCGACCATGACGGCCAGCGGAATAATACCTGCCCATCCAAGTGCCACAACGAAGGTAGCAAACACCTTCAGCATGGTGTGTCCCGCCATCATGTTGGCGAACAGACGCACAGACAGGCTGACCGGACGAGACAGGTAGGAGATGATTTCAATCGGCACCAGCAGCGGCAACATGACTGGCGGCGTGCCGGACGGTGCGAACAGTTTCAGATAGCCGAGGCCGTGCTTGTAGAAGCCGTAGACGGTCGCCCCCACCCAGACCAGCGCGGCAAGCGCAAACGTCACGATGATGTGGCTGGTCACGGTGAACGGATGCAGCAACACCGGCAACGCAAACAGGCCAAGCATGTTGGCGCCGAGAATGAAGCAGAACAGGGTCAGGATGAACGGAAAGAACTTGCGGCCTTCATCGCCCATGGTGTCGCGGACCATGTTGGATATAAATTCGTAAATCATTTCGCCGACCGATTGCAGCCGGCTCGGCACGATCCGCTTGCTGCCCAGCAGCAGCAACGCTGAAACAGCGATGACCGTCAGCACCATCCACAGGCTGGAGTTGGTGAACGATGCATCGATACTGCCGAACTTGATCGGAATGATACGAGAGATTTCGAACTGGTGCATCGGGTCGAGCGCCAGCCCGCCTTCGCTGCCCTGTGAGGTATTACTGGCCACGCATCCAGCCCCTTTATCAATCTTTTGACCTGACTGATGTTTCCGGTTCCAAGCACCGGGCAACAACATCAATCATCGTCGTCTTCGATTACCGATGGCAGCTTGGACTTTGGAACCGGCCCGTCACCACCACTGGATTGCGTGATCCTATAGACGTTCATGACGCCTGCAGCAACACCCAGAAAGAAGAACAGGATGAGAAACCACGGCTTGCTGTCCAGCCATTTGTCGAGACCCCACCCGATTGCAACCCCGACTGCCACGGCAGCAACCAGCTCCGTGGTAATCCGAAAAGCAAATCCAAGCGCGTTGGACTGCCGTTGCCTGGGCCTGTTGCGCTCGTCTACCGAGACTTGCGCTTTTTTCAGACGGTCTCCAAGTTTCTCAAGTCGCTCGGGCGATGATTTCTTATGATCGCCGCCCATGCACCCGCTCCTGAAGGTATTGAGGCAGTTTCAGGATCACAAAACCCCTAAAACCGGGCCGGATAATAGGTTTGGGCCTATCTGGTGTCAAGTTCGGTGTATCAGCTGTAACCACATGATTAAGCATGATTTTTCCGCGATGAAACAGTGTGCGGCAATTCGCCTTCGGCCTGCGCTGCCGGTAAACCGGCTCAGCGGCCAAAATGCGCCAGGTCTGCGGCAATAATCGGGTACCTGTGTATCAGCTTGCTTCGCGCAGGCTTTCCGCCGTTTCAAGGTCAACCGATACCAGCTGGCTGACACCGCGTTCCATCATTGTAATACCAAACAGCCGGTGCATGCGTGCCATTGTGAGTCCGTGGTGGGTAATGATCAGGAAACGCGTATCGGTGCGTTCCAGCATGGCGTCCAGCAGGTTGCAGAACCGCTCGACATTGTGGTCATCGAGCGGCGCGTCGACTTCGTCCAGCACGCAGATCGGCGACGGATTGGTCATGAACACGGCAAAAATAAGCGCCATTGCCGTCAGGGCCTGTTCGCCACCTGACAACAGCGACAGCACAGTCGGCTTCTTGCCGGGCGGGTTGGCGATCAGTTCCAGGCCGGCTTCCAGCGGGTCATCCGACTCGACCAGCTTCAACTCCGCCTTACCGCCGTTAAACAGGGTTTCAAACAGCGAGCCGAAATTGGCATTGACCCGGTCAAAGGCCTCCAGCAGCCGGGTGCGGCCTTCCCGGTTCAGGCTTGAAATGCCGTGGCGCAGTTTGCCGATGGCCTGCACCAGGTCATCGCGCTCGGTGACCATGGTCTCCACCTGGGTCGAGATTTCCGCAGCTTCGTCCTCGGCGCGTAGATTGACCCCGCCAAGGCGTTCACGCTGATCCTTCAGCGTGGTGAGTTTGCGCTCGGTGTCTTCGGCCGACGGCATGTTCTCCAGGTCAAGCCCGGCGCGTTGGCTGACCTCCTCGGGCTGGCACTCCAGTGCCTCCGAAATCCGCTGTGTCGCTTCTTCAACACGCGCTTCTGCGGCTTCAGAGCGGGCACCTGCACGGGCATGTTCTTCGCGCGTTTTGCCATGCGCATCGGTTGCCTCGCGCAAGCCCTGGTCACGCGTGCGCAGATTGTTTTCCGCTTCCGCCAGCAGGTCCGCCGCGGTCTTGCGTTCCGTCTCGGCCTCGCTGGATGCGTTCATCAGTTTGGTGCGCTTGGTTTCAAACTGATCCGGCAGGTCGGCAACAGCTGCGAGGTCATTGCGCAGTGTTTCAGCCCGGCTTTCCAGTTCCTCAATCTGGCCACTGGCGCGCTTGGCGCGGTCTGTCCATTGGGTGCGTTCTTGCCCGATGGCGGCCAGGCGTTCGCTGCGGGTCTTCGCTTCACGCTCCAGCCCGTCATGAGCGGCACGCGCTTCCCCGTAGGTGGCACGCTGGGTATCGACGGCCCCTCGCAATGTGCGCAATTCCTCCTCCGCGCCATCGGTTGGCGCAAGCGAGGATTTCTCGGCTGAAACTTGTTCCAGCGACGCACGCGATTCTGAAATCTGGGTATCGATACGCTTGGCGGTTTCGTCCAGCACCGAGGCCTGCCGCAATTGCTCGCCGGCCACTTTTTCATGCTCTGCCAGGGCTTTACGGGCAACATCGACGGCCGCGGTAGCCTCGCGCCAGGCCTGGCGGCTGGCGCGTTCGGCGGCTTCCGATGCCTTGACGGCCTCGCGGGCTTCGTCCAGACGGGCTCTCATTGTTTCGGTTGCTGCGGATGCGGTTGCGCTTTCTTCCTGCAGCACGCCAAGCCGGTTGCGTTCCGCCAGCCGCTTGGCGGCTGCTGTCGGTGCATCTGCCGCCGCGGTGTAGCCGTCCCAGCGCCACAGGTCGCCTTCAACAGAGACCAGTCTCTGGCCGGGAGCCAGGCTGGCCTGGAGTTTCGCGCCTTCCGACTTGCTGACCACGGCGACCAGTTGCAGCCGGCGGGCGAGGGCGGCAGGCGCCTTCACCACATCCGACAGCCGCTTCAGGCCTGACGGCAGCGGCGGCACATTGACCAGCGACGGTAGTGCCCGCCAGTGTACGGGTGCTGCTTCATCGGCAGGTGCATCGATGTCGTCACCCAGTGCCGCGCCGAGTGCGGTTTCATAGCCTGTTTCCACTTTCAGGGCGTCGATCAGCGGCGGCCACAGTTCGTCGTCTTCAACACGCAGCAGTTTGGTAAGCGTGCGGACTTCGGTGGTCAGGCTCTCGGACTTCTGCCTTGCGTCGTCATAGGCCTGGTGGGCTTCGGTCTGTTTGGTCCGCGCCTCCTGCAGTGTCTGCTCAGAGGTAACAGCCGACGTTTCAGAAGATGCGGCATGAGCGACGGCAGCATCTATTGCAGAGCTCAGGGTCACAGCCACCTCATCACCACCGGTCTCGGCGACAATGGCGGCGTGTTTTTCACGTGTTGTGGTCAGGTCGGTTTCGTCGCGGCTGATGCGCGTCTCAAGTTCGCCAATCTGGCGCAGGATCCCGTTGTGCCGCGCGACCAGTTCGGAAAGGCCCGCATTGGCCTCGTCCGCGCCTGCCTGGGCTTCGGCGAGCTTTTCCGCTTCCGCCTGCAGGGTCTTTGCCGCATCTGCCCTGGCTTCGCCATCGTTGGCAGCCGCAGCTTCAAGGGCTTCCTGTTCATCGGCCAGGCGTTTCATCACGCCGTCGGTGTCGCCGAGCAATTCATTCTCGCGGGCCAGATCCCGGTTCATCTGCTCTATGCGGCCCTCGATTTCGGCGCGGCGTTCAAGTGATTGCCTTTCCTCGCGTTCAAGACCTTCCAGTTCCAGTGTGATGCGCTGCAGGACGGCCGCGCGCACCGCTTCGTTTTCACGCAGTTTCGGCAGGGTTTCAGACGCGTCATCGCGCATGCGGGTCATTTCGGACACCGCCCGCGTTTGTTCGCCCAGCACTCGGGTCAGTTCCGACAGATTGCTGTTTTCGGCCTCAACCGCGGCGCGCGCGTCTTTCCAGGCCAGGTACAGACCGGTCGCCTCCAGCCGCCGGATCTCCGATGACAGTTCCTTGTAGCGCACGGCCTGCCGGGCCTGACGCTTCAGGCTCTGCAGCTGGTTTTCAAGCTGCGCCAGCACGTCTTCCAGCCTCTCAAGGTTGGTCTCGGCGGCTTTCAGCTTGAGTTCTGCCTCATGACGCCTTGTGTGCAGGCCGGTGATGCCGGCGGCTTCCTCCAGGATGCGCCGGCGCGCCTGCGGTTTGGATGAAATGATCTCGCCGATCTGGCCCTGCCGCACCAGTGCCGGCGACCGCGCGCCGGTCGAGGCGTCGGCAAACAGCAATTGCACATCGCGGGCGCGCACGTCCTTGCCATTGATGCGATAGGCAGAGCCGGCGTCACGTTCGATACGCCGCGATATTTCCAACTGGTCAAACGCATTGAACGAGGGCGGCGCATCGTGGTCTTCGTTGTCCAAAGTCAGCATGACCTCGGCCATGTTGCGTGACGGCCGGCCGGAGGTTCCGGAGAAAATCACGTCCTCCATGCCGGAGCCGCGCATGTTCTTGTACGAGCTTTCGCCCATCACCCAGCGCAGTGCTTCCAGAAGGTTTGACTTGCCGCAGCCGTTGGGCCCGACCACGCCAGTCAGGCCGGGCCGGATTTCCAGCTCGGTTGGCTCAACGAATGACTTGAAGCCCGACAGCCGCAGCTTTGAGAACTTCATCTGCTACCTCATCCCTCACTATAGAGGCCTGAACCGGCCCCATACTGCCCATGCCCCATGGGTAAAGAATGAGTTTTGGCCGGTTCGGCCTGATTCGTCAGCAATGAGGAGTATCAATCTGTCGGGTTTTCCCCGGTAAAATCAGGAAGGGTCACCCCGGTCAGGAAGACGCTGCCGCCTCGATTGCCTTGCGGAAGCCCGCGATATCGCTGTCACCTTCCAGCTTTTTGCCGTTCACGTAGAACGTCGGTGTCGCTTTGACGTTAAACTTCTCTGCACCGTCCTTGCGAATGGCCAGGATGCCCTTGGCCAGTTCCTCGTTTTTCAGGCAGGCATCAAATTCCGCCTCGCTGAGGCCGGCCAGTTTGGCCATTTTCAGCAGTTCGGCCCGGGCGTTCTGGCCGGCCCAGGTTTTTTGCTGCTCGTAGATCAGGTCAAGCATGCCGAAATACTTGTCGTCCGGAACGCAGCGGGCGATCATGAATCCTGCAAGAGCCAGGTCATCAAGCGGGAATTCCCGGGAGATGAACTTGATCTTGCCGGTGTCGATGAATTCCGCCTTGAGCTCCTTGAATGTGCTGTTGTGGAACGCGGCGCAGTGCGGACACGTGGCTGAGGCATATTCCACCACGATCACGCTGGCATCATCGGGTCCGAGCGTCTTGTCGCCAATGGCCGGGGCCGCGTGCAGCTCGTCTGGCGAAAAACTTTGTGCAAATGCCGAAGCGGAAAACGCCGTCGTGGCGCTGGCCGCTATGGCTGAGAGCGCCAGGGACTGGCCGAATGTGCGTCGATTGAGTTTCATGATGATGTCTACCTACTGGATGTTGGGGTTTGTGGCGAGCCGGAAATCCGGCTGTGGAGAACTTTCTGTTGTTTGAGTTTTGGATTACCGGGCCTGTTTGGCCTTGGCGGCTGCACGCGCAAGAGCCGCGCCGCCCAGTCGGGTAAGTGCTGCCTTGAGCGGTTCGTCTTCAATAGAGCCGGTTTTCTGCTCAACGTGTTCAATCACGTCCGGTGTCGGGGCGGCGGCCTGTCGTGCTTGCTGCTTGCCGCGATTGGCACGGGTGCCTTGCACGATTTTGATCTTCGCAACCGCGTGATAACCGAAAAATCCATTGATACGCTCAATAATCGCTGGTGTTTCATAACTCAGTGCAAGTCCAGCGCCGTGATCGGCCCGTACGGTGAGGGTGGCGCCTTCGGTCTGGCGCTGCGCCTTGTCGCGGCCTTTCGGCCATGCCATGCGTTCCGGCGAACACTGCGCGGCAACATTGTCACCAACAATGGCCGCCCATTGCGCCACCAGGTCGCCGTGGGCGAACCCGTATTGCTCGAAGGCCGGGCGCGTAATGTGCCGGAAATGATGATCGAGGCTTTTCATATCTTACATTTTGGCCTTGCGTCCATGAACCTGTGCTGAATGATACCCCAGCAAGAAGCCCGGGATTTCACATGTCTGTTATGTTGCAAGAAGTTAATGATGACAACATGGCCAGCCAAACCGCGCAGTTGCCGGCCCGGCTGGTTGACTGGTACGACGCCCATGCCCGCACGCTTGCCTGGCGGGCCAAGCCCGGCCAAACCGTTGACCCGTACCGGGTCTGGATGTCTGAAATCATGCTGCAGCAGACCACTGTTGCCACTGTTGGCAGGTATTTTGCGGCATTTACCACGCGCTGGCCGACGGTGGTGGATCTGGCGCGGGCCGAGCTTGACGATGTACTGCGCGAATGGGCTGGGCTGGGCTACTATGCCCGGGCCCGCAATCTGCATGCCTGTGCAAAAGCCATTGTGGCAGACCATGGTGGCCGGTTTCCCAATGCCGAAGCTGACCTGCTCAGCCTGCCGGGCGTCGGTCCCTATACCGCTGCCGCAATCGCGGCTATTGCCTTTGACCGGCCTGCTGCCGCGGTGGACGGCAATGTGGAACGGGTGATATCGCGTCTGTACGCTATCGAGACGCCGCTGCACAAGGCAAAGCCTGAGATAAAGGCGCGCACGCTGGAGCTGGTGCCGGCGGACCGTCCGGGGGACTTCGCCCAGGCGTTGATGGATCTGGGCGCAACCATCTGCACGCCAAGAAAGCCAAATTGCCTGATCTGCCCGTGGATGAGCGACTGCCGCGCCCGGGATCTGGGCAATGCGGATACCCTGCCGGTCAAGGCGCCGAAAAAACAGCGCCCGGTCCGCACCGCCCGCATATTCTGGGCTGAACGCTCAGACGGTGCGGTTCTGATGCGCCGGCGCGAAGACAAGGGCCTGCTTGGCGGCATGCTGGAATTTCCATCTTCAGGTTGGGCCACCGGCAACGGCGATACCGACCTGGAACCGCCTTACGAGTCGGGCTGGGTGAGCACGAAACAGCAAGTCGAGCATACGTTCACCCACTTCCATCTGGTGCTGGACTTACACCGCACAGACAAGGTGTTCGATGACCTGCCTGCACAGCATGGCGACTGGCGCTGGGTGGCCCGTCACGAACTGGCGGCAGAGGCGCTGCCGACGGCCATGAAGAAAGTGGCCGTTGCCATGTTGGGGTCTGATATCTTGCGAAGGGGTTAAGCGTGTGTGCTGCGGTTTCACCAGTCAAATGACTTGCCGATAAGCCTGAACAGCGCCTCATTGTGTGGCTTGTAGTAATCGTTCAGATAGTCATACACGGCCGCATCAACCGGTTCCCGGTTGAAGCCAACCTGTTTAGGAGACAGGTCGCCAATCTCGAAGTCTGCATCAACACCAAGAAACCGGTATACCTCTTTCAGTGTTCTTGACGGGTGTTCAAAAAATTCCTCGCTGTTGATGATCAGGATGTTGTCAGCTTTGAAGTGATTGAAGTATTTTTCAAGCTGGTTCTTGTACATGCCTTTCGGTCGGTATTTTGTATGTTCATCCTGAATGGCACCCAGAATATCACCTGGTCTTCTTCCCTTCTTCACGTCGTGAAAATAGTGAGATATCGCGCGTTCAGTGGGATTTCGAAGCAGGGCTATCAGCTTGATATCCGGCAGCAGATCTGCCACCCGCTGAGCTGCTTTCGGTCGAAAGAGATAATCCGGCGACGCTTCGAAAACCTGGGAGTCAGGTGGAATATCCTTCAGTAGTGGAAAATGAATCCGGTACCATTTCTCACCTCTTGAATAAAACTCATCATGAGAAAAATACCAAATTTCCTTGTGGGTCGAACTGAATAGCTGAGGATGCTGGCCGAGATACTTGAACAGGCTCGTCGTGCCGCATTTCATGCCGCCGATAATCAGGAAATCAGGCAGCGCCCTGTCCTGCCAGTTTTTTTGCCGCCAGTTCGTCAGGACTTCGATGTAGGACCGTATAAGCCTGTCTTCCATTTTCCGGATCGCCGGAAAGCGCTTCATGACGCGAACATAGGACACGGTAATGGCCTGCTCGATGCGGCCTCGATACTTGCCTGTAATTGCCATTGCAAAAAGCCCGGATTCAAACTGTCCCCAATTGCGCAGTCAAGGCTGACCGTAGTGCATCACGGCACGTTGATCCACAGGAATAAACCTGATCATTTTCGAAGTGAACGGGCGACTATATGGCTTCGTTTGAACCCATTTGCTCTACGCCTGATCCAGCAACTTCTCGACGGTCACCACATCACGCCATTCGCCATCCAGTCGGGCGTGGCGGATATGGGTGCCGACGATCCGGAAGCCCAGTGATTTGCACAATTCCAGGCTGGCGGTGTTTTGCGGAAAAATCCGCGATGTGATCTTCCAGCACCCTGCTTCGGTGGCAGCGTCGCACAGCGCAATCAGCAGTTTGCGCGCAATGCCGCGCCGTTTTGCCTCGCGGTGCACATAGATGGAAAACTCGCGGATGCCTGCATAGCATTCCCGCGTGCCATAGGCGCTGGTCGAGGCAAAACCCAAAATCCGCCTGTCTTCTTCTGCAACCACAACAGGATAGGTATCGTCGCCAAACCAGTGAGCAATGTCGTCCGGTGACCTTGGATCGGTTTCGAACGTGGCCACGCGGTCTTCAATGCCCTGGTTGTAGACAAAACAGATGCCGGGTGCGTCGTCGGCTACCGCTGCACGCACCGTGATATTCATGGCTTAGCCTCATAGCGCTTTAGCTACCGGTGGTTCAGGCCGATTTCATTTCCGCGCGCACCTTCTGGCGCAGCACGTCGATCGGCATCATCTTACCGGACTTGCGGAAGTGCCAGAACGTCCAGCCATTGCAGGCTTCCGCTCCCATCACATGGGCACCCATCTTGTGAATGGATCCGGTGGCGTCCTTGCACACCAAAGAGCCGTCGGCGCGGACACGGGCCGCGTTGCGCTGTGCCGGATCAAACAGCGTGTCGCCGGGCTTGAGCAGGCCGCGTTCAACCAGAGAGCCGAACGGCACACGCGGTTCGCCCCGTTTGCCGATGGACACCTTCAGCACTTCATCGTCGCTGGCCTCGATTGCCGCGACGCGCTGCTGGGCGACGGCAATGTAAGTCTCGTCGCGTTCGATGCCGATGAAATGGCGGCCCAGCCGCTTTGCCACTGCGCCGGTCGTGCCGGTACCGAAGAACGGATCGAGGATCACATCGCCCGGTTTGGTTGAAGCCAAGATGACCCGGTGCAGAAGGCTTTCCGGCTTCTGCGTCGGGTGTGCCTTGCGCCCGTCGCTGCCCTTGATGCGTTCAGCACCATTGCAGATCGGTAAAAGCCAGTCGGAGCGCATCTGCAGGTCGTCGTTGAACGCCTTCAGCGCCTCGTAGTTGAACGTGTAGGTCTTTTGGTCTTCCGACCGGGACGCCCAGATCATGGTTTCATGGGCGTTGGTGAACCGGGTGCCGCGAAAGTTCGGCATCGGGTTGGTCTTGCGCCACACAATATCGTTGAGAATCCAGAAGCCCAGGTCCTGCATCACCGTGCCGACACGAAAGATATTGTGGTAGGAGCCGATGATCCAGATGGTGCCGGTCGGCTTCAGAATGCGACGGCATTCTGCCATCCAGTCGCGCGAGAATGCGTCATAGGCCGCAAACGACGAGAACTTGTCCCATTCGTTGTCGACACCGTCAACCTTGCTCTGGTCCGGTCGCGTGAGATCCCCGCCAAGCTGCAGGTTGTAGGGCGGGTCGGCGAACACCACGTCCACGCTTTCAGATGGAATTTTCCGAAGCTCCTGGAGGCAGTCGCCCGCAAGAATCGAGTTCAGAAGCGGTGCAATGTCCGGCTTTGTGGCAATACCCATTTGTACGCATAACCTGTTTTGACGCATCACTGACAAACGGGCATTATTGACGCGTGCCCGCGCCCTCTGGCGGACGTCTGAAGCATCCTTGTCCTGAAGGCATGGGTCCATGTTGAATCACCGGGACTCCGGGGTGAATCAAATTCTTAATAAATGGTTAACGCGCCTGTTCGCCAAGCGCCTGGCGCACCGGTGCAAACGAACTGCGATGCTGGTCTGAGGCACCGTGAACTTTCAGCATTTCCAGGTGAAATGCGGTGCCGTAGCCCTTGTGGCGGGCAAACCCGTATTGCGGCAACTGCCGGTCAAGCGATGTCATGATCCGGTCGCGCGTTACCTTGGCGACAATGGATGCTGCCGCGATGGACACGCACCTGGCATCGCCTTTGACAATCGCATCGGCGGGACAGCCGAGTTTCGGGCAGCGGTTGCCGTCAACCAGCACCAGGTCTGGCTGGTTTTCAAGATCGCCGACAGCTTCGGTCATGGCCCACAAGGTTGCCCACAGGACGTTCATCTCGTCGATACGCGCAACATCTGCCACGCCGACCCCGATATCCGCTGTCGCCAGGATTTCCGCAAACAGAGCGTCACGGGCCTGTTCGGACAGCTTCTTGCTGTCGTTCAGGCCTTGCGGGATGTGGTTGGGATTGAGGATGACCGCGGCCGCTACGACAGGGCCGGCAAGCGGGCCACGGCCGGCTTCGTCCACGCCGGCGACCAGTCGCGCGCCGCCGTCGAGCGCGGTTTGCTCCAGGGTGAAATCCGGTTTTGTAACAGATCGAATCGCCATCGCAGCCATCATAATGATTGCGGGAAAAGATGCGATAGTCGTTTACCCGGCGAGCACTCTTTGATGAGGCGGCGTTGCCAGCATCCGCTGTTTTATGGTCACCTGACCATCGCAGGTATAAACCGATGCGAGGAACCGTGCGGGATGACAAGAACGCCACAGGAACTGGCCGGCGCAACCGTAACCAGTTGCGGCTTTCCCGGCCCGCCGGGCTGGAAGTCCCTGAGACGTGCCGTGTCACGGGTACTTGGCACAATCCCGCCGACCGGCCTGTTGCTTCTGGCGATCATCTCTGTGCAGCTCGGCTCGGTGCTGGCAATCCATTTGTTTTCAACCCTGGGACCAAGTGGCACCGTGTTCCTGAGGGTGGCGTTTGGCGCCGTTCTGGTGGCAATCGCAGCGCCGCCGGCGTTCGACAGGAGGTTGCGTCAGAACGCGGCTCTAATTGTGCTGTTCGGCTGCGTCATCGCCATTCAGAGCCTGTGCTTCTTTCATGCAATTGCCCGTATTCCCCTGGGCATAGCAGTGACAATTGAATTCATGGGGCCGCTTGGTGTTGCGGTCTTTGGTTCCAGGCGGCCGGTTGATCTTGTGTGGATCGCGCTTGCCGGACTTGGGCTTGCCCTGCTCACGCCGGACATTGGCAGCGGGCTGGATCCGTGGGGTGTTGCTTTTGCCGCCGTTACCGGATGTGCCTGGGCCGCGTTCATTCTTCTGAGCGTTCGGATCGGACGCATATTTCCGGGCGGCACTGGCCTGTCGCCGGCAATGATTGTCGCGGCATTGGTGCTCACGCCATTCGCTGCTGCCGGCAGCGATATTTTTCAGGTTGCACCTCGCGTGCTGCTGGTTGTGCTGGGTGTTGCGGTTTTGTCCTCGACGATTCCAACGGTGCTGGAGTTTGAGGCCCTGAAGAAAATGCCGCTGCGCAGGCACGGTATCATTCTCGCGATAGAGCCTGTCGTGGCGATGATGGTCGGAGCCATCCTGCTTGCTGAAACCCTCGAAGCACGCGGTCTGCTGGCCGCGGCGGCTGTCATGTCCGCTGCCATCGGCGCCACGTTCACCGGCAGAAAACGGTCCTGATCCAGCGGAAACTACCCAATCAGCCCGCTCAACAGTACAGACAGTGTCACCACCGAAAGCGCGGTGGAGATCACCACCGCGGCGTTGGCACGGGCAACGAAGGTCTGGTATTGCTGGGCCAGCACGAACACCGGCACGCCGCACGGCAGGGCTGCCTGTATGACGGCAACCGCCGGCAATATGCCGTCCAGCTCAAACACGTGATAGGCCAGCCACCAGGTGATGAGCGGATGGATGGCGAGCTTCATCAATACCAGCCATGCGATTTCGCGGCTGTCGCCCTTCACCGAACACCCCACCATGAACAGCCCTGCCGAAAACAGCGCGCACGGGGTGAACGCGCCGCCAAGCAGGTCACAGAACATCGCAACCGGCTTGGGAAGCCCCAGCCCTGATGCGGACACCAGCAGGCCTGCCGCGGTGGCGATGAATATGGGATTTCGGGCTACATTGATAAGCGGTGTCAGGTTGAACGGCCGGGTTTTGTCGCGGTTGCCGACCTCGGCGAGGATGATCGCGAGCGGCATGAACACCGCACCGGTGATAACCGCACCGATGATACCGGGCACCAGGGCTTCGTTGCCGAACGCGATCAGCAGGATCGGCAGACCGATGTAGCCGGTGCTGGAATACATTGCCGTCAGCCCGTGCAGGCCAAGTTGCGCCAGGCCGCCTGGAAATGCCAGCCGCGCCACCGCCATGGAGATGAGAAAGGTCGCCAGCATGCCGCCGCCCAGCGTGCCGAGGAACGGCCAGTTGAAGAACTGGTCCACGGTCACACGGGACAGGGAAACGAAGACCAGGGCGGGGAGCGAAACCACGAACACGAAACGGTTCAGCACCGCGCTGCTGGTATCCCCGAACAGCCCCGAGCGGCCTGCAACATAACCCGCCAGCAAGATAGCAAACAGCGGCAGTACGATATTGACGGTTGCACTGCCCATTTGTCGGCCTTGTCTTCGAAAGATGAAAGGGTTTTCGAACCAGCAATACGACGAATGCTGGCGAATTGGCTAGAGCCGCTTATGCTGCAGCGAAGGCCTGACGGATCGCTGCCTTCATCGCCTGCGTGGGTGGATCGTCGGGTCCGCTGCGGCTGCCGAGGACCAGCGACGATTCCGGCATCTCGGTAAATCCGTGTTCCGTTCCCAGGGTAGTCAGGTTGCTGCTCAGCGACGATTGTCCCAGAAGCCCGATTGCAACACCTGCCTCGATTGCCGCTGCAACACCGGCAACACTCTGGCTGGAATAGACAATCCGAAACGGGCGCTCGCCGGCGTGCAAGGCGGATAGTGCCGCGTCGCGCCACCAGCACTCGCGGTCAAACAATGCAACCGGAAGCGGGTCATGCTGCAACAGGTCATGGTGGCGCGACATCATCCAAAAGGTCTGTTCGGCCCGCAGCACCTCTTGCCGGCCGTCAGGCCGTTCCACCTCATAGACGGCAATGTCCATGTCACCGCACGCAAGGGCGTCGGGAAACCCGGCACTCAGGGCACAGGATATCTCAAGCTCGACCTGGGGATGCGACTGGGCGAATTCACCGATGATTTGCGACAGCATCTGCTGGCTGTGATCATCCGGTATGCCGAGGCGCAGCTTTCCGTGCAGGGAATCCGACGTCAGTTCGCGCATGGCTGTGGACAAAGTGCGGGCGACATCTCGCGCGATTGGCAGCAGCCGTTCGCCGGTTTCTGTCATGGCAACTCCGCGCCCGTGCCGCTCAAATACCGGTTGGCCGAGCAGATCCTCCAGCTTCCTGATCTGCAGGCTGGCGGCCGACTGCGAGCGGAATATGCGCGCTGCGCCCTCCGTCATGCTGCCGCTGTCGGCCACCGCCAGGAAAGTCCGTAACAGGTCACTGTTCAATTGATCCATAAAAAATTCTCATGGCTGGAATTGATATTACCTGTTTTACTTATGGCTCATTTCCTCGCATTTTCCAAGTGGTCCCAGCAAGCGGAGCGTAAGTCATGTCCGATCTCAATCTGCCGGTCAAACGGCCCGGTCCGGCGAAAATCCTGCTCAGCCTGGCTGCATTCTGCGGGTTGGTCGCGTTGTTGTTGTGGCCGCAGGCCCTGTCGCAGATGGCCGGGTTTGTGGCCTGGAGCCTGCTGGTCGTAGCACCGATCGTCATTCCCGGCATGGTTTTGGCGGCCTGGATCACGGCTAGCGGTGCGGACAGTCATATCGCCGGTATGTTTGAACGCCGGACACTATATTCCATCCTTGCAGCGTCTGCAGTCGGCGCGATTACACCGGTGTGTGGCGTCACGGTGCTGCCACTGATGGCCGGGTTGCTGGCCGCCGGCGTGCCGTTGGCCCCGGTCATGGCGTTCTGGCTGTCGTCACCGGTGACCGATCCGGCAATGCTGGCGACAACAGCAGCCACCTTGGGTGTCGCATTTGCGGCCGGCAAAACCGTGGCTGCATTCGGCCTTGGAGTGTGGGGCGGCGCGGTTACCGCTGCCTTTGCCGGGCGTGCCTGGGTGACAGCGGCCTTGCGCGACAACGCCATCGTTGGAAAACTTTCGCAGCGCAATTGCGGCGCCACCCTGCAGTTTGACGCTTACATCTGGAAGCATCGGCAGCGCAGAGACATTTTTCGCCAAACCTTCGCCGCCACCACCCGGCTGATCCTGATCTGCCTTGTCCCGGCATTTGCGGCCGAATATGCCCTGAACGCGGTGTTGCAGCCTGACGCCCTCACCGCCTATGTCGGTAAGGACGTCTGGTGGGCAATACCGTTTGCCGTGTTCGTAGGCGCGCCCGCCTATCTGGATGGTTATGCTGCCCTTCCGCTGACGCGTGGTCTCATGGATCACGGCATGTCACCGGGTGCTGCCATGGCCTTTCTGGTCTCCGGTGGCGTGGTCAGCATCTGGGGCGCCATGGCGATCTTCCCGGTGCTCAGGCTGAAACCGTTTGTTCTCTATCTTGCGCTGGCGCTTTCGGGGTCGCTGGCAGTGGGATATGTTTTCGACTGGGCCGTCTCACTCTAAAGCAGTGACAACTGCTCACCCGGTTGCACAGGGCGCTCGAACAGGTCGGCGCGCAGCTTCAGTTTTGCCTTGTTGAGGCCAAGCCGCTTGCAGGCAAGTTCAAACCGCCGTCCGATCTGCCAGGCATAGGGCCCGCGGCCGGTCATGCGCGCGCCGAACTCGGGGTCATTGTCGCGCCCGCCGCGAATATCGCGCACCAGGTTCATCACGTGTTTTGCCCGGTCGGGAAACTCCCGTTCCAGCCACTCGCGAAACAGGCCCTTCAGTTCGTGTGGCAGCCGCAGCAGGACATAGCCTGCCTCGCGCGCTCCTGCTGCCTGTGCCGCACCGAGAAGCTTTTCGATTTCCATGTCGTTGATGGCCGGAATGATCGGCGCCGTCATGGCGACGGTGGGAATGCCCGCGGCTGACAGAAGCTCAAGCGCCTGCAGCCGTTTGCCGGGCGCAGACGCGCGCGGTTCCATCTGGCGTGAGAGTTTGTGGTTCAGCGTGGTGACCGACAGCGCAACCTTGACAAGGCCTTTTTCGGCCATTGCCTTCAGAATGTCGATGTCACGGGTCACCAGCGCTGATTTCGTCACGATGCCAACCGGATGGTTGCACTCGTTCAGGACCTTCAGGATGTCGCGTGTCAGCCGATACTGGCGCTCAACCGGCTGGTAAGGATCGGTATTGGCTCCAAGGGCAATGGTCGCCGGCTCATAGCCTTTCGCTCCCAGTTCCTTGTACAGCAACTCAACCGCATTGGTCTTGGCAAACAGCCGGCTTTCAAAATCAAGCCCGGCGGACAGGCCCAGATAGGCATGGCTGGGCCGAGCATAACAGTAAGAACAGCCATGCTCGCAGCCGCGATACGGGTTAATCGAGCGGTCAAACGAGATATCCGGCGAGATATTGCGGGCGATGATGGAGCGCGCCGCCTCTTCGGTGACGTGGGTCCTGAGCACTGGCAGGTCGTCATCTTCACGGTGCCAGCCGTCATCTATGCCAGAGCGCCGGAAGGCTTCAAAGCGCCCGCTTGCGTTGCTGCCGACACCGCGTCCGCGCGCCTTGACCTGCGGAATTGCAGGGGTGGCTGCGGCAGCACTGGACAGATCCAGTCGGGACGGGGTCGGGTTCATGTTCATGGTGCGAACACGCTACAACAGATAAAAGAACATAACAAGAACAAAAAACATCTCATACCATGTTCCAACTCGCGCACACCGGGGCTATTGTCCGCCCATCATGTTGTCGGTCATCATTCCAAGTCTCAACGCCAACGCCAGTTTGCCGCGAACCCTGACCTGTTTGAACGAGCGCGGGGCAGAAGCCGGCATTGGCGAGATTATCGTGGCAGACGGCGGCTCCGTGACATCACCGGATGTCAGCGGATTTGACGCCATTTTGGTGCGCGGCGCTTCAGGACGTGGGCGTCAGATGGCGGCAGGCGCAGACGCAGCCACGGGCGACTGGCTGCTGTTCCTGCATGCAGATACGGTGCTGGCCAAGGGCTGGGCCGGGGCGGTTGCGGCCCACATGGCACAAAGCGACAAGGCGGCCGCGTTTCGCTTCGAACTTGACGACACGAGCATCAAAGCGCGAATTCTTGAAAGGCTTGTTGCCTTGCGCTGCCGTCTTTTTGCCATGCCTTATGGCGACCAGGGACTGCTTGTTTCACGCAACTTGTACGACAAGGCCGGGGGATTTCGGCCCCTGCCTTTAATGGAGGATGTCGACCTGATAAGCCGCATCGGCAGGTCGCGGCTGGTCTATCTGGACATTCCCGCCATCACCAGCGCCGAGCGCTATGTCCGCGACGGCTATGTTGCACGCATCGTGCGCAACCTGACCTGCCTGGCCATGTGGTCGGTCGGTGTGTCGCCTGAGCGCATTGAGCGATTTTACAGATGAACCCACGCCCGCAGCATCTGCTTGTCATGGCCAAGCAACCGCGCATCGGCCGGGTCAAGACCCGCCTCGGCGCCGGTGTCGGGGCCATGGAGGCCACCCGCGCCTATCGCGTCATGCTGACGAAAACGCTCAATCTGCTGTCGCGCGATCCGCGCTGGTTGACCTGGGTTGCCGTGTCAGGCGTGCATGAACTTCATGCCGGTGTGTGGCCGCAAAACGTCAACCTGATTGACCAGGGAACTGGAAATCTTGGCGACCGCATGCAACGCATGTTCAACGAATTGCCCGTCGGACCAGTGGTGATCATCGGCAGCGATATCCCGCACATTGAGTGTGCCGACATAGCTGACGCCTTCCACCAGCTCGGCCGCCATGAGGTGGTGTTCGGCCCGGCATCCGACGGCGGTTACTGGCTCGTGGGCCAGTCGCGCCGGCGCACGGTGCTCAAGATGTTCGACAATGTCCGTTGGTCTAGCGAGCACGCGCTGACCGATACCATGGCAAATTTGGGCGGAGGCCGGGCCCGGCTGTTGCGACAGCTCGCAGACGTCGATGACGCTACAAGCTATCACAACTGGTTGCGCGGCCAGTAGCCGGCCGGTCCTAAACGTCGAGCTGGTAGCTCACCGGTACGTAGTGGTAACCGCCGTCGGCGGTCTTGTCGATGTAGCCGACCGCCGGGAACGGCATGTGGTAACTGGTGAACGGCACCCGGTCTGCGGCCAGCATATCGAGCATCTTCTTGCGCGTGGCAACGGCTGCGTCCTTGTCCATGTCGAATTTCACATGCCAGTCCGGCCTGGCAATCGAAAGCGCCGGCTGGTTGGCAAAATCGCCGGCAACGATGATGCGCTTGCCGCCGCTTTCGATGGAATAGGCAGTGTGGCCGGGGGTGTGGCCGTTGGCCGACATGGCACGAATACCGGACGTGACATCGTCGCCGTCTTTCACGAAAGTCATCTTCTCTGCTAGCGGGCTGACATTGCTCGCAGTCAGCTTGGCGACCCGTTCAGTGCCGCCGGACATGCGTTCAGGCGCCGACCAGAAATCATGTTCTGTGGCAGCTGCCACGTAGGTTGCGTTGGCAAAGGTCGGCTTGCCACCCATCATCAGCCCGCCAATATGGTCCGGGTGATAGTGGGTGATGACAACCTTGTCGACCTGGTCAGCCGAGTAACCGGCAGCCTTGAGCGTGGAGTGGATCAACTGGCCGGCCGCCGGCATGCGGGCTTCGCCGTTGCCGGTATCAAACAGAACCAGTTCGTCTCCGGTGTTGATGATCACCGGCGTAAAGCTAATTTGCAGTTTGTCTGTCGGCAGGAAATTCGCTTTGGCCTGGGCCTCAAAGTCTTCCTTCGAAGCGTTGGTGCCGAAGATGCCTTGCGGATTTTCCAGGTTGATTGCTCCGTCATTGATGGTTGTGACGTCAAACTCGCCAAGCTTGAAACGCCGGTGGGTCGGGTGATCCACCTTGGCCATGGGTGCTTTTGCGGCTGCCGGTGAAACGGCAAGCGAGCCTGCAAACGGCACAGAGGCAGTGGCAACGGCTGCGCTGGCAAGTACGTTGCGGCGGGAAATACTGGAACTGGTCATTGGGTTTACCCCTGTCATGTTGAGAATTTGGGACGGCGTACTCGTTGCGAGCATGCATATAACGTATAACGACGGTATGGCGCCAAGGATCACATTAACTTGAGGTGTCTTCACATTAATACCGCTCACGCGAATTGGCTTGCGCC
This sequence comes from Anderseniella sp., assembly GCA_051010195.1. Taxonomy (GTDB): domain Bacteria; phylum Pseudomonadota; class Alphaproteobacteria; order Rhizobiales; family Aestuariivirgaceae; genus Anderseniella. Next base: position 33,169 of record JBPCVV010000060.1, on the reverse strand, counting down.
AATCGCTCCGCGAGGGCGCACTTCGTGCGACGCGCAGTCGCGCTTGCCTCGGCACGTTCCGTGCGTCGGAGGCATTCATCAATACGGTTGTGATAAACTGCCACTAGGCCCGACCGGGCCTCGGGCCGGCTAGGCCCGCCCCCAAGGGAGCGCAGCCGTCAGGCTGCTGGCGTGAGCGACATAAAACTAGCAACAAATGCCAAGTAGAGTTGTACCCTCAATCACCCCTTGGTGCGCTGCAGATGCTCGTCCAGCCTCGGCATGATCTCCACGAAATTGCACGGCATATGCCGGTAGTCGAGCTGCTTCGACAGGATCTCATTCCAGCCGTCCCTGCATGCGCCCGGTGATCCAGGCAGGCAGAACACGTACTTGCCCGATGCGACACCGGCCATGGTGCGCGATTGCACGGTTGATGTGCCGATCTTACCGAACGACATCATGTGAAAAACGGTGGCGAAACCGTCGGCTTCCTTGTCGAGCAGCGGGCGTACAGCCTCAATGGTGACGTCGCGGCCTGTGAGCCCAGTGCCACCTGTTGTGATGATGGCATCGGTATCGCTGCGCTTGAACCACTTCCTTAAGGTCGATCGGATGGACCGAATGTCATCTTTGCAGATTGCCCGGGCGGACAGGTCATGGCCCGCGGCGACCAGCAATTCAGTGAGCGTATTGCCTGACCTGTCGTCTTCCAGCGTGCGGGTATCGGATATTGTCAGTACCGCAATGCGTACAGGGATGAAGGGTCTGGTCTGGTCAATTTTCGACATGGCGGTTCACCAATCGTGAAGATGTGAAGTTCACATGTGTTCGTGCTGTGAACAGATGCAAAAAGCCTAAATGGCCTGGAGCTTTGCCTTTACAGCAAGCAGATCGCGCCAGGCAAACCTTTTGGCTTCCGGTGACCGCAGCAGGTAGGACGGATGCAGAGTCGGCATGACGTCGATTTCGCCATTGCCGGTGCTGATTGTTTTCCACGTGCCCCTCATGCGGGTGATGCCGGTGGGTGTATCGAGTAACGCCTGGGCAGGAGTAGCGCCCGCCGCAATGACGATGCGTGGTTTCGCAAGTTCAATTGCCCGCCTGACGAACGGCAGGCACATGACCACTTCCGACGCAGACGGCTTGCGGTTCCCCGGCGGCCGCCAGAACACAATATTGCTTATGAATGCCGATCGCGCAGGATCATCGCTTGTCCTGTTGATGTCTATCAAGGCCAGCATCTTGTCCAGCAACTGACCCGACCTGCCGACGAACGGGCGGCCCTGTTCATCCTCGTCGCGTCCCGGTGCCTCGCCGATGATCATCACATGTGCGCCCGGCAGGCCATCGGCAAAGCACAACTGCGTCGCGGTGCGTTTCAGCGGGCAGGCGTCAAATGCATCCAGGGTTCGGGCCAGTTCGTCGAGGCTGCTGCAGGACCCGGCCAGTTGCTCGATTTCGTCGCTTGCCATTGAAGGGGCGGCTGCCGGCTGGCGCGGAACCGGCCTGGGCGGTCGGCTTGCCGGCGCACTCGGCCTGTTCAGCGGTGCACGCGTACTGCCATTCACGGCAGCCTCCTGTGATGCAGCAGCGGCGGTTCTGCGTGCCGCCAGCTCGGAAGAGCGCGCAAACCCGTCCACCGGATTATCACCGATCGCTTCGTCGGCACCCATATGGACATACCATTCAAGGGCGGCTGCAGCAGCGGCCCGTGCAGACAGTGTTTGTGTGCTTTCAGCGTCCTCGACCACGTTGCAAATGTCCTTTCAGGAACAGATTGCGTCTTTCAACAAGTTCACTATAACACCGGAAACAGGCAAGTGGCCTTTGAATTCGGGAGTTATCAGGCACATGAACGAGGCAGCAGCAGTGGAACGCGAATCCATGGAATTTGATGTGGTGATTGTCGGCGCCGGCCCTGCCGGCCTATCGGCCGCAATTCGCCTCAAGCAATTGGCGGAAAAGTCCGGGACAGAGATTTCAGTCTGTGTGCTGGAAAAAGGCTCTGAAGTGGGCGCGCATATCCTGTCCGGCGCAGTGATCGACCCGGTTGCCCTCAATGAGCTGATCCCCGACTGGAAAGACAGGGGCGCACCGCTGAAGACCGAGGTCCAGGAAGACCGCTTCTACATGCTCGGGCCTTCAGGTGCTCTGCGTCTGCCGAACTTCATGATGCCGCCGCTGATGAACAATCACGGCAATTATGCCGTGTCCCTGGGCAATGTGTGCCGCTGGCTTGCCGAACAGGCCGAGGGTCTGGGTGTCGAGATCTATCCGGGCTTTGCCTGTTCCGACCTGGTTTACCACGACGACGGGTCTGTGAAGGGTGTCGTTGCCGGCGTCTTCGGCCTCGGCAAGGACGGCAAGCCCGGTCCGGATTACGAACCCGGCATGGAACTGCATGGCAAATACGTCATGATCGCGGAAGGCGTGCGCGGATCACTGGCCAAGGTGCTGATTGACAGGTTCAATCTGTCGGACGGCAAGAGCCCGCAGAAATTCGGCATCGGCATGAAAGAGCTATGGGAAATCAAGCCGGAAAACCACAAATCCGGCCAGGTCACTCACACCATGGGTTGGCCACTCGGTACCAAAACCGGTGGCGGCTCGTTCATGTACCATCTGGAAGACAACCTGGTTTCAATCGGCTTTGTGGTTCACCTCAACTACAAGAACCCGCATCTGTTCCCGTACATGGAGTTCCAGCGCTTCAAGCACCACCCGTTGATAGCCGATGTGCTGGAGGGAGGCCGCCGCGTCGCCTACGGCGCGCGCGCCATCACCGAAGGGGGTTATCAATCGGTGCCGAAACTGTCGTTCCCCGGCGGATGCCTCATCGGATGTTCCGCAGGCATGGTCAATGTGCCGCGCATCAAGGGATCCCACAACGCCATGCAGTCCGGCATGCTGGCTGCCGATGCGGCTGCCGCGGCCGTCGCAGCAGGCCGCCAGGGTGACGAACTGACCGAATATCAGGCGGCGTGGGATGCCTCTCCCATCGCGCAGGACTTGAAAAAAGTCCGCAATGTCAAGCCACTATGGTCAAAGTTCGGCCTTTTGGGCGGCCTCGCCCTGGGCGGGCTGGACATGTGGACCAACCAGCTCTTTGGCTTTTCCTTGTTCGGAACTATGAAGCATGAAAAGAACGATGCAGACTCCACCGGCAAGGCAGCGGATTATCCGGTTATCGAGTATCCCCGGGCCGACGGTGTCCTGTCGTTCGACAGGCTGACCAATGTGGCCTATTCGGCAACCAATCACGATGAGAACCAGGCTGCACACCTGCACCTCAAGGATGCGTCGGTTCCGGTCAGCCGGAATCTGCCCGAATACGCCGAGCCGGCGCAGCGCTATTGCCCGGCCGGTGTCTATGAAATAGTCAAGGACGAAGCCGGAAATGACAAATTCCAGATCAATTTCCAGAATTGCGTGCACTGCAAGACCTGCGATATCAAGGATCCGGCCCAGAACATCGTCTGGACTGTGCCGCAAGGTGGCGAGGGACCGAACTACCCGAACATGTAGGCGGATTTTGCCGGCAATTTGCCAAGAAAAACCGGACTGCCATGAGTCAATTGAACAACGGTAACGCTCTGAAATATATCAAGTTTATTGGTTTTTCATGCATTGCCGGTGGTTTTTTTGACGGTCTGTCGCTGAACCCCGTCAAGGACGGTTGTTGTGCAGTGGGTTAAACTTTTCGGCATGGTGTTTGCAAGGACATTCTCCATGGTGTGTTCAACAACCTAATGAACTGATTGAGTTGGCCAAATTGGCGTCATTTTGTTGCCTGTTTGTTGGTCATGCTGGACGAATGTCGGGGAGCCAAAAGGGAACCCTTTTATGAATTGTAAATTCTCAGCCGTTGCCATTGTAACCATTGCCTGTCTTGCAGGCAGTTCAGGGGCGTGGGCAGAAACCATCGAACGGTCGGGCAACGAGCGGGTCAATACGGTAAAACCTCGTGGATTGCAGGTGTTTACCGGCACCGAGCCGACCGGAGCAAATGAGATTCCGGCCAAGCAGACTGTCAGATCCGTAGGTGGCCGGACGATCAATATCGCCCAGCCGACTGTAGAAGGCGGCGTGCAACCGGCGCCGACGCAACAGCAGGTGCAGCAACCAACGGTCCAGTCTGGGCCTCGGCAGTTGCAGGCCGCGCAACCGGCGGTCAAACCGGCCAAACGCAAAAAGAAAGCCTCGACCCGCAAGCGCAGGAAGAAGAGGGCGCGTGTGAGCGAGGCCAAATGGTGGCGCGACACCGGGAACCCCAAGGTTTTTGCGTTCCGTGACTGTATCTCGACCTATGCCCGGGCTCGTGCGCAGAAAATTCCCAAGCTGAACCTGCGCTCAGTTGTGGCGCGTTCCATCAAGACGGAGTGCAAGAAGTCGTTCGGCTCCATGTCGAAAGTGCTGGCGGCCAGGTTCGGCGGCAAGAAGTCCCGCAAGATGGCCAAGGAATTAACCGGATCGACCTTCGTGCCGGCCGTGCGCGAAGCGGTGCTGAAGGTGCGTGAAGAACAGAAGCTGGCTGCTGGCGCAGCCACTCCGCCTTTGCCGACAGCGGCAGAACCTGCTGTCCAGGCCGCTGAACAGACAACCGCCTCTCTGGCTCCTGTTGCGGCCCCGCCTCAGCCGATCACCGGGGAAGCTGAACTGGAACTTGCCAAGGAAGAGATGTTCTCCTGTTATCGCGACGCCACCGACCGGACGGCGCCGCAATCCAACCAGCCGGTTGATGCCGTTGTGGACAACGTCCTTCTGGAGTGCAGCAGCAACACACGGGCCTTTTTCAAGCGCCTGTTTGCCGTCTATCCGCACAGCCCATCCGCACAGGCTGAACGCATGCGTGCCGCAATTTCCAACAATTACCGTCCAGCGATCGAAAAGCGGGTAACTGCAATTCGCTCCGCCGGTGTTTCGGTTCAAAAGCAGAAGTTTACTTCAACCGCGCAATAAACGGCCTGTTTGGCCAGCAATCCACCGCCATGCCCAGTCTTTTTTGGTGCATGCCGGTGGCGGTGCGGGTTCTGAATCCGATCAATCCATCAATACTGTCTCCGACATTGTAGCCAAGCGCGACCATCCTGGACTGAACCTTCTTCATGGCCGGACGGGTGAAAGTGTCAACCTTGCGCCATGGTGTCTTGAAGGCCCCGCCGCCTGAAATCCGGTCTGCCAGGTTGCCCACATAGAGCACGTACAGATCGGATTCATTGTAGTTCTTGATGGCATAGTAGTTGTCGGTTGCAATGAAGGCCGGACCAAACCGGCCGGCCGGCATGATGACATAGCTTTTGACACTGTTCAGCCGCGCCGGCCACTTGCGACTGGCCACCCGTTTGGCTCCCGCGGCGACCCAGTCCGCCACCAGCCGGCCTTCATCAGGACCTTCCAGCGTGCAGTCCAATGCGGCTGACTGTTCGACCTCATATGCCCAGCTCAAGCCCGGCTTCCAGCCGCTTGCCTTCAGAAAGGCCGCCGTGGTGGCCAGCGCGTCGGGAATTGAATTCCAGATGTCCGACTTGCCATCGCCATCACCGTCACTGGCATATTTCAGGTAGAGCCCCGGCAGCATCTGGGTATGGCCCATGGCGCCTGCCCAGGAGCTTTTCAGTTGCGACATGGGCACCACGCCGCGTTGCGCAATTTCCATGATGGCCAGAAGTTCGGGGCGGAAGAAATCCGGCCTGCGCCCGAGGAAGGCCTGGGTTGCCAGCACCGACATGGCATTGTGCGGTATCTTTGCGCCGGAAAACGCCGTTTCCCGTCCCCAAATGGCTGCGACAACCTGCCTTGGAACCCCGGTCGTCTGTTCGATCCGCGCGAAGGCGGACGCATACTTCTTGATATTCCTGCGTCCGATCCGGGCCAGCTGGTCGAGGGATTTTTCCCTGAAATACCTGCCCGGCGAACCGAATTCCGCCTGGCGCTTGCGTGACGCGGCAGGTTGTTCGCCCGCAATCTTCGGCGGCGCAAGATCGGGGATTTTCCACTGCAGGGAAATGCGTTTTACCGATGCATCGAACACCCGGCGCGAAATACCCCGCTGCTCGGCCTCCGGCCACAGGTCCTGCAGGAACCTGTCGAAGGCTTTTTGCGCATTTTTCCGGTAACTCGCTGATACATCGAGTGCGCTGCCCGGCATGGAGCCGGCCAGGATCGAGATTGTGCAGACAAGGGCGGCACCGGCCAGACGATGCCGCCTGTGATTTCGAATCAGTTGTTTCATCATGTGTGATATGATGCGGATGGCGGAGTGCTCTTTCAAGACGCTCACAGCAGAATCTGCAGTCATGGCAACCGGCCCAGTTTTGCTGAATTATTTGGTTGTACTCATCAACGGTTGCAATATTGCATCTGTGACTGTGTGTAGCTTGCAGTTCGGTCCAAAAACCATCACATTGCACTGTATCAGTGATGCGCTATAGTTTCGCGGTCTTTCAGCGGCAGCTTTCACAGCGCGAACAATTTTTTCCGAAGATCGGACAGGCCAATCATGAAATTGACCATCAGGACTTTGAGTGCGGCATTTGCGTTGGCAAGTTCGATGCTGGTTGTTCCGGGTATGGCAGCGCAATCGCAAGGCGTCGACCCGTACGCGGCGTTGCGCATTGACGAAGCCTCTCCATCCGGCAGCTATCTCGCCGGCCGGTTTGCCAGCCGTCAGCGCGATACCGGCATCGCCGCGCGCTATATCGCCCGCGCCCTGGAAAGCGATCCCAACAATCCACTGTTGATCGAACGCGCTTTTACGCTGGAAGTGTCGTCCGGTAATATTGCTTCTGCGGAGAAGTTCGCGGAACGGGTGCTTCAGTTCAACGACCAGCACAGGTTGTCGCTGCTGGTGCTGGGCCTGAAAGCAATGCGCGGCGGCAAAGGCGCGCTGGCCCGCCAGTACTTTCAGAAATCGGCCTACACGCCCATCGGCGAGTTGTCAGCGGCGTTGCTGACCGGATGGTCTTACGCTTCGGAAAACAATCTCAAGAGTGCCCTGACCGAGCTCGACAAGCTGAAACGCAATCAGGCATTTGAGAATTTCCGGCTGTTCCATGCGGGGCTGATTGCCGACATGGTTGAAAACCGCAACCGTGCAGAGGTGTTCTACAAGTCGGCCTATGAGAAAGCCGGTACATCGCTGCGTGTTGTTCAGGCATATGGCAATTACCTGGAACGCACCGGGCGCAAGGACCAGGCGGTCAAGATATACGAGCTGTTTCTGAGAGCGACACAGGACAATCCGCTGGTGCGCAGCGCGCTGGACGACCTGAAAGCCGGCAAACAGGCCGAACCGTTCATAAACTCTGCCGCTGGCGGAGCGGCCGAAGCCCTGTATTCCATTGCCGGTGCGCTCACCGATGAGCGTTCCATTGATATAGCACTGGTCTATTCCCGGCTTGCGCTGTCCAGTCACCAGGAATTTCCCGAAGGACAGACCCTGCTCGGCGAAGTCTATACCCAGATGAAACTGCATGAACAGGCGATCGCCGCGTATGACAGGATAGAAGCGGATTCGCCGTTGCGCTCAAGCGCGGACATTCAGACCGCCACCAATCTCAACCAGTTGAACCGGTTCGATGATGCGGTAAAGGTGCTGAAGTCACTCATTGCCCGCGAACCGGAGAACTACAACGCCCTGTTGTCACTCGGCAACCTGTACCGCCTGAACGAAAAATGGCTTGATGCTGCCGATGCCTATACCCAGGCGCTGGCGCGGGTCGATGAGCCGGGAGCCAAGAACTGGTCGGTGTATTATTTCCGCGGCATTGCCTATGAGCGCGCCGGGCGTTGGGAAAATGCCGAGCCGGACTTCCGCAGGGCATTACGGTTCCAGCCCGAACAGGCTTCTGTCCTCAATTATCTCGGTTACTCCCTGATTGAAAAGCGCATCAACCTGACCGAGGCGTTTGAAATGGTCGAAAAGGCCGTTTCACTGCGCCCCAACGATGGTTACATCGTTGATAGCCTGGGTTGGGGGCATTACCAGTTGGGACGGTACGAAGAGGCCGCAAAACTGCTCGAACGGGCGGCAGGCCTGCGCCCCGAAGACGCGGTGATCAATGATCATCTGGGCGATGCCCTGTGGCGGGTCGGTCGCAAGCTGGAAGCAAAGTTTCAGTGGCAGTATGCGCTTGATTCAAATCCCACTGACGAAAACGCGGCCGAGATCCGCAAGAAGCTAAAGGAAGGCCTGCCTGACCTGGAACCCGCTTCTGCGCCGACTGCTTCAGGTACTGAAAAACCCAACAAGTCCTGACCCGGTCTTTGTGGTACTGCGATGATTACCGAGTTCGCCGCCGCGAAAGTCAATCTTGCCTTGCACGTTACCGGCAAGCGCGAAGACGGCTACCATCTGCTTGACAGCGCTGTGATGTTTGCAACTCAGGCAGGTGATGAGTTGAACGTATCATTTGCCGGTGAAACTTCGCTCACCGTATCCGGGCCCTTTTCGCAAGGCCTGGAAACCGATGCCGGAAACCTGGTCCTCAAGGCATACGCTGCTTTGCAGGCCCGGTATCCGGATGAGGTTCGCCCCTGCGCCATGAACCTGCACAAGGCGTTGCCGGTTGCGTCGGGTATCGGTGGAGGCTCTGCCGACGGCGCTGCTGCGCTTCGCGCGATTATCCGCCTTAACGGCCTGGCAGTGGATCGGCACGACCTGCATGACATCGCACTGCAACTGGGCGCCGATGTGCCGGTCTGCCTCGCCTCCAGGGCCTGCCGGATGCGGGGCGTCGGCGAGATCATCGACAACTGGACCCATGCCCCGTCGCTTCATGCGGTTCTGGCCAATCCGCTGGTAGGTGTGTCGACCGCCGGGATTTTCAGGGACCTGGGCCTGGCGCCCGGTAGTACGGCCAATTCCGGTATTCCGGACCGGTTTGGCGATGCGGGAGACAGTGGTTCCACGCTTGCCTGGCTGGCCGGTTGCCGCAATGACCTGGAACCGGCGGCGTGCCGTCTGGAGCCCCTCATCGGCGAGGTACTGGGTGCTCTCGGCCAGTTGCCCAGATGCCGGCTGTCGCGGATGAGCGGTTCAGGTGCGACGTGCTTCGCACTGTTTGACGATGCAGACGGTGCGGCCGAGGCGGCGACGACGCTGGCAAAACAATGGCCCGAATGGTGGGTGACGTTCTCGGCGCTTGCCTGATCTCGCCTAGTGCGCCCGGGCCACCGAGAACCGGATCGCATCCACCAGGGCGGATTTGTAGCTGCTCTCGGGGAATATCTCCATCGCATCGCGGGCGATGGCGCCATAGTGGCGGGCGCGCTCGACGGTAGCCTCAAGCGCATCATGTTGCACCATCAGCCCAATGGCGGTCTCCAGGTCGCCGTCGCGCTGGTCGCCGTCTTCCATCACGCGCTTCCAGAATTCACGCTGCTTGGTATCACCACGCCGGTATGACAGCACCACCGGCAATGTGATCTTGCCTTCGCGGAAATCGTCTCCGACACTTTTGCCCAGTTGCGCCTGTTTGCCGGAATAATCCAGCGCATCGTCAACAAGCTGGAAAGCAACGCCGAGATTGCGGCCATAGGATTCAAGCGCTTCGCGTTCTGCGTCATTGCGTCCGGCGATGATGGCGCCAACCTCCGCTGCTGCAGAAAACAGCGCGGCGGTCTTGGCGTTGATGACCTTGAGATAGGCATCTTCCGTCGTGGAGGTGTTATGTGCTGCCGCCAGTTGCATAACTTCGCCTTCGGCGATGACGGCGGCTGCGTCTGCCAGAACCTTCAGCGCTTCAAGCGATCCTGTCGTGACCATGATCCGGAACGCCTGGCCCAGCAAGTAGTCGCCCACCAGGACGCTCGCCTGGTTTCCCCAGATCAACCGCGCAGTTCTCCGTCCGCGCCTGAGATCGCTTTCGTCGACCACGTCATCGTGCAGCAGAGTTGCCGTGTGCATAAACTCAACCGCAGTGGCCAAGTCGATATGATGATGTCCGTCGTAGCCGCACATGCGTGCAGCCGCAATGGTCAGCATCGGGCGCAACCGCTTGCCGCCGGAATCTATCAGGTGCTGTGCAAGTTCGGGAATCAACTCCACATGGGACTGGGCATGCGACAGGATCTGGGTATTGACCTTCTCCATGTCGTTTGTCACCAGATCGAGCAAAGGAGACAGGCTTGCATCCTTGGCTTCTGCTGCACTTAACGGAACCACCACTCCCACGGGGAAAACTCCACGGCTGTCTTTGTTGTCTACATGACAGAACATAAGCGGCGCACAGGCCGCCAGCAAGAGCACTATGGCCGCATGCGTCGCGTTGAACTAGGATAGGTAAAAGGAGATTGTATGCGGCTGTGTTTGAAGGAGGTCTTGCCAGTGTCGGCGGCACGTCGCAATACCGGATATTGTGCCCGCGCTTCGATTTTTCAGCTGGTTAAAGTCAAAATATACTATTGCAGGACAGACAAAAATTAACAGGTCCTGATTTTACGACGACCACAAGACCATTTTGTTAACTGCAAAAAGGTAATCTGCAATCCATGCGTGAGTTACTGCGATCCAATGATGTTGTACTTGTTTCGTATGTTGTTGATCTGCTTGGCCAGGAAGGCCTGAATGCGGAAGTATTTGACGGACATATGAGTGTGCTGGAAGGATCCATTGGCGCGTTTCCGCGCCGGGTGATGATCGATGAGGATAATGAGATACGCGCGCGCAGACTGCTGAACGAAGCAGGCTTGCGCAAGCATTTGGCGGATGATTGATTATGTCTGAACGAGCGCTGATGAAAAAGGCGGAAGAGGCTGTAATGGAAGATGCGTTTCAAGGTGGGCCCGCTGACAGCCAGGCGGCCAAGCCCGGCCTGTCGGACGACGCTTTTCTGGGCGGGAAACTTAAGATACTGCAGCCGGAAAAGGGCTATCGCGCCGGAATTGATGCTGTCCTGCTGGCAGCCTCTGTGCCGGCATCGGATGGGGATACGCTGTTTGAAGCCGGAATCGGAACAGGGGTTGCGGCCGCCTGCCTGGCGACGCGGGTGCCGGGCACCATCATTACCGGTGTTGAGATTGCCTCGCGGTATGCGCTGATCGCGGAGGAAAACTTCAAACGCAACGAGTTGCACGAGCGTGTCATGGTGCTCAAAGGTGATCTGTGCGATTCCATGCGCCATGATCAAGTGGACTGGCCGACACCGGGCAGCGTTTCGCACGCCTATGCAAACCCGCCATTTTTCGTGGACAACACCGTTCAGGCGCCTGCTGATGCGCTGCGCGCACAGGCTCACATGCTGAAGGCCGGGGAACTGGACAACTGGGTCAAGGTTATGGCCATTGCGGTTAAACCCAGGGGAACCGTGTCAATCATTCACCCGGCATCCTCGCTGCTCACACTGCTGTCGGCAATGGCGGCGAGACTGGGCGGACTGACCGTCCTGCCGCTGCGTGCGCATCGAGACGACGCCGCCTCACGCATCATCGTGCGCGGCACGAAAGGCTCAAAGGCGCCGCTGCAGTTGTTGCCGGGACTGGTCCTGCATGAAGCCGGATCCGACGCCTTTGTTGATGAGGTGGACGCTGTGCTGCGGGCCGGCGAAGGCCTTGAATTCGGGTGAGTTTTCAGTGTTCCCTTGAGGTTCTGTAAGCGGTGCACCATGTAGAGTGCGGCCTCCGGCCCAAGCTTATGTCTCATTAATCGATAAGGGCAGCACCACAATGGTCTCACGCATATCGAACAAGAAGAAGAAAAAGAAGGCCGGATGGCTGACAAGGCTGCTGCGCGGCAAGCGCAAGTTTGTTGCCCACGTCCGTTTGCGCGGCGCCATCGGCATGCCCGCCCCCATGAGCCCGACGCTTTCCATGGCCGGCATTGAAGAGACACTGGAGCAGGCATTTGCCATTCCCGGCCTGTCGGCGCTGGCTTTGTCGATCAATTCTCCCGGCGGGTCCCCGGTACAGTCGACGCTGATCTTCAACCGCATACGCCAGCTGGCCAAAAAGCATGACGTCACCGTGTTGGTTTTTTGCGAAGACGTCGCTGCATCGGGTGGGTATCTGCTGGCCGTGGCCGGCGACGAGATTTACGCCGACCGCAGCTCAGTAGTGGGCTCGATCGGTGTCATATCGGCGGGTTTCGGTTTTCAGGCCGCGATCAAGAAACTCGGTGTGGAACGCCGCGTATACACGGCGGGAACCAATAAATCCGTGTTGGACCCGTTCCTGCCGGAAAAGAAGCAAGATGTCGCTCACCTGAAGTCGCTTCAGCTCGATGTGCACGAAGCGTTCAAGGATATCGTGCGTTCACGCCGTCAGGCGCAACTCAAGGGCAAGGAGGATGAACTGTTCTCCGGCCTGTTCTGGGCCGGGGAAAAGGCGCTGGAGCGCGGTCTCGTGGACGGCCTCGGCAGCATGCATGAAATCCTGCAGGAAAAGTTCGGCGAAGACGTCATCATCAAGACCGTTGAGCCGAAGAGCGGGTTTTCGGTTCGCAAACTGCTGTTGCCGGGTGGCGGATCGTCACTCGACAGTGCCGCCAGTGCGGCTGGACAAGGAGTCGCGTCCAGCGCTCTGGCGCTTGCGGAAGAGCGCGCTTTGTGGTCTCGTTACGGCTTATGAGGTTTGAAACGGGTAGGGGCCTGTTTGGAGGAATGAAAACGAGATGATCTACAAACTGTTGCTGGCCGGCGTTGGTGTTGCCATGTCCTATACTGTGGCGCGCGCGCTTTCGAACCTGCAGGCGAAATCGGCCGTCAAGGTAAAGACTAACGATCAGAACCGCGTCAGCAAGGGCCGTTTGCGCCAGGACCCGATAACCGGAGTTTATTACCCGGAAGATTGATCGGTCACGCTCGCATCCGCATCGCAGTTTTCATGCGGCAGGCCGCTTGACCGGGGTTGGACGGCGCAATAGGTTCCGGCCAGCGATTCACCGCGTCTGGCGATCCAGAGGCCCTTCAAAGAATCTTTAGAAAAATGACTGCGCCCTCCGGCCTTAATCCGCAAAAATCCTTCCAGGATCTGATCCTCACCCTGCACACTTACTGGGCAGCCGAGGGTTGTGTCATCCTGCAGCCCTACGACATGGAGGTCGGCGCGGGCACGTTTCATCCGGCAACCACCTTGCGTTCGGTCGGCCCCAAACCGTGGAAGGCCGCCTATGTGCAGCCGTCGCGCCGCCCCAAGGATGGCCGCTTCGGTGAGAACCCCAACCGGTTGCAGCACTACTACCAGTACCAGGTGATCCTCAAACCATCGCCGCCGGACCTGCAGGAGCTGTACCTCGGGTCGCTCTACGCCATCGGCATTGACCGCGACAACCACGACATCCGCTTCGTCGAGGATGATTGGGAAAGTCCGACATTGGGCGCCTGGGGGCTCGGGTGGGAAGTGTGGTGCGATGGCATGGAGGTTTCGCAGTTCACCTATTTCCAGCAGGTCGGCGGCATGGATTGCGCGCCGGTTTCAGGAGAGCTCACCTACGGCCTTGAACGCCTGGCCATGTATGTGCAGGGCGTCGACAACGTCTACGACCTGAATTTCAACGGTGGCGACGGCGATGACCTGGTCACTTATGGCGACGTTTTCCTGCAGGCGGAACAGGAATATTCGAGGCATAATTTTGATCACGCCAATACCGAAACACTGCTGCAGCAGTTCCGGTTTGCCGAAGCCGAATGCAAGGCCCTGCTGGCAACCGGTGACAGGGACGGCGAGCACCTGATGGCGCTGCCGGCCTATGACCAGTGCATCAAGGCATCCCATGTGTTCAACCTGCTTGATGCGCGTGGCGTGATATCGGTGACAGAGCGCCAGGCCTACATTCTGCGGGTTCGTGACCTGGCCAAGGGCTGCTGCGAGGCCTGGGCCAAAACCGCCGGCGGGAGCGAACAGTAAGATGGCTGAACTCCTGCTCGAACTGTTTTCCGAAGAAATCCCTGCCCGTATGCAGGCCCGTGCTGCTGCTGATCTGCAGAAACTGGTCACCGATGCGCTGGTCGAACAGGGGCTGACCTATGAAAGCGCAAAGGCACACGTTACGCCGCGCCGCCTGGCGCTGTGCGTGGACGGGCTGGATGTGCGCACTGCGGATTTCAAAGAAGACCGCAAGGGTCCGCGCATCGATGCGCCGGAGCAGGCTGTCCAAGGCTTCCTGAAGTCTGCCGGCGTGACGCTCGATCAATGTGATGTTGAAGAGGACAATAAGGGTAAGGGCGCCTTCTACGTGGTGCGCATCAACAGGCCGGGCCAGCAAACGCCGGATGTAATCGCTGCCATTGTGCCGGATATCGTGCGCAAGTTCCCGTGGCCGAAATCCATGCGCTGGGGCGCGGGCCAGATGCGCTGGGTCAGGCCGCTGCATTCCATCTTGTGCATGTTTGACGGCCAGGTAGTCCCGTTCGAAATAGACGGCATCAGCTCGGGCAACATCACCTACGGCCACCGCTTCCTCAACCCTGAAGAAATCAAGGTCACGCAGTTTGACGATTACGAACAGTCGCTCCGATCCGCACATGTCATGCTGGATGCGGCAGAACGCAGGGAGGCAATACGCAGCGAAGCGGCCGGTTTCGCCTTCGCCAAGGGCCTCGACGTGATCGAGGACAAGGGGCTGCTGGCCGAAGTTGCGGGCCTTGTCGAATGGCCGGTTGTGTTGATGGGCGAATTTGACAAGTCCTTTCTCCAGGTGCCGGCCGAGGTGATTGTGACCTCTATCAGGAGCCACCAGAAGTGCTTTGCGCTCACCGATAAGTCGGGGGAGCTGTCCAATCATTACCTGCTGGTTTCCAACCTGATCGCCAGGGACGGCGGCAAGAAAATCACCGAGGGCAACAACAAGGTTATCGCGGCACGCCTGGCAGATGCCCGGTTCTTCTGGGAGCAGGACAAGAAGATTTCGCTGGAAGACCGCTTGCCGCAGCTTGAAAAGATCACCTTCCACGCCAGCCTTGGCACGCAGGCCGAACGGGTTAAGCGAATTGAAGCGCTGGCCGGCGATATCGCCAGGACAATCGGGGCGGACGAGACCCAGGCGAAACTGGCCGCAAGACTAGCCAAGGCCGACCTTGTAACAGAGATGGTTGGCGAGTTTCCGGAACTGCAGGGCCTGATGGGCAGCTACTATGCCCGCGAAGAAGGGTTGGATGAGGACGTCCAGACCGCTATCCGCGATCATTACAAGCCGCAAGGCCCCTCTGATGACGTGCCGTCCGGCAAGGTGGCCCAGGCCGTGGCACTGGCCGACAAGATCGACACGCTGGCGGGGTTCTGGGCGATCGACGAAAAACCGACCGGATCGAAAGACCCCTATGCACTGAGACGCGCCGCGCTGGGCGTGATCCGCACTGTTCTTGATGGCCAGTTGCGGTTGAAGCTGCTGTCTGTGACCAATGCGGCCCTGCAGCCAATTCTGGAGGCTCAGCACCGCGATCCAGAAGAGTCCGAAAGTGATATCGCGGTGCCCGCCAGTGACGAAAGCGGAGCCGCAGCCGATTTGCTGTCATTCTTTGCCGACAGGCTGAAAGTCTATCTGCGCGACGGCGGCACCCGGCACGACCTGATCGATGCAGTGTTCGCGCTCGGCAATCAGGATGATCTGCTGATGATTGTCCGGCGCGTCGAGGCGCTGTCAGCGTTTCTTGAGACTGACGATGGCCAGAACCTGCTGGCCGGTGTCAAACGCGCCTCCAATATCCTGAAGATCGAGGAAAAAAAGGACGGTCGCAGCTTCACCGGCACTCCGGAAACCAAGCTTCTGCTGCAGGGCGATGAAAAGGACCTGAACCGGGCCGTGTCCCAGTCGGAGGCCAACGCCAAGCGGGCCGTCGACGCGGAAGACTTCGTTGCCGCCATGGGCCATATAGCCAAGCTGCGCGGCCCGGTTGACCAGTTTTTCGACAAGGTAACCGTCAACGCCGACGATCCGACGTTTAGGGAAAACCGCCTGAAGCTGCTGAACCGCATCCGTGAAGCGACGCTGGCCGTGGCGGATTTCTCGAAGATCGAAGGGTAGGGGTAGAGATAAATATATCGGGTCGTAGGCTCGGTTTTTTATTATCCCGCTCACGCAAGCAGGCTTCGCCTGCGCTCCGCTAGGGCGG
Source organism: Anderseniella sp. (assembly GCA_051010195.1). Classification (GTDB taxonomy): domain Bacteria; phylum Pseudomonadota; class Alphaproteobacteria; order Rhizobiales; family Aestuariivirgaceae; genus Anderseniella. The sequence continues at coordinate 17,141 of JBPCVV010000060.1, read as the reverse complement.
GCCTGACCGGCCCGAGGCCCGGTCGGGCCTAGTTGGATTTTGGTGGTCGAACAGCTTTACTCAGCACTTCGTGCTTCGCGCCGTTCTCCGACCCCGAACCACCGTAGTGATGAACTCCCTCCGAAGCACGCAAGTGCTGAGGCAAGGCCGACTGGCCGCCGCACGAAGTGCGCCCTAGCGGAGCGCAGCCGCCAGGCTGCTTGCGTGAGCGATATAAATCAAATGTTGATGTGGCAATGCTGCGACTTGAAAATCCTGCCCGGTTGTGGCCTTAAACTCCCGCACGTCATCCCACAGCGCGGAATCAGCACAGGGGCAGGTACATGAGCAGTTCTTCCGGCAAGATGGTCTATCAGTTCGGCGACGGTCAGGCGGACGGCTCGGCGCAGGACAAGGAATTGCTTGGCGGCAAGGGCGCCAACCTGGCCGAGATGTGTCAGCTCGGTGTGCCGGTGCCTCCCGGCTTCACCATCACCACGCAGGTCTGCACCGGATACTACAACAACAACAATGCCTATCCCGACGGGCTGGAGGCGGACGTCGCGACTGCCGTTGCGTGGGTGGGCGACAAGGTCGGCGCCGGCTTTGGCGACAAGAAAAACCCTCTGCTGGTGTCGGTACGCTCAGGCGCCCGGGTTTCGATGCCGGGCATGATGGACACGGTGCTGAACCTGGGCCTCAATGACGAGACCGTTCAGGGGCTTGCCGAGCGGGCCGGCGACAGGCGCTTTGCCTATGACAGCTATCGCCGCTTCATCCAGATGTATTCCGATGTTGTGCTCGGTCTCGATCACGATGCCTTCGAGGACATGCTGGGTGAGTTCAAGGACGAAAATGGCCATGAGCTGGACACCGATGTCAGCGCGGATGAATGGGCGACGCTCATCGAGCGCTTCAAGGAACTGGTTGAGGAAGACTCAGGCGAACCGTTTCCGCAGGACGTCAATGCCCAGTTATGGGGTGCCATCGGTGCGGTGATAAAGTCATGGCAGTCAGCGCGCGCCATCACCTATCGCAAGCTCAATGAAATTCCCGACGGCTGGGGTACCGCGGTCAATGTGCAGGCCATGGTATTCGGCAATATGGGAGACACATCCGCCACTGGCGTAGCGTTCACACGCAACCCGTCAACCGGCACCAACGAGCTTTATGGCGAGTTTCTGGTCAACGCCCAGGGCGAGGATGTGGTTGCCGGCATCCGCACACCGCAAAACATTACCGAGGCTGCCCGTATTGAAGCCGGCATGAGCGATCCGTCGCTGGAACACCTGATGCCCGAAACCTTCAGGGAACTGACCGGTATTTTCGATCGGCTGGAGCAGCACTATCGCGACATGCAGGATCTGGAATTCACCATCCAGGACGGCAAGCTGTGGATGCTGCAGACCCGGTCCGGCAAGAGGACTGCCCAGGCCGCCCTGAAAATTGCCGTGGATATGGCCGAGGAAGGCCTGATCACCAAGCCGGAGGCGGTTGCGCGCATTGACCCCGGATCACTGGACCAGTTGCTGCACCCGACCCTCGACCCGAAAGCCGAGCGCGACATCATCGCATCCGGCCTCCCGGCCTCTCCCGGAGCAGCCTGCGGCGAGGTCGTGTTCGACAGCGACGAGGCTGAACAGGCCAAGGCGCAAGGGCGCCGGGTTATCCTGGTTCGCGTTGAGACCAGCCCGGAGGATATTCACGGCATGCACGCGGCAGAGGGCATCCTGACAACGCGCGGCGGCATGACCTCGCATGCAGCCGTTGTGGCGCGCGGCATGGGCAAGCCTTGCGTTTCCGGTGCCGGGGCTATTCATGTCAATTACGAAGAGCAGAAATTTTCCGTCATGGGGCAGACGGTCGAGGCCGGTGAAATTGTCACCATTGACGGTGCCTCCGGCCAGGTGATGCGCGGTGAAATTCCCACCATCAAACCGGAACTGTCCGGTGACTTCGGGCACATCATGAAGTGGGCCGACGACGTCCGCAGGCTTGGGGTTCGTGCCAATGCCGACACGCCGACCGATGCCCGCATGGCCCGTGAATTCGGCGCGGAAGGTATTGGCCTGTGTCGCACCGAGCACATGTTCTTTGAAAACGAGCGCATTGCCGCGGTTCGCGAGATGATCGTTGCCGATACCGATGCGCAACGCCGTTCGGCGCTTGCCAAGCTTTTACCCATGCAGCGGGCCGATTTTGTCGAGCTGTTTGAGATCATGGCCGGCCTGCCGGTGACCATTCGCCTGCTGGATCCGCCGTTGCATGAATTCCTGCCGCACGGCGAGGAGGAAATTTTAGAGGTTGCCAGCAATATGGATATTGATCCGGAAATGCTGCGCGCCCGGGTCGCCGAACTGGATGAATTCAATCCGATGCTCGGCCATCGCGGCTGCCGGCTGGCGGTAACCTATCCGGAAATTGCCGAAATGCAGGCACGCGCCATTTTCGAGGCCGTTGTCGAGGCCGCCGGCAAGACCGGTACGGCGCCAATTCCGGAAGTCATGATCCCGCTGATTGCGGGCCGTGCTGAATACGACCTGGTGGCTGCAAGTATCTCTGCGGTGCATGCGGAAGTGGAGGCGCAATCGGGGCAGAAAATCGAGTTTCTGTGCGGCACCATGATCGAATTGCCGCGCGCCTGCCTGCAGGCCGGTGACATTGCCAGGGCGGCGGAATTTTTCTCGTTCGGCACCAATGATTTGACGCAAACAGCGTTCGGCATCAGCCGTGATGATTCGGCTCGTTTCATGAATGACTATGTGAACAAGGGCATCTGGGAGCGCGATCCGTTCGTGTCCATCGACGTGGACGGGGTTGGAGAATTGGTGAAAATAGGCGTCGAACGCGGCCGGTCTGCGCGTTCCGACATCAAACTCGGCATCTGCGGTGAACACGGTGGTGACCCCGCAAGTGTGCAGTTTTGCCATGCAGCAGGCCTGGATTACGTGTCCTGTTCGCCGTTCCGGGTGCCGATCGCGCGTCTGGCCGCTGCACAAGCAGCCATCAAGACTGCCTGATGCGCACTATTGTGCCGCTAACAATGCACAGGCACGGCCTGTGTAAGCTATGGTTTTTCGGCGCTGGTTAACTTGCTTGCATGGTTAACCTATGATAAAGGCTGACAGTCTATCGTTAGGGGATGAGTATCGACTAATTCTAACGGACCTTGCAGGGAAAGGCCCGCTTGTTTGAGTAAATACGACCGACATATGCGGATGCGTGCGCAGCACGACACCCGGTGGGATGATGCTGATCAATCTATAGGGTTGTCGGATATCCTGTCATATGCCTTTGCAGGTTTTGCTTTTGTCGGGGCCGTTGCAGTGGCCAGCCACTACATGTCGAAGGCCACGGCTTCAAACAGCCTTGTTCAGATCAACGCCGAGCACAATGTCACCTCAGGCACATCTTCTGCGGCCGCGCACTGGCGCGACGTCGTCTCTCCGGCGACCACCATTGCCAGCAAGGGATCGTTGCTCGACGATGCCGCGGCCGAAGATTTCCGCATGGTCCCGACCGATAATCGCGTTGTTGTGGCGAGCCATGGCAAGTCCGACTTTGTCAGCGACGATATCGAGCTCAAATTGCCGGGTTCTGCGGAGCAGATCATAACACCGGCAGCCTACCAGCCGCAGTCCCGGATCCAGCTCGTATCTATCCCACCATCGCCCACGATCTCGCAGCTTGAATCGGGTTTCCGTCTCGGCCGGGGCGAGAAACGCAAGGTGCTGAAGAAGCGCGAGACTCGTCTGGCAGAGAAAAACTGCCTGGCGCGTGCCATATACTTCGAGGCCCGCTCGGAGCCGGAAGCAGGCCAGATTGCCGTGGCCAACGTCATCCTCAACCGGGTCAAGTCCAAGCATTATCCGAATACGATTTGCGGGGTTGTGTATGATGGGGCGCACCGGCTGAATTCCTGCCAGTTCTCGTTTGCCTGTGATGGTAAACAGGACGCACCGCGTGGACCGAAGGAATGGTCGAAGGCCAAGAAGCTTGCGTCACGTGCAATGGCGGGTGATGCATATGTGCGGGTTGTATCCACTGCCACACACTATCACGCTGATTACGTGAACCCGAGTTGGTCAGGCAGCATGAAACGCCTTATCAAGATCGGCCGGCATATATTCTATCACGGCACCTGATCAAGCTTATTTCGTCAGCTGAAAATGTCCCGATGCCTCGCAGGAAATTGCGGGGTTTTGTTATTTGGGGCTGGACGCGGCGATGCTTCATCCCGCACATTCTCCGCACACATCGGCAAGGTTGCCTGAGTGTCAGGTTGCGAACGCGTTGCAGGAGGCGAAACATGGCTACATGGACATGGATGAACGGTGAATGGCATGACACACCGCCCATGGTGGCCACCCCCATGACCCATGCGATGTGGCTGGGCTCAGGCGTGTTCGACGGCGCCCGTGCGTTTGAAGGCACCGCCCCCGACCTGGACCAGCATTGCGACCGGGTGGTTGCGTCGGCGCTGACCTTCGGCCTGAAGCCGATGCATGATGCGCGTGAGATCGAAGCGCTGGCCCGCGAGGGCATCGCAAAATTCGCCGACGATGCCGAGCTTTATATCCGGCCGATGTACTGGGCTGATGACGGGTTTGTGGACGTGGATCCTGACACCACGCGGTTCGCCCTGGCGGTCTATGATGCACCCATGCCGCAGGCCGCCGGGTTCTCGGTCACCTGCTCGCCGTTCAGGCGTCCGTCGCTTGAATACGCTCCCACGGATGCAAAGGCGGCTTGCCACTACCCCAATTCGGCCCGTGCCATGCGCGAGGCCCGCGCCCGCGGCTTCGACAATGCAGCAATGCTCGATCCGTTGTCGAACGTGTCTGAACTGGCTACGGCCAACATCTGGTATGCCAAGGACGGCGAGGTGTTCACCCCGGTACCAAACGGCACATTTCTGAACGGCATTACCCGCCAGCGCATTGTCAACCTGCTCAGCGAGGATGGCATCAAGGTGCATGAAGGCTCGTTGAAATGGCAGCAGTTCGAGACTGCCGACGAAGTGTTCTCGACCGGCAACTGGGCCAAGGTTTCACCGGTCACCCGGATTGAAGGCCGGGATCTGCAGCCGGGCCCGGTGTACGCCAGGGCACGGGAGCTCTACTGGGACTATGCCCATACCAAGGGCAGGCTTTCCTAGAGCATCAGGCGGAAGGTTTGAGCCACTTTGAACAGTCGTTCCAGCGAACGCCAACCGCTGTATCGGGAATACTTTTGAGACTGTAATTCAGACCTGGAGGCTCCTCAATGCTGTCATCACCCGGCTTGACGGGGTGACCCAGTATCCGCAGGTTTCTGTGGTTTTGGCACATCGGTGAAGTACTTGCGAACACACGGGTTACTGGGTTGCCTGGTCAGGCCGGGCAAACACAGGTTGAGCAATCAAACAATCCGCCGAGACAAAATTTCGTTGGGATCACGGTGATGATGAAATCCCACCAGGCCGGCATTCGATGAATGCGGACTTACAATCCGGCACAATTTCCTTCTAGATTCGCAACTGCGCAAACTTTTTCATGAAGGCCATGCCGGCCTGCTCGGGTGTCTGCGGGGCCAGTTTCTGCAGTGCTGAAACCATGGATGCGTCGAGCCCGCGCGGCCGGCCGAAAAACTTTGCCGCTTCGCCATCGTCAAACCCGGCCAGTACTGTTGCCTCGAAAAACGCAGACGCCTTGTCGGCCCGCTTGATCCGTGCCTCGACCCTGTCGGGCAGATGCGCCGGCAGGCCGAAGCGCACATGCACGGCCTGCATCAACCGGGCTTCAAATGCCTTGTAGTCCAGTCCGAGAGCCGCCTTGAACGGCGAGATCATGTCCCCGATCACATATTCGGATGCATCATGCAAAAGCGCCGCCAGCCGCCAGCGCTGATCGGTGTTGGGATAAAATTCCACCAGCAACTGTTCGACCAGCACACAGTGCTGGGCGACGGAGAAGGCGTGCGCACCATGGGTCTGGCCGTTCCAGCGCGCCACCCGTGCCAGCCCGTGGGCAATGTCTTCAATCTCGACATCCAGCGGCGACGGCTCCAGCAAATCCAGCCGGCGTCCCGACAGCATGCGCTGCCAGGCACGCGGTGCCTCCGGTTTCTTGGAAACAGGTGCCAAGGCTCTACCGCGCCAGTTTCTTGCACGGCTCGTGCCGGTGGCACTGAACCAGGTGGTCGTTGACCATGCCGACCGCCTGCATGAAGGCATAGACAATGGTCGGGCCAACAAAACGGAACCCGCGTTTCTTCAGGTCCTTGGAGATTTTTTCCGCCAGCGGCGTGGCCGCCGGCACCTGTTCCAACCGGTCGAAGCGGTTGACCAGCGGTTTGCCGTCCATGAAGTTCCACAGGTAGGTGTCGAAACCTAGTGCCGCCTCGATGTCCAGATAGGCTTGCGCATTGGTCACACTGGACTCGATTTTCAGCCGGTTGCGCACAATGCCTGCATCCTGCATCAGGTCAGCCTTTTTCGCATCGTCATAGCGTGCCATCACGGCGGGATCGAAATTGTCAAAGGCGGCGCGGAAATTGTCGCGCTTGCGCAGAATGGCGATCCACGACAGTCCGGCCTGGAACCCGTCCAGTAACAGCTTTTCAAACAAAGCCCGGCTGTCATATTCCGGTACGCCCCATTCCTCATCGTGATAGGCTACGTAGTCGGGCGCTGTGCCCGACCATCCGCACCTATCGATGCCGTCTTCATGGGTGATCAGTGAATGTTCCCAGCCCATCAGTTCTCGTCTCCCGCGCCGTCGGCCGCGTCCGGCCAGCGCGCCCAGGCCGGTTTGTGCATGGTGACCGGCTGCCCGTCAACTGACAGAGCCTTGCCAGCCTGATGGGCTTTTGCGGCGCGATCAAGCCTGATCAGCGCCAGCCCGTTGGCACCGTGGGCACCCAGCAGTGTACCGACCTGCCTGTCGTCCGCAGTTACCTTTGCACCGGGCGCGGGCAGGGCGGAAGTACCATCCACCGGCACCAGACGCGAGCGCGCCGTGCCGCGGTGCTGCATGCGGGAAACCACTTCCTGGCCCACATAACATCCTTTTGAAAAATCCACCGACGCAAACTGGTCATAACAGGCTTCATGGGGAAACAGCTCTCCGGAACCGATCTCAGCTGCATCGCCGATACCCAGCCTGTAACGGTTATCCAGATAGACTTCGGCCGGCTGGCTGGAGATCGACGCGATCACGGCCTGAGATGCGATCACTCGGGAACCCAACTCCGCATTGCGCGGGTCGGCAAATACATGGCCGTCACCCAGTGATGACAGATCTGCGCTGCCCCAGGCGGCTGCCACTGCCAGATTGTCCACTGGTGCAATGTCCAGCGCCCGGCGCAGCCGGTACATGGTCAGTCTCTGGACCAGGTTGGCAGCGTCTTGCGCCGCACAATCGACCAGCACACCGCCGTCAACGGCCACAATGAAAAAGTCGAACAGGATCTTGCCCTGTGGCGTCAGCAGCGCGCTGTGCACCGCCTGTCCCGGCTGCAGGTCAGCCACATTGGCGGTCACCAGATCCTGCAGGAAAGGCAAGGTATCCTCGCCCTTGATCTCGATGACGGCACGATCGGGCAGGCTGGCAATGAAAACTGTCATTTGGTGCGATTCTCTGTCTTGCTTCAGTGAGCAGATTTACATAATTGCTTCGTTTGATATAAGCCAATGGCAATAGTCAAAAAATGTCCGGGCCAAATGGTGCGGATGCCGGGTTATCATAACAGGAGAGACTTCCATGTCGGGTACTTTTCGCGCAATTCAGATCAACAAGACCGATGACAAGCAGACCGCCGCGCTGGTCGAATTGAGTGATGCAGACCTGATGGACGGCGACGTTACGGTGGATATCAGTCATTCCACCCTCAACTACAAGGACGGCCTTGCGCTGACCGCCAAGGCGCCGATCATCCGCAAGTTTCCGCTGACCCCCGGCATTGATTTCGCCGGTACGGTGTCAGCGTCCGAACATCCCGACTACAAGGTCGGCGATGCGGTGATCCTGAACGGCTGGGGTGTCGGTGAAGGCCACTCCGGCGGTTTTGCCGAACGCGCCAGGGTCAAGGGTGACTGGCTGGTGAAGATGCCTGATGGCATGATGGCGGCCCAGGCCATGGCCATAGGAACCGCGGGCTATACGTCAATGTTGTGTGTCATGGCGCTGGAAGATGCCGGCATCACGCCTGACAGTGGTGAAGTTCTTGTCACTGGTGCCGCCGGCGGCGTTGGCTCAGTGGCCATCGCCATCCTGTCCAAGCTCGGATATTCCGTAACTGCGTCCACCGGGCGCACGTCCGAGGAGGCTTTCCTGAAAGGTCTCGGCGCGTCCAGCATCGTGGATCGCGAGGAATTCAACACGCCGCCAAAACCGCTGGCCAAGTCGCGCTGGGCTGGCTGTGTGGATGCGGTCGGATCAACCACGCTGGCCAATGTGCTGTCGCAGATGAATTACGGCGGTGCGGTTGCCGCGTGTGGCCTGGCGCAAGGCATGGATCTGCCGGCCTCGGTCGCGCCGTTCATCCTGCGTGGTGTCAAGCTGCTGGGTATAGACTCGGTGATGTGTCCGAAGCCGCGGCGCGAACAGGCATGGGCGCGGCTGGCAAAGGACCTGGACATGGCCAAGCTCGACAGTCTCACATCGCATATCAAGCTGGATGATGTCATTGCTGCCGGCGCCGACATCATGTCCGGCAAGGTGCGCGGCCGTATCGTGGTGGATATCGCCTGAACCTGATCCGGGGCAGTGCGGACTTACTGCAAGGTGCGGATGACGGTGAATTCGCCATTGCGAATGCGCTGCGGCAGGCGTTCTGCCATGATGGCAACCGGTTCCTCGCCATAACTGGCGATCATGTCCGACAGGGCCGCAAATATCGCAGCCGTTGCCACGCAATCCGGATCCAGCCCGTCATAGACGGCCTCTTCCCACGCATCCAGAATATAGCGCAGGGCAGCTTGGCGGCTGCGTTGCGCTTCTTCTCCGTTGTCTTCTTCCGGCATTCGGAATTCCGGCGATTGTTTCACCCTGGTTTCCAGTCGTCTTCTTGTAACCCCACCTGGCAACAGCTTTTCCAATCACTCGGATGTGTCGCTCATGGCCTTACACTAGCATGTGACGGGCGAGACACACGCCGATACTTGCCAAAAGGTTAACGCGCCATACTTGGCTGAAACGTATCGGAAAAGTGCGCCGGTTTGTGGTGTGAAGGTGTCGAAATCAGGAATTATTTCTCTATGACAGTGCCCGGTTCGAAGGCTTCGACCACAAAAGCAAATGTCACATCATAGGGAATGTCTTCGTAGGTGCCCCGGGTGGTCTTCTTCTGCACTGTGATCGTGCCGACGTCGCGCCCCTTGGCAATTTCGCCGGTATCCAGCGCGGATGCCTGGCCGGCCTTCCACCTGATCGTGACATTGCCGTGCATCAGTTCCTCACTCTTGCTCAGCATGGCCAGGGCGATGGCGTTGACCTTGCCGTTGACGCGGTAAACCACCACCCTGGACATCGGGCTGATGCCCTCGGGCATCTTGCCGCGATACAGGAACGGGGCTGCGGCACTGTCATAACCCACATACGGGTTGCGGCCGTAATTGCGTAAACCGGGATTGTTTGGAACCAGGACCTTGCCGTCGGGAAACCGGCTGGTGAAATCCGCCCAGCTTTCCAGCCTGGCCGGCACGAACTTCAGGCTATTGCCGACCTGCGATCCGGCAATGGCCTTGCCAGAGAACTGTTGCCACCAGCTTTCGCTTTGCCGGTCATACATGATCAGGTCTGAATTGCGCAAAAGGCCGGTTGTGCCGAAATCCCTGACTTCTCCATCGACCATGCGGTCGAACACAATCGCCGCGTTGCACAAGGGGCAATAGGTGACGGCAACCGGCTTGCCACCTACCGTGTCGTTGACGATCTCATGCCAGATCAGGATGCGCAGCGGGTAGGCGCGTGCATCGCCATTGATTTTGATGGAGATAACCGGATCCCTGGCTGTCAGGTCCTTGTTTGCGCTTGCCGGCTGGAACTGCGGCCGGTCGATTGGCGGAATGCCGTCGCGCGGCGGCCCGCCGGACATCACTTCCGACAGCGGAACCGTCGTTTGGGTGAAATCGGTATTCGACCAACCCATGCGCACAAAACGCTCCGCCTCGTCGCTTGCAAGCGACGCCATTGTGAGCGCCGCCAGAAAAACAGCAGCGATAATGCCAGTTACCAGTTTCATCGCGAAGAAGGGTGGCGTATCGGCGGCTCACAAGCCAATCAGATTTATGTGAGGGTTCTCAGGGTGTTTCTGACCAGGTCAGCCGTGCCATGGGTCATGGTCAACCCGTCCAGGTCGGATGCCGACGCCCACATCACGTCGGAGACGTCGGATGCCGCCACAGCCTCGCCGTGCTGCCAGTGGCACAGGAACACCGAAATCACGTAGTGGAAAATGATTGTGTCTTGCGCATCGCGGTGAATGATGTCCTGGCATTCAATGAGCCTGTCCAGGCGCGCTGTGACTCCGGTTTCCTCCACCAGCTCGCGCAACGCGGCATCGCGGGCCGGTTCGCCGCTTTCAATATGCCCGCCCGGCAGGCTCCACAGTCCGAAACCTGCTTTCTTGGCCCGCTTGACCAGCAATACCTGGCCGTCGCGCAGTGTCATGGTGCTGACACCGGGAACCGGTTTGACGCGTGCAATTGTTGTCACTGGTAGTTTTATTCCTGATGTTGCCGTGGCAGATTGCGGACCATGTGCAATCTATACAGCTTTCGCAAGTCGCCGGAAGAGGTCAAGGCGTTGTTCGATTATCCCGAACAACCCAACTTCCCACCGCGTGACGTGGTGGCGCCGGGCCAGCCCATCGCCATTGTGAAGGGCGAGACGACCAACCGGCATTTTGCCCTGGTGCGCTGGGGTTTTGTGCCGTCTTGGACCAAGGAAATGAAGACGGGCAAACCTCTGACCAATGCCCGCTCGGAGACGGTGTTTGAAAAACCCTCCTTCCGGCATGCCATCCGCCGCCGCCGCTGCCTGATTCCAGCTGACGGGTTTTACGAATGGAAGGGTGACGTGCCCGGCCGCAAGCAGCCGTTCCACATCACCGGCCAGGACAATGGCCTGTTCGCCTTCGGCGGCATCTGGGAGCACTGGACCTCACCGGACGGTTCGGAACTGGAGAGTGCAGCGATCCTGACCACTGAACCCAACGCCATGATGGCTGAAATACACACCCGCATGCCGGTTGTCATCAAGCCGGAAGATTTTAACCGTTGGCTGGACCACTCCCGTCCCGACGGCAAGCAGGTGACTGATCTGATGAGGCCGGTTGAAGACAGTTTCTTCGTTGCGGCGGAAACCAAATTGCCAAGTCGGAAACCAAAGCCGCCGGATGCCAAACCGGAGCCTGAAAAGCGGACGGACGATCAACTCAGACTATTGTGAAGGTTCCGGGATCAGCTTGCGCGCCATGCAAAGCCGCGGTTCCACTTCATAGCCGAGTTTTTCGTAGAACGACCGCACCGCTTCGTTTTCCGCCCGCACCAGCAGATTGAGCTTCCACACGCCGCGCTGAGTGAGCCAGCTTTCGGCTGCCCGCATGGCGGCTGCGCCCAGGCCCTTGCGCTGATAGTCCGGGTGGGTGGCGACATAGTAGACTATGCCGCGATGGCCGTCATGGCCGACCATGACCGACGCGATCACCGTTTCATTGTCGGTCATGACCAGCAGGTCGGACGCTGGGCCGGAGCGGGCGAACGCGATATCCTTGTCTGGATCGTTCCACGACCGGGTCAGGCCGCAGGCCTCCCACAGCGCAATGACACCGGCCACGTCTGCATCCTCAACGGGACTGAACTCGACGCTGGACATCACAGCACCTTGCCCGGATTGAGGATATTGTTGGGGTCCAGCAACTGCTTGATGCCGCGCATCATGGTCATTTCCAACGGCTGTTTGGTGGCCGCCAGTTCATCGCGCTTCAAGGTACCGATGCCGTGTTCGGCACTGATCGAGCCGGCATATTTGCGCACCGTGTCATGCACGCGCGCGCTCACCTCTTCCCACCGGGCCAGAAAGGCGTTCTTGTCAGCATCCAGGGGCTGAGAAATGTTGAAATGAATATTGCCGTCGCCGATGTGTCCGAACGGCACCGGCCGGCAGCCGGGCAGCATGTCTTCGACCAGGGCAATTGCCTCGTCCAGGAAGGCCGGTACCTTGGATACTGGCACCGAAATGTCGTGCTTGATTGACCCGCCTTCCAGGCGTTGCACCTCCGACATGGCTTCGCGAATACGCCACAGGTCCTGGGCAGCCTGGGTGCTGGCGGCAATGGTTGCATCGCTGACCAGGCCTTCTTCAAAGGCCACTTCCAGAATGCCGGTCGCCTTGCTGTTCATGTCGCCTTCCGTGTCAAAGCCTGCCAGTTCGAACAGCACGTACCAGCTGGACGGCGCTTCCAGCGGGTCACGGCATCCGGCATGTTTTATCGACATTTCAACACCGCTGCGCGGCATGATTTCAAACGCCACTACTGAATTGCCGCTCATCCGGCGCACCAGCGACAAAAGTTGAAGGGCTTCGCGCGGTGAGACGACAGATGCAAACACGGTCGCTCGGTCAATCGGCGCCGGCAGCAGTTTCATGGATGCGGCCGTAATGACGCCGAGGGTGCCTTCGCAGCCGATGAACAGGTGCTTCAGGTCATAACCGGTATTGTCCTTGCGCAGCGAAGTCAGCCCGTTCCACACCTCGCCCGACGCCAGCACCACCTCCAGGCCAAGGCACAGGTCCCGGGTATTGCCGTAGGCCATCACGTTGATGCCGCCGGCATTGGTCGCCAGGTTGCCGCCCACCTGGCATGTCCCCTGTGACGCAATCCACAGCGGGAAGACCAGGCTCTTCGACTGGGCCGCCTCCTGGGCATTGTGCAGTGTCACGCCGGCTTCGAGGGTCATGCAGGTATCGGCGATATCGAGATGGCGGACGCGGTTCATGCGGCTCAGCGACAGGACAATCTCCCCGTCCGGTATCTGCCCGCCGACAAGTCCGGTATTGCCGCCCTGCGGCACGATGGCGGTGCCGGTTTCATTGGCAAGTTTCAGGATGGCGCTGACTTCGTCCGTGCCGCCGGGTTGCAGCACAAGTGATGAATGGCCGGAGAACTTGCCTCTCGGCTCAAGCAGATGCGGCGCAATATCAGCTTCGGCGGTCAGCGCGTGTTTCGCCCCGACTATTGCGGAGAATTTTTCGATGAGGTCCGGTGTCAGCATGGCCGGACGATAGTGTGGACACCTGGTGCAGTCCAGAGCGGTAAGAAGCTGGATTGGAACATTTGATCGTGATCACAAGGTAACAGTCCTGACGCGCGACAAAGCCCATGCCCAAAGCCTTGCCGGTCCGGTCTGTGTGATCACTGGGCTGAACCAGATTCCTGATGATGAGCGCTTCGATGTTGTGATCAACCTGGCCGGTGACCCGGTGGCCAACCGCATGTGCATCGTGCACCGCGAACAACTCCTGCGCCGAGGCCAAAACGGACATCCAGCTCATGAAAATCATCACTTGTAAACGGCACCTAACGGACTGTTTCACTAACCACTTTTTAACCGTGTTCCTGAACTCCGCCTTTACCGACGTCAGGGCAAGATAGCTAAGATTTTAACAAAATCAGTCAGGTTTTGTTGACCAAACGACGGCGTTTGAAACGTGGGAATATAACGATCGTGACGGATCAGAATCTTACGCAGCCAAAGCGCCGCGATCATCGCGGCGTCTTCTATATTGGGACCGGTGTCATGTGCGCCGTTGCCGTGACGCTGGCCGGTTGTTCAGATGTATCGAAAAAGACCGGCCCGTTTGCCGGCACCAGCCAGAGGAAGCTCCTGGAAGCTGAACAGGCCAAGCTGGCGAAATCCGAACGAGCGCTCAAAGCAGCAGTGCGAAAGCTTGCCGTGGCGTTGACCGCCAACAGAGCCAAGGACAGGAAACTGCGGGCTGCACAACGTGCGACCAAGAAGTATCGCGCAGAACTTCAGGCGGCCGACAAGGATGTTGCGGATCTGGAAACGCGGCTTGCTGAGGCAAAGGCATCACGAGTCGAAACGGGAGAAGGGCAAAGTGGCGTTCAACAGTCAGGGCACCTGGTGGAAAGCCTCAAGGCCAGGCTCGACAAATCCATCAAAGAACGCGATGTCCTGAAGGCTCAACTGGATAAGACTCAAAAAGATACAGCGAAACCTGCCGCTGAAATGTTAGCTGCCACATCTCCGCAGGAAAAAGAAGCAAAACCGCAGAGCGGGCATTCGGACACCCCGATAGAGTCCGCCAAAAGTCAAAACCCGGTTCTGAAACAAAATTGCGAACGCGTGCTGCACCAGGCAGCGATGTTGGATAAAGAACTCATACAGTCTCGTGCCGAACGTGAAAAATTGAACGAAAAATTACTGGCATCGCTGGAGAAGATGGAGTCGATTTCGGTACAGCACGCTCAGGAGCAACGGGCCGCCGCCATAGAGGTAGAAACACTTCGCGGTCAACTGGTAAAGGCAAAGCAACAAAATTCCGATGCCCACGGCGAAGCAGGATTCGCACTTGGTGGGTCCAAAACCGACAAACAATGCAACGACCGCTGAGCAAAATCAGGACTTCCTCCAGCTCACAGTCTGCCATTCCGTGGGGAACAGAGTCCGCGGCGGTGATCTAGAGCCCTTCACAGACTCCAGAGTTATGAAATCTCCAATGGTCACGCCAGGTGGCCGTGCGATTTTTTGATGACCTGTATTCGCGGTCATCAGCAATTGGCGGTATGACGGCTTCAGAAAATCTTCTCATCATACTGTTTTTGCATCGCCTGGAATTCCTGCCAGCGGGTTTCGGCCTCTGCCCAGTCGCCGGTCGCCACGGCGTCCCCCACCGCCTGCAACGTGCTTGACAGTTGGAGAACCGCAGGTCGTGCAGAAAGGTTGCTCATGGTGTCTGCGTCCGCAGCCAGGTCCGGCGCAACCGTGTCAACGAGAATGGCAATGTGCTTGGCATCGCGAGCCGGCAGCAGCGTGTTGAGAGTGGATGCAAATGTGGTCAGTTCCTCAAACACCAACCGGAATTCGGTGTCTTTGCCAGCAAACACCTGATAGGGCTGTTTGCCATCTCCCACGGCCTCAAGGTAAGCCGTCAGGTCCCTGCGTTGTACATCATCAAGTCCTAACGACTTGCTGTCATTGAACCAGTCCACAACGCTCGCCAGTGTCGGCAGCGAGCCGTCATGCATGTATGGCGCGCTGAAATTGATATTGCGCAGGGTCGGGGTCTCAAAGGCTGTCGCTGTACCGCCGGGGAATGGCGGTTCGGATTTGCCGATGTCGTAGGTCTTGCCATCGCGGAAGCTACGATCAGGAATGTGGCAGGTGGAGCAGGCTCGCCCGTTCAGCCCGTCGAACGGCGTGTTGAACAAGGCTTCACCGCGTCTGGCGGCATCCGAAGCCAGCTTGGTCAGTTGGCCTTTGCTATCAATCTTCGGATTGGGTAGGAAATCGAATTGCCGAATATAGGCGACCAGCGCGTCGAGCTGGAACGGGCTTGGTTCTTTTCCCGCAAATTCCGTGACAATCACATTGCGGGTAAAGCGGCGCAGACTGGGTTCGCGTCCGTCGCGACCATAAGGGGCGGTAAACCGTAGGCCGCGCAGTGACGGTGTGTCCAGATGGTCATCGGTGCGGTCGTTGAACAGCGGATTGAAAAAGGCACTGTCGACATCCATGCCACCGGCGCGATGGCTCAGGCCCGGAATGAAGAAATCCCGGTTAACATCCGATCGGTTGTGACAGGTTGAGCAGGCAATCCCAAGTTCGCGCGCCGGACTGCCGAAAATCACGGCGCTGTCGAACAGCATGTCGCCATAGGCAACCAACGGCAGGTTGGCTTCATCCTCGCCCGCTTCTTCAAACTGCAGCACCAGCCGGGGCAGTTCGCGTTGATCGGCAATATTTGATCCCGGTGGCAAAGTAATCGGCAGGTCAACTGTCTTGCCCGCCACGAGCGCGCTTTCGGGAATTGAGCTCAGTCGGCTACGATTGGCAAAATCCGCAGGCGCATAATTGGCGGTCAAATAGGTCTCTATGGTCGCGCGCGCTTCGGCAAAAAGATCGCCTTCAGCGTCAAGCGCTCTAGTGCCCAGAGCTCTGCGGAATCCGAGCGCTGAATTCATTTCCAGCCAGGCTAGATTCAAATCGCGGAAAGCGTCGGGATCGGCTGCCTTGATGCCGTCTTCAAATGCACGAAACAGCGCCCGGGCCCGCGCGACATCCAACTCGGCTTCACCTGTTCCCATGTTTTTTTCCGCTGCGGCCAGATGCCCCAAAATTCCCCGGTGGACCGCCGTCGTGGCAGCTTCAAACATCGCTTGCCGGTCTTTGCCAGCTAGGGCTGCACGCAGGGCTGCCTGCTCCGCTGCGTTCAGGCGTGACAGAGCTGGAACATCAGCAGTGGCACCTTTGGCGGGTTTTTCCCAATTGTCCTTGATCTTTTGCCAGGGCACAGGGCTAAGATTGCCCAGGAAAAGGGTCAGTCGATAAGCAGCAGCTTCGGGTTCCCAGGGGGCCTGTTTCACCTCGGTTGCAAGGCTTGCTGAGGACAAGAGCATCAGCGCCAAGACTGTCAGGATACGTTTCATGCTAACTCCGCGTTATGTTGTTACTGGCCATGCCGGCAGGGTGGCAGACAATCCAGATCGCTTGATCATTCTGGAATGAACCGATTTTGTTGCGCCGAACAGCCGGTGTTTCGCCCGTATGTGAGAAGTGTCTTCGGCGTGTTTTCTGATAATCCAAATGCTAGGCATCGGCTCTGCGCGTTACTGCTTTTCCGACCAGTCCTTGTAACTGAGATAAAGTTTCAGGAGTTCTTCCGGAGAGTATTCCTTGTTTGTGGTCGTCTGGACCAGTTTCACAAACGCGGCAAACTCCGTGTTGTTCTCGATTTTCGGTTTAAATGCGGTTGGTGTCACCCGACGCTCGGCGGCGACCGTCTTGCGAATGATATTCGCTGCCGGCTCGTACTGTTGCCAGCCCTTGACCTCTCCGACGAAGTCCAGCTTCTGCCATACATCCTTGCGTGAGGCTTTGGACAGTTGGTCGACCTTGCCGATGAAAGTCTTGATGAACCGGGTGACATTTGCAT
>JBPCVV010000059.1:0-2665 GCA_051010195.1 Anderseniella sp. | reverse complement strand
CGCAAGAAACATCCGTTACAAACGCTGCGACACCGCCAGTGGCAGCACTGGAACACCTCACAGGGCCCATGCGAGGCACTACGACATGGATAGCGGAAAAGGATGTCAGTGTACAATTGAGCCCGCGGCGGATCATTCACATTGCTCCGGGGCTCGTGGGCGGAAGCGGCGGGGAACTGATCGCGCAACTTCGCCGATCCGGTGAAACGTTCGAAATCGAGGCAACCGGTGAGCGCCCGGTTTGGGTGAACGGCATGGCAATTCGCTCTGTCGTTCTAAGACATCATGACATGATCGAATTTGGTGACACGGGGCCGATGTCTCGATATGTCATTTTCCGCAATGGTCAATCGCCCCATCCTACAATATTCGAGGTTTTGAATGATGCGGTGGCTTATGTCCGTTCCAGCCACCAGCCGGTTTGGTCACGCATTCTCAACGCGACAGGACAGGTGTTAAGACGTTTGACCCGCGAAACAACCCTGTTGTTCCGTATTGGCGTGGTCGCAGCGCTGGTCATGCTGGCCGGTGTTGCCTATCAGCAGACCCGTATCAACAAGCTGCTGCACGAGCAGATTGAGGCCGGTACGTCGCAGATTGAAACATTCTCCAGAACGCTTGCCCGCACTAATGAACAAGCTTTGACCCCGGAAGACCTGGAGACATTGCGTCAGGAGTTGGGGAAAGGTCTGGTAACGACTGCCGAACGCCTGTCTGAACTAGAACGCCTGACAACGGCGAGTGCACGTGTCATCGCGCAGTCGAGATCATCAATTGTGTTTCTGCAGGGCTCTTATGGCTTTCGGCATAAAGCCACGGGCCAGATGTTGCGCCTAGTCGTGGGTAAAGATGGCCGGCCGATGGTTCTTCCAGACGGCACTCCACTGCTGTCACTCGAGGGTGAGGGTCCGGTTGCTGAACGCCAGTTCGTTGGCAGTGGTTTTGTGATCGGTGATGATGGCGTCTTGATCACCAACAGGCATCTGGGAGTGCCGTGGGAGCATGATGCCAGTGTAACCGCATATGCCGGGCAAGAGCTGGAACCAGCGATGATCAAATTCCTCGGGTATCTGCCAGGCAGTTCGCGCGCTGAAGCGGTGACGTTGATCCGAACCAGCTCGGACGCAGATGTAGCCATATTGCGGTTCGAAAGCCTGAAAAAACTGGTCCGGGGGTTGCCATTGGCAGAAAAAACCCCAGTGCCGGGTGATGAGGTGATTGTCATGGGATATCCGACTGGCATGCGGTCCCTGTTGGCGCAGGCCGGCGACGAGTTCATCAAAGAGCTGCAGCTCGTCAAGAAACTCGATTTTTGGGGTATTGCGGAGCGGCTTGCTGAATCCGGACGGATTGTACCTCTGGCCAGCAGGGGTATTGTCGGGCAGGCTTCAAGCGAAGCTATCGCTTATGATGCAGCAACGACACGCGGTGGCAGCGGTGGGCCTGTCCTCGATGTGAACGGGGCGGTTGTGGCGGTCAATTCGGCCATTCTGCCTGAGTTTGGAGGTTCCAATCTGGGGGTGCCCATAGACAAAGTTCGCCAGCTCATGGGCGAATTGGCGGTGAAGTGAGCCAGGCACGAGCGCGAGAACATTGGCGACAGCTCTAGTGGGGTTTGACAGGCTATGGAGCAATACCAGATATTTCTCGGGGTCGGGGCTGCGTTGCTATGTGGTCTGCTTGCCGACGAACTTGGACGTCGCACGCCGATCCCGCGGGTCACTGTGCTCATCCTGATAGGTGTTTTAGCGGGTGAATCGTTTTTGGGGATCATCCCGAACGAGTTGACGCAGTGGTATGATTTCATGGCGACCATTGCGCTGACGATGGTCGCATTTCTGCTTGGCGGTCGGTTGTCACTGAGTACGCTCAAAGGTCATGGGAAGGAGATCCTTTTCGTCTCCCTCAGTGTTGTGTCGGTAACCGTTGTTCTCGTGGCTGGCGGCCTCATAATGCTGGGCGTGCCGTTCGAGATGGCTATAGTGCTGGCTGGCATAGCCACAGCAACAGCACCGGCTGCGACTCAAGATGTCGTTAAGCAGACCGGTGCCAAAGGGCCGTTCACCGATACGCTTCTCGGCGTCGTTGCAATCGATGATGCCTGGGGTCTGATGCTGTTCAGCTTTCTGCTCATTGCCGCCGCTGCCAACTCGGGACTCGCTAGCCTTGAACTGATGCATGCCGGGTTTCGCGATATTGCTCTTGCCGTTGCAATCGGTGTTGGTATCGGCCTGCCGGCGGCGCACCTGACTGGTCGATTGAAAGACGGCGAACCGATACAATCCGAGGCGCTCGGGGTTGTGTTCCTGTGTGCGGGAACCGCGTTATGGCTGGATGTGTCGTTCCTGCTGGCAGGTATTGCAGCCGGCGCTACCGTCGTTAATGTGGCGCAACACCATGCACGGCCATTTCACGAGATAGAGCACGTGGAGTGGCCATTCATGGTCTTGTTTTTTGTTCTTGCCGGAGCCACCCTTGATTTGGGGAGCATGCGAACGATCGGCTGGATAGGTATTGCATATATATCATTGCGAATAGGCGCCAGGTATGTCGGCGGGTCGCTGGGGTCGTCCATGGCAGGCTCGACGAAATTGACGCGCCGCTGGATCGGACTGGCTCTGGTGCCGCAGGCCGGTGTGGCTTTGGGCATGGCTCTGGTGGCGGG
>JBPCVV010000058.1:0-9620 GCA_051010195.1 Anderseniella sp. | reverse complement strand
CGCGTTACCGCCCAACCAGCCTTGTTCCTCAGAAATCCAGTCAACTCATCGGGTGATTTCTTCAATTCTCGAAAATCCAGCCATAAAAGAAACGTGCCGTCTGGCTCAATTAGATCAACTTGTGGCGTCTTCTGGAGACGCTGCCGTACCAGATCAAGATTGCTTTGCAAATATTGCACCACGGCATCAAGCCACGGCTCACCGCCCCGATAGGCTGCTTCCATTGCGACGCTCGAAAAGGCATTGTTTTTGTTAACCGTGAGACGGCTGTTTTCAGCCTGAAACGCTTTTCGACGTTGTTCATTTGCGACGGCCGTGAAGGACCAGCAGCACCCTGCAATATTGAAACTTTTAGCTGGAGAGAGAAGCGTAATTGCGTTTTGCGCATAACCCGGTCCTAGCGAAGCAAAGGGGCTATAGCTATGTCCTGGAAAGGTAATGTCGCCGTGTAGCTCGTCCGAAACCACGAGGACACCGTGATTTGCGCAAATATCTCCAAGCTGCGTCAGCTCCTGCTTTGTCCAGACACGACCGATTGGATTGTGGGGATTGCATAGGAACAAGATTTTGTTCCGAGGGTCGGAAGCCAGTACCTCCAAACCATCGAAATCCATTTCATACCGCCCACCACTCAGTATCAACGGATTTTCGACAAGAGTTCGGTTGTTCTCCCGGACAATGTTGAAAAAGTCAAAAAAGACAGGGGGCTGCACAATCACACCGTCGCCTTCCTCTGAGAACAGCGAAGCGGCTATGGCCAGGCTGTTTAGCACGTTGGGCGCACGCAGTATGTGGCTTTGGTCAACAGACCATCCGTGGCGGTTTTCCAACCAGCTGGTCAATGCAGGTATCAAACCAGACGGCACAGCCTCGTAGCCGAATATGCCATGATCCACTCTTGATCGCAGAGCCTCAGTAATTGGCGGGGCAACGCGGAAGTCCATGTCAGCAACCCCGGCCGGGAACAGGTCAGAGCCGTCTTTGCCCAACACCATTGGGTGCATCTTCAGGGTTGGTACTTCTCGCCGATCAATCTCGGTGTCAAAATCAAACGCTGTGCTCATGCCTCACTCCACTCTGCGAATTTGCCATCTTGTGCTAGAAACCAGCCAAAGAACACCGTGGCAAATATCGTCACCAATTGCTGGACAGAGACGAATGCAAAATGGCCAATCCGGACATTCGCTGCAATGCGATAAATGTCGTAGTTGGGCTCAAATCTCCGGATTGCGAACCGAGCGAATGGTTGCTTACAGCAAAGCGGCGCACTTTGGGCTCGACCAACAATCTGTTATGGCGGAGGAAAAAACGGAACTTGCCCCGGAGCATGTGTATCTGCAGTGACTGCCAGATCAGGCTCGAACTTACGCCAAAGGTTTGTCCCAAGAAAAAGCGACGAGCCACCATGGGCCGTGGGAGTTGAAGATCTCGGGTCCCTACAGTTGTAGGTGGGCGCCGCGTGTCACAGACCACGGTCCGAAACAGAGACAGCTCCCTTAGAAGATCTTATAGGCCCCAGAGAATAGTAACGCCATCACGCACCGGGCAGCCCGTCTGGAGCTATATGTACGCGCAGCCTGCGCAATTTTAAAGGGGCAAGTTTGCCTGGCCACTGCAGGTGACAACGGGGCAATGAAGCTGTAAGAGCCACCCACCATGACGGATAATCAATCAATCGCAGCCAGAAAGAAGCTGGCGCGCAAGGCGGCAGGCGACGTCCGAAAGGCGGCGCACGAAGCGTTGCAGGACAACGCGCGCCAGGCCCTTGCTGAACAGGGACTGGACTTTGCCGGCGATCTGAGTGGAAAAACTGTGTCCGGTTTCATTCCGTATCTCAGCGAGATCGATACGCGGCCGTTGCTGAACCTGCTCGGTACGAAAGGGTGCACGACCTGCGTTCCTGTGGTGATTGAGAACAATACGCCGCTGGAGTTCAGGACCTGGGTACCGGGTGACGCGACAGTTGCTGGCCGCTGGGGCATTCCGGTGCCGCCGGAAGGGGCGGCGGTGGTCGATCCGGACATTTTGCTGGTGCCGCTGCTGGCCTATGACCTGGCCGGGTACCGGCTTGGATACGGTGGCGGGTTTTATGACCGTTCGCTGGAGAAGCTGCGCGCCATGAAGCCGGTGACCGCTATTGGCGCTGCATATTCTGCGCAGCAGGTGGATGCGGTCATACGCGGTGATCATGACCAGCCACTGGACTGGATACTGACCGAGAAAGGCCCGATCAAGCCCGGGAGACAATTATGAGAGTGTTGTTTGTCGGAGACGTTGTGGGGCGGGCAGGGCGCAAGGCAGTGTCCTCGCATCTGCCCGGACTACGCGACCGGTTGAAGGCCGACTTTGTTGTCATAAACGGTGAAAACGCGGCCGGCGGGTTTGGCATAACCGAAGATATCTTCAACGAGTTCCGCGACCACGGCGCTGATGTGGTGACGCTGGGCAACCATGCCTGGGACCAGCGCGAAGCGCTGGTGTTCATCGAGCGGGCGCCGGAACTTTTAAGACCGATCAATTATCCGGCCGGCACACCGGGCAAAGGCGCGAACCTGTTTGAAACCGGGTCGGGCAAGCGCGTGCTGGTTATGAATGTCATGGGCGTTGCGAAAATGGAACCACTGGGCGATCCGTTTGCCGCCGTGGACCGGGAGCTTGATGCATGCCCGCTGGGCGAGGGTGCCGATGCGGTGATTGTCGACATGCACGCAGAACTGACATCGGAAAAGATGGCCATGGGGCATTTCTGCGATGGCCGGGCCTCGCTGGTGGTGGGCACCCACACCCATGTGCCGACCGCAGACACGCATATTCTGTCTGGCGGTACCGGTTACCAGACCGACGCCGGCATGACCGGCGACTATGACAGTGTGATCGGCATGGACAAGTCAGAACCGCTGAACAGGTTTACCCGCCGTATTCCAACAGGCAGGTTTTCGCCTGCCCTTGGAGCCGCGACACTGTGCGGTGTTGTGGTGGAGACCGATGATGCAACCGGTTTTGCAACCAGGATCGGAGCCGTTCGTGTTGGCGGCCAGCTTCAGGAAACCTTGCCTGACTGGGCCTCGATCTGAGCCGCGATTGCGCGAAGTTTGGCAATGCGTTCGGCATAGTCCGACAGCGCCATGACCCTCGCGCAGTCAACACTGGCAGATGCATCCTTGCCGTCGTCTATCAGGTGGCGGGCCGCCGACATGGCGTCTTCCATGCGGTTTACGGTCGCCTGCATGGTGCCAGCCGTCTTGAGCGCATCACCGGGTGTCGAATTGTGCGCGACACCGTGCAGTGATGTCAGCAGCGATGCCATGGCAGACCGCGCCATGTCCACCGTTTGAGACATGTGGCGATCGAGCTTGTCAGCCGTTTTCAATTTATTGCCGTCCATTTCCGTCCTCTTTCAGAACCAAGACTGTGACGCGATAACCTCTAACAGCCGGTAAATGGCATAGAATCAAGTTTAGCTCGGTTGCACATGCTCTGAACAGGTTGCGTGCATCTGGACAGCGCACGTCGTGCTGGTTTAGACGGAAGCCACAAATTTCAGCAGATCTGTATTTCTGGAAGGGATGAGGGCCATGGCCGGACATTCACAATTTAAGAACATCATGCACCGCAAGGGCCGCCAGGACGCCGTGCGGGCCAAGATGTTTTCGAAACTGTCCAAGGAGATCACCGTCGCTGCAAAGCTGGGTGGACCGGATGTTGACTCCAACCCGCGTCTCAGGCTGGCGGTCCAGAACGCCAAGGCCCAGTCGATGCCCAAGGACAACATCCAGCGCGCCATCAACAAGTCGCAGGCCGGCGACGCGGAAGATTACGAGTCCATCCGCTATGAAGGATATGGGCCCGGCGGTGTTGCGGTGATCGTCGAAACCCTGACCGACAACCGCAACCGCACGGCCGGCGCCGTGCGGTCCTATTTCACCAAGCATGGCGGCAATATGGGGGAAACCGGGTCTGTGTCGTTCATGTTCGACCGGGTCGGCGAAGTTGTCTACAAGCCGGAAGCCGGTGATGACGACACGGTGATGATGGCGGCCATCGAGGCCGGTGCCGACGATGTCACGTCGGATGCCGATGGTCACGTGGTCATCTGCGCGTTTGAAAGTATTGGCGAGGTATCATCCGCCCTGGCAGAGCATCTCGGCGAAGCAGACTCGGTCAATGTTGTCTGGAAACCGCAAACCAATACCGATCTTGATGAAGACAAGGCCGGCACCTTGATGAAGCTCATGGCAGCCTTTGATGACGACGAGGACGTGCAGAGCGTGTTCTCAAACTTCCAGGTGTCCGACGAGGTGATGGCCAAGCTGACGGCTGCTTGAGGCGTATCACGGCAGCGACAGCCATCCGGCCCGGTCAGGCAGTTCCGGCCGGAAATAACAGATCATGCGGCCGTCCGGCCCTGCCGTTGCCGTCTCGCCCCATGCTGCAACGCCATGCAGCGACAGGCGGTGGGCGAGATAGGTCTCGCCGGGCCTGGCGTGGATGACCACCCGCCGGCAGTCTTCGAAACACTGTTTGCGGGCCTGCTGATAAGTGTCTGTCAGGTCTACCTTGGTCCAGTCGCAGGGCGGTATGTCGGCCAGCACGCAACCGAAGGCACGCCGTATGATCTCATGTGACCCTTCCCATATTACGAATGGTGAGGCTTCGGCGCTGGCGTCTACCATGGGTATGCCCAGCACGAACGCATGGCCTTCTTCCAGGAACCGCTGCCTCGGCTGGCCGATGCCGCGCAGGCCGTCGACATGGGCGGCGTCGCGGTTCTTGCGGAATTTGTGCTGGCCTTCGGTTTCACCCGCCATCGGCTGCGGGTAGCCCGGATAGCAGATGGAGACCTGGGCCTTGTCCCACTCGAACGGTGGCAGGCCAAGCTCAGAGCCGATGAACTCGATGGCCTCACCGGCCAACGGTGGTCCGTGCGGCAGGCGGCCTGAGGCATCGTTCGGCAGCGCATTGACTCCGGCAAACCAGGTGCCCTGATAGCGCGTCCACTGTTCTTGTGCGGGATCCGCCAGCGTGGCGCGGGCGGCGGGCAGGGCGAACTCAACCCAGCCCAATACCGCCGGGTCGGTTTCGAACGAGCACCAGCCCGCAGAGAAAAACTGCTCCGCCTTGTCCATTCAGCTGGCTGCTGGATCAACAGGAAGCGCCGGCACGCCGCTGGCTTCGATGACTTCACCTGCAGCAAGCAGGGTATCTTCGCGATAGCGTCCGGCAATCAGCTGGACGCCGAAGGGGACATTGCCGTCGGTCATGCCGGTGGACACGGTGAGGCCTGGCAGGCCCATCAGGGGCAAACCGACCTGGGTCAGTTGCGCCTCCATGGCCCGGTCAAAGGCTGCCGGTGATTCAACATCCAGTAGATCGGGAAACGGCAGTTCGCCAGAAACCGGGCACAACAGTATCGGGTAGCGGTCCAGGAACATCTGCCAGTCGCGCGTCAGGGTGGCACGGCGTTGCAGCGCATCGAGAATGCCGTTCATGTCCGGTTCCGGGCACAGACGGACCATCTGGTCGTAGACGAACAGGGCATCGGGATCGGCCTCCTTCTTGACGGCTTCAGCGGCGCCACGGCGGAATTCGGCCAGCCACAACGTGGCCTGCAGCATGGCGGGCTCCCTGAACGGAGGGCATTCGACTTCCTCCACCTGCCAGCCAGCCTCGGTCAGCGTCTCGGCGGCATCACGCAAGGCGGTCGCAACTAGTGGATCAACGTTCATGCCTTCAGGAGCGATCGTCAGGGCGGCGCGTTTGGGCTGCTCGGGCAGGGCGGGCGGAACCGGCACCCACCAAGGGTCACGCAGGTCCTGGGCCGACATGGCTTCAAATGCCAACCTCACATCGCCGATGGTGCGGGCCAGTTGGCCTGAGACTGCCATCAACTGGCCGCCAATGTGGCGGTCCGGCGCGGTAAAATTGACAGCCGGTACGCGGCCCAGGGTCGGGCGCAGGCCGTGCAGCCCGCAGGCATAGGCGGGATAGCGCACCGATCCGCCGATGTCGGTGCCATGACCGATACAGCCGATACCCGCCGCAGTGGCGGCTGCAGCCCCGCCGGATGAACCTCCTGGCGTGATATTTGGGTTCAGCGGGTTCTTGGTGTGACCGTGCAGCGAATTTCGGACAAACCAGCGGATTGAAAAGGCTGGTGTGTTGGTGCGCCCGATGATGATGGCGCCGGCGGCGCGCAGGTTGGCAACAACCGGATTGTCCTGTTCTGCAATCAGGTCCTTCTGCAGGCGCAATCCGTTTGTGGTGGCAAACCCTTTCTGGTCGACATTGACCTTGACGGTGACCGGAACACCGGCGAGAGATGGCAGGCGATCACCGCGGGCCACGGCTTCGTCCGTGGCTTCAGCGGCTGCCAGTGCCTCTTCGGGCATGAATTGCACAACGGCGTTTATAGCAGGGTTGACCGCGTCCAGTCGGGCCAGGGCGTCACGCGTGACCTCGACGGCCGAAACGGCGCCCAGCCGGACCAGTTGCGCGATTTCGATGGCGGGTTTTTTCCAAAGCTCTGACATGCAAGTACCGGTCGTTGGGAATATGCTGACGGGGAGTGTGTTTCCGCTACCTTCATCACGTCAAGAGGCCTGTCGGGGAAGTAGCCATGTGTGCGGTGCTAACCCTTCGTCAACAATCCTGCTTGATTGCAGATGTAAGCTGGGTAAGCTGAGAACGGGACGTCAATTGCGAAATGTGGAAGATGGAGGCCGTTATGACTGCCACGCAAGTCAAGAAAACCCTAGCGGATGAAGCCGAACTACTTGAGCACATGATCGAGGCAGTCGAAAAATTTGACGGCAGCGGATTCACCAAACAGGCGAATTTTATCAAGGAAAGTTGGGCGAGTTTCCTGGGCGATCGGTGCCAGACGAACAGATCCCTTGTAGAAGTCGATGACCTTGAGCTGGTCATAGATTTAACCGAAGAAAAGTGCCAGGTTGAGCAGTACGTCAAGGCGACGGACTCGACCGCAGCCTATACCGAAACGTGGGAGAAATTTCTCAAATGCGAGCGGGACATACTCGAAAAGCTGATTGACCGGGCCCGGGGCGCTAAATCCGCCCCCTAAATCATAAACCTGACCGCTGTCAAAGTGATTGAGTAACATGGGTTCACCTGAATCCATGTTGTTCTGGCACCAATAGGCGGTGCGTCAAACGCTGCTTGTGTTCAATTGAGCTGTCCGGGGAGATTGACAGGTAATGATCAGGGCAAAGTCTGTTCGCCGGCTGGCAGCTGTGCTGGTTGCTGACGTTGCTAATTACACCGCGTTGATGGGTGTGGACGAAGCCGGTACCCATGATCTGCTGATTTCCCAGCGCGAGCTGGTTGTTGATCCTGAGATTGACGCCCATTCCGGCCGGATTGTGAAGTCCACCGGAGATGGCGTGATGGTCGAGTTTCCCAGTGTGATTGCGGCCGTCAATTGTGCGGTGGAACTGCAAGCCAAACTGATCAGAAAAAACCAGGATGTGCCGCATGATCGAAAACTGCGCTGGCGCATTGGTATCAACTACGGCGACATTATAGTCGAGTCCAACGATATCTACGGCGACAGCGTGAACATAGCCGCCAGGCTGGAAGCACTGGCGGAACCGGATGGTATCTGCATATCCGAGAAAGTGTTTCGCGAAGTTCGCGCCAAAATCGGCGTGACCTTCGAGTCGATCGGGGAGCAGCGTCTTAAGAATATAGTCGAGCCCGTCACTGTTTACCGGTCCAGTTTTGAAATGGGCAAGAAAACTGACCCGTTCAACCTAGTAGCTTCGCCGTCACGTGCACCGTTGAGCGACCGTCCGTCGGTGGCCATCCTGCCTTTTGTGAACCTGTCTCCCGGCAAGGGCAACCAGTACCTTGTCGACGGGTTGACAGAAGAGCTAATCATCGACCTGTCGATGTCGCCGGAGTTCTTCGTGATCGATCGCGGGTCGAGTTTCATCTTCGGCGGGCGAGGCCATGATCTGCGCGACATCGCGAGCAAGCTGGGTGTGCGCTATCTGGTGATGGGCAGCCTGCAGCAGGGCGAAGACCGGATAAGGGTTACGTCGGAACTCATCGAAGCTGATACCGGAATCCAGCTGTGGACCAGCCGATATGACCGTCGAAATCCTGATCTGCTGGAAGTTGTTGATGAAATCGCACGGTCAATTGCAGCGTCCCTGATGACCAGTTCCGGTCAGATCGCCAAGGCGGAACTAAAACGGCAAGTGGTCAAGGCGCCCAAGGAGTTCACGGTCTATGACCACTACCTCAGGGCAAGGGACTGTTTTCACAAATCTCTTCTGCCTCCGTGGGACAAGGGCAAAGACTGGAGCCGGCTGGCAATGGAGAAGTTCACCAAGACCATTGAGATGAGCGATCCGCCATACTGGCCGGCTGTTGCCGGACTTGCCTGGCAGCATGCCATCGATTTCGACTGGGATTACTCAGATGATCATGAGGCGTCCGGTCGGCAGGCATTTGAGCATGCGCTCAGGGCGGTGAAAAACGAGCCGGACCTGCATCTCGGGCAGTGGGCGCTCGGTTGGGCATACCTGTTCTACAAGCACGACCATGCGCGTGCCGAGCATCACTATAGCCTGGCCCGGGAACTGAACGTGGGGGATTGCAGGCTGCTGGCCGAAATGGCGCAGTTGTTGATTCTGACTGGTCGCTACGAGCAGGCCATCATGAACCTCAACCAGGCAATCAGACTGCATCCTTATCATGAGCAGTGGTATGATGAATTTCTGGGGTGGGCCTATGAAGAAAACGGTCAACCCGAACAAGCCGTCAAAGTTCTGGGCCGGTTCACCGAACTGGAGGGGACATGGAGTTACCTGGTTCTGGCCCGGTCGTACCTGCAACTGGGGCAAGCCGACAAGGTCAAAGAATACTTCAAGGATGTTGACCGACTGCACCGGCAGAGCACCGGCCAGGCTTTTACCCTGGAAGCGTGGACCGACTGGGTACGCCGGAGGGATCCGTACGAGGATCCTGATCGTGCTAAGCGGGTGATTGAGTTGACGAAAGCTGTGTTTGAGTGTGCAAACGGAAAGGCCTAAGGTTTGACATGGACAGTCCGGCAGAGGACCGATTGTACCGTGATGCCGATCTCGTACAGTTTTACGACATCGAAAACGGGTGCGCGGCGGACTGGGAGTGCTGTGCGGCGCTGGCGCAGTGTGCAGGTTCGGTGCTTGATCTTGGTTGCGGCACCGGCGGCTTCCTGGCCTGTCTCACAGGTAACAAGCGCCGCTGTGGTCTGGATCCGGCGCAAGCCATGCTGGATGTGGCGCGGGCCCGGTCCGGTGGTGAGCAGGTGGACTGGGTTCTTGCAGATGCGCGCACGGCAAGGCTGCAGCCAAAATTCGATCTTGTCGTGCTGACCGGGCATGCCTTCCAGGTGTTTCTGACGCCGGACGATCAGCGCGCCGTACTCGCCACCATTGCGCACCGCCTGACACCGCAAGGCCGCTTCATCTTTGATACCCGCAACCCACTGACGGACGAGTGGCGCAGCTGGACACCGGATGCTTCGGAGCGCCGGATCGAGCATCCGGACCTGGGCCGGGTGACGGTGTGGAATGACGTGTCGCAGGATGCAGCGACCGGCATTGTCACCTATG
>JBPCVV010000057.1:0-2616 GCA_051010195.1 Anderseniella sp. | reverse complement strand
CCAGGTTTGGAACAAGTACAATTTCATCAGTGAATTCAGACAGTTCGCCCAAATCAAAGATATCAAATCCAACGCCGTCACTCATACTAACTCTCCTGCAGCGCACGATAATTCGCGCACGACTACGGGAGCAGTGAATCCCTGACCGGGTTAATTTATGTCAAATTTGATAGGCGTGGGTGGCATCTTGGTTGATGGATCGTTACACCATTTGACCAGCGATCTCCGCGCTTGGCTGATCACCCGTCAGGCCCACCCGCGCAACCGGTACACCAGTATGCCGATCCACTCCTTGATCGACTGTGTCGAAAATTCCAGAGCCCTGGAATTGGGCAAAAACGCGAAAACCGACCGTGACTCAATGGATGATGACAAGGTGTCGATTGAAACCGGCGTAAATGACACGCCCGCCTTGCGGAAAACCGCCGCTGCACGCGGCATGTGCAGGGCAGATGTCACCAACAGGGCAGAGGAGAAGCCTTTTTCCCGCATGACGGCCAGAGTGTTGACCGCGTTTTCGCGAGTGTTGCGGGATTCGCTCTCCAGGACCATATCCGCATCATCGACCCCGAACTCCCGCAGAAAACCGGCGATTACATTGGCTTCCGACCTGGAATCAAGCTGCGATACCGGTTGGCCACTGCTCACCAGTATACGCTCTACCTTGCCGGCCTTGAGCAGGCGGGCCGCATGCAGAATGCGGTCTGCGCCGGACCTCAGGTCTGTATAGGGGTTCAACGGCTGCGACTGATCACTGACGCCGCCCAGGACAATTGCCACGTCTGCCCTCGGTAAAGTGTCCATACTGACAACCGGATGCTGTTCCTCGAGCGAATTTACCAGTGTCAGCGCGACGATCGGGGTGGCCGCCAGCCAGAGATAGAGGGTCCCGACGGCAACAAAGGCAATCGCCTTTCCGCGCCCGCCCAACGCAAACGAAAACAGGCATGCCAGCCCTGCCAGAACGGCAAAACCGACGGGATAGGCGAACAACGGGATGATTTTGTCGAGAAACAGGGACATGGTAAACCGCAGTTTGAAACCCGTCGCATCGATTTGTCGAGCGATAGTTTGAGGCCTTGTGAAGGTCGGCTTATGCACCACCCTTCCGGCATAAATGGGGCCTGCCGTACCCGGATATTTTCAATTTCTAGCCGCCCGTAAAGACTCTTTTAGGGCTCTACAGGTAGTTTTGCGCGGCTGGGATTGCGTTCAAGCAGCAATCCGGACGCGTAAACCCTCTGGAGCGACGGGAAGTTGGTTATGTGTATTGAGTCAGTAAATCGACATGCCCGCTCCGGTTATCATCGGGACATCCGATAATGAGTATAGACGGCGACGGCAACGACAACATTCTCGATGGAACATCCGGTGATGACACGATCAACGGATTTGCCGGGGATGACACCATCAATGGCAATGCTGGCAACGACACCATCAATGGTGGCGCTGACAATGACTGGATCGACGGCGGTCTGGGCGATGACGTAATCGATGCAGGCGACGGTGACGACTACGTCATCTACGATGCCAACGACACCACACTTGCGCTTGGCGGGGCCGGCACCGGTGACGTGCTGGTCTACAATGACGGCGAGTACGAAGAACGCGACGTTGCCCTCCAGGGTTTCGAGTATTCTGCCGAACGCTACGCAGACGGCACTGACGATGTTTATGACGTCTATGACCTGGCCTTCAACTATGTCGAGGAGCGCCGGTTTCACAACGACGGCACCTACACGCTGACCGTATTCGACTACGATGACAGCGAGACATGGTCCGAATGGATCCGCATTTTCGATGCCAGCGGCAATCAGACCTATGAAGAATTCGTCGATGACGACAATGGCGGCGGCGGCAACCCGAATACGGCGCCGGAAGATTATGCCCCGGTTACCGAAGATCTGGTCCTGACCGTTACGGGCAACCTGTTCACTGACGACCTGGTCAACAACCCGGGCGGGGTTTATGTGCTGACCGAGGTTGCGGGTGTCACGGTGCCGGGTACCGGTTCGGTGTTCATCGTCGGCACGTATGGAACGCTCGAAGTCTTTGCAGACGGCAATTATTCCTATGTTCTGGACAATTCCCTGGTTCAGGACTTCACCGCCGACGACATTATTCCCGATACTTTTGCCTATAATTTCACCGAAGACGGTTTCGGTCTGAACACCGACCTGATTATCGAAATAACCGGCAACAACGACGCGCCGATTGCCAGTGACAACACCGCCTATGTGCAGGAAAACATCACGCTGTCCGCCACCGGCAACGTCATCACCGACGATGACGGCTTCGGCATAGACAGCGATGTCGAAAACCAGCCCATCGGCATTATCGAGGTCAACAGTGTCGCCCTGAATCCGACCGGCACCACACAGATCACCGGCACCTTTGGCACGCTGACCATTGACGGTGTCACCGGCGACTACACCTATGACCTGGACAACAACCTGCCCGCCGTCCAGGCCCTGGATTTTGGCGACACACTGGTTGATTCATTCACCTACAGCCTCACCGACGGCAGCATAGTGACGACGGCAGATCTGGATGTCACCGTTGAAGGGTCGGACACCAGCGTCCAGACCTTTGCGGATGCCAATTCCACGACGGAAG
>JBPCVV010000056.1:0-4123 GCA_051010195.1 Anderseniella sp. | reverse complement strand
GCCGAGCAGCATATGCCCGCCAATCGCCCCGATGAAGGCGAACGGGATGATGATCATCACCACGAATGGTTCGATGTAACTGCGAAACTGGAAAGACAACAGCAGATAGACTCCGATCAGGCCGAGTATGAACCCGCTCAGCATCGAAACCTGGGTTTCGGCGGCATCTGCATTGGCGCCTTCGAAACTTGAAGAAACGCCGGGATGTCGTTGTTTCAGTTTCGGCAGGAACTGGTCCCTTGTGTCTGCCAGTATCTCGGTTGAATTGCCCAATCTTGTGTCCAGTTCGCCCTGGATGGTGACCGTGCGGCGCCCGTCCACGCGCCGGATCCGGGAAAACCCGCGGCCATTTTCCACATCGGCGACAACGCTCAGCGGAATCTGGCTGCCGTCAGATGCCGTAACGGTGAACGTATCCAGGTCGGCCAGTGAATCGGAACTGGCGGCATCGAACTTCACATTGATTTCGTAGCTTTCCTCACCTGATTGAATCTCGTCGACCTTGAAACCATAGAAGCTCGACCGGATCTGGTCGGCAATGGTTCGCCCGTTTATCCCCAGTGTTGCGGCGCCGTCGCGCAGCGTGATGCGCAGTTCCGGTTTTCCTGGCCGCAGGTCATCGGTGACATTGTAGACGCCTGAATAACGCTGCAACCAGTTGGTCATCTCCTTTGCTGCGGCAGACAATTCTGCCAGGTCGTTGCCCGTCAGCCTGATGTCGATGGCCCGTCCGCCGGGACCGAATGTGCCCTCGGTGAAGTTCAGTGTCACCACGTCAGCAAGTTCGCCGGTCTCGTCGCGCCACTGTTCGATCACATCAGCGATCTGTGAGGTTCTTGTTTCGGAATCGAGCAGATCGGCAATCACCGTCGCCACGTGCGGGCCGGTCTCGTCTGCATCTGAATTGAAACTGAACCGGTGAGTGATGCTTCGTACCAGCTGCTGCCCGCCAGGTTGCTGAGGGCTCAGCCTGGCGTTGACCGTCTCCAAAGCCTCATCAATGCGTGCAACCACAGCTTCGGTGCGCTCCAGCGGTGTGCCCTGAGGCATCATGATGCGGGCTTCCATGACGTTGCCGTCCAGGTCCGGAAACGGGGAAAACTTGATCAGCCCTCCGGCCATCGCGCCTATTGCCAGAAGCAGCACACCAATCGCGGCACCGAATGTCAGGTAGCGCCAGGCGACAGCCAGCCGGGCCAGCGGAACGATAATATGGTCGCGAAGCCAGTTCACGCCTTTATCGACCGCCTGCTGCACGCGGCCCTGTTTCGAGCCTGATTTCTCGAGTGCGTGATACAGGTGATTGGGCAGGATGAGGAACGCTTCGACCAAAGATACGATCAGCACAAACAGCATGACCACCGGCACAACCCGCAGGATCTGCCCGATATCGCCTTTCAGAAACGCAAGCGATCCGAAAATGCAGGCAGTCGTCGCAAACGAGGCAAACACCGACGGCAACACCTGGTCGGCTCCTTCGATGGCCGACTGTTTCGCTGAACTGCCGGCCGCGTACTTGCTGGCTATGTTCTCGGCGATCACGATGGCATCGTCCATCAGCAGTCCGATCACGATCAGCAAACCGACCATGGTCAGCATGTTGATGGAGTATCCCACCAGCACCATCAGGAAAAACGCTCCGGCAAATGAAACCGGCAACCCCGCGGCGACCCAGAAAGAATAGCGAAACCCGAAAAACAGCCACAGGACCAGGAATACCAGTGCCAGGCCCTGAACGGCATTGCGGGTCAGTAGGCGAAGCCGGTCGGAGACGATCGATGACACATCATTGGTGACAGCCATTTTGACGCCGGGAGGCGCCTTTTTCCGGGCATCTTCCAGAAAGCCGTTCACCCGTCCGATGACGGTCAGCGTATCCTGGTCCGTGGTCTTGGTGATGGACAGGATGGCGGCGGGTTTGCCATCAAAATCAATGCGTTGTTCGTCCAGTTTGAACCGGTCTGTGATACGAGCGATATCGCCGAGCCGTATCTGGCCGCCGTTAGCGGCCGACACCACCACAATGTCGCGGAATTCGTCCACCTTGCGGCGTTCCCCGGCATAGCGCACCAGGAATTCCCGGTTCGATGTCTCCAGACTGCCGGATGGCAGATCGACGGATTCATTCTGCACGGCCCGGGCGACATCTTCGGCAGATACGCCGAAACTGCGCAGGTTTGGGCGGGAAAGCTCGATGCGGATCTCGTGTTCGGAAAAGCCCAGCACCTCAATCTTGGGTATGCCGCCCCACAGCTGCATCTGGTCCTTGATGTACTCCGCATAAGCCTTGAGACTGACCGGGTCCGACGGCCCGGTGATGGCCACCGATGCGACGAAATCCGTACGCCCAAGCTGCGAAACCACCGGACGCTCGACATTCTCCGGAAATTCCGTGATGCCGTCGACCGCATTGGTGATGTCCGAGGTGAATCGGTCCAGATTGACGGTGTCGGTTTTTTCCACCGTCACCGTGGCAATGCCTTCAAGCGCTTCGCAGATCACCTCGGCCACATAGTTGACGCTGTCAATGGCGTCCTCGATGCGCTGGCAGACAGCCTGTTCAACCTCCTCCGGCCGGCTGCCTGGCCACACGGCGGTAATCTGCAGTTTGCTGGGTGCAATGCGCGGGAAGGTTTCACGCTGCAGTGAGGGAACCGAGAAGATGCCGAGCGTCAGAAGGCCCAGCATGACAAGCGTGGCCGCGGTGGGATGTCGGACAAAATACCCGATCATTTGATGCTGTCCGAAAGCTGACGCTTCAACTCGGCTTCCAGTTTTTCATCCCGGGTGACGCGCAAAAGCATGCCCTCGATTGCCGGCAGCAGGTCAGACACGACAACTCTGTCACCGGGCTCGACACCGGACCGGATAACCACATTACCGTCCTGTATCAGCCCGGTTTCAACTTGTCTGATGACCAGCCGGTCGTTCTTGTCAGCCAGGTACAGGCTGTCGCCGTGCAAGGCTGAACGCGGCACGACGATCTGGTCCTGCAGCTTGCCGGCTTTTATTCGGACTTCGACGAACATGCCCTTGGACAGCGGCGGGCGTTGTCCGGGCCTTGCGATTTTCCAGGTATCGTCTGCGGCAACGATGGCACCGATTGACCGGGTTTTCAGGTCAATCGTGTCAGAAATGCGCGAGAACCTGGCCGGCCACACGATCTCGGTCTCGCCGGCACTCAGATGAATGGTTGCGGAAAAACCCAGGCGCTTGACGACCTCGCCGATGGTCTCAGGTGTAATGCCGATCGGGGTGTCGTCACGCGCCGTGGCCCGGGCCAGCGCAGAAAACTGGGCCAGCGGTACCTGTGCCTCAACCTCGGCGGTATCGATACCGTCGGCATTGACCAGCACTGATCCAACCTGGGCGTATTGTGCAATTTCAACCGACACCTCGCTGATGCGGACATCGAATGGCAGCACGATTCTGGTGCGTGCCAGGTTCAGCTTTGCCTGGTCCAGTTCGATCTGGTTGAGTTTCTTCTGCTCCACCAGGGCGGCGCGTTGCGACGGAATCAGTCTCAGGGTGTTCTCCAGGTCCTGAACCCTCTTGCGCAGCACCAGCGTATCGCGGGTCTCCTGGTCCACAGCGGTTCTGGATATGGCACCGCCGCGCACCAGTTCTTCTTTCCGGACCAGTTCCCGTTCCCTGATAGTCAGAGCCTGGCGTTCGATCTTAAGACTGGCTTTGGTGTTTTCCTCGGTCAGGTCGAATTCGGTGATCTGGGCGTCTGCCCGGCTTATGTTTGCTTCTGCCTGGGCGATAGCCAACTCGTAGTCGCGCGGCGAAATTCGGATAATTTCGGTGCCGGCGGGCATGATTGCACCACGCATCAGGCGCGGATGCTTGTACTCGACCTCACCGGCTGCCTGCACCACAGCCTGCCAGGTTTTCGCCGGCTGCACCGTGCCAAAACCACTGACAGCGGGGGTCAAGTCGGTGAGCTGTGCCTGTATGACACGGACATTGCGGATTTCTTCCTGCGGCGCGGAGGTCTGCGGCGGCTGCCGCTGGCCGACTATCCACCAGACCACCAGCGCACCCAGCAAAATTGGGGGCAGTATCAGAAGTTTACGCCACATTTCTCATGCCTTTTCTGCGAATGTGAGTCGGCCTGATC
>JBPCVV010000055.1:0-2626 GCA_051010195.1 Anderseniella sp. | reverse complement strand
CCTTGCCGGGTCCATGGTTCTCTCCGCGGTCGAGGCATGCCCGCCGCATGATGGTGCAGACTGACGTTGGTGGATCAATGTGTCAAACGCGCTTGTTCAAGTGAACTTCGCAAGACCAAGAACGACCTCACCACCGCCATCGTCCCGGCAGGGACGTTTCTTCCCGCTAATGAACGGGAACTCGATAGACTTTGATTTTATGCTAGACCACTGCCTCCTTTAATGACCACTGGAACTCGGTCCCGTCGATCCACATGCGATGAAGGATGACGGCAAGTTTTCGCGCAACCGCGACCTTGGCCTTGCGGATGCCGCTGCGTTTGGCGATGCGCATGCCCCATGCCTTGAGTGCCGACCACTTGGCAACTCGGGTCAACAAGACATTGGCTGCCTCGAAAAGATAACTGCGCAGTAGTTTGTCGCCGCATTTCGAAATCCGCCCTGTCCAATCGATCTCGCCGGACGCATATCGTCTTGTCGTCAGGCCAATATAGGCGCCGACATTGCGGGACTTGTTGAACCGTGTCGGATCGTCGATCGTCGCCAGATAGCAAAGTGCAGTGATTGGGCCGATACCTGGTGTCGTCATGAAGCGGCGCACTTGGGGCTCGCTGCGCGCCAATCGCATCACCTTGCGATCAAGATCGGCGACCTGCTGCTCAATCACCTCACGCGCTTTGAGTAACGGTTCGACAACGGCGACCAGTGCCGGCTTGTCCTCGATCAGCTCCTTGGCACGCGCGGCGAATGTGTTCATTTTTGCACGACCAATGACAAGCCCAAGGTTCTTGAGAAGGCCGCGGATCTGATTTTCCAGATCTCGCTTGATCTTGACGAGAAGAGCACGGCCGACCAGCAAAGCCTTGATGGCATGACTATCGAGATCCTTAACGCGAACCTCCCGGTACCAACCGGTTTGCATGATCCGCGCGATACCGGCGGCATCATTACGATCACTTTTGTTGATTTGCATTTTCAATGCTGCCTTGGCGTGGCGCGCGTCAATGCAAATTATCGGCAGGCCCATAATGTCGAGCTCGGTCCAAAGCCATGTCGAGGTTGACCCACTCTCCAGGCCAATGCGGACAACGTTGGTCGTGTTTGCTCTGATAAAAGCTGCAATGGCTTCTGGATCAGATGGGATCATCGCCTCGCGAATGATTGCCCCCGCTTGATCAACTACACAAACCGCCGTCTGCCGCAGCGATACGTCAAGTCCAACATACTGTTCCATTGCAAACCTCCACAATCGAGCGGCTACAAATTGTGCCGCCAAGATTCATTGAAGAGCTGATTCCTTGTGCCTTCGTGTGGCACGGCCCGGAGTTACGCCATGTGTCAAAAGCCATGATCGCTCATCGCATTGCTTTATGAGTCACGGGCCGCAAGGTGTTTGGTGAATTTCGAAGCGAAACGGCATCAGTGAGGTCCTGAGGGCGATCTGAAGCGCGGATACGGCGGATTGCGCGAAAATCAAACCAGAGAACCCCCGCATCGCGGCGATCAGCGGTCCGACGCCGATGATGTTCATCACGCGGGTCAGATTATAGCCGAGTACGGCGAGCGACATCTCAGTTTTTACGTTGTGTAATCGTTTCATCAGGAAGTGGGTGGCACCCATGCGGGCCTTGATCGTCCCAAACGGATGCTCGACCGTCTCACGACGCGTGCGCATGGCTTGTGGGTTTTTATCAAGCCGGCATTGGACCTCTTCGAGGACATGCTCGTGTTCCCAGCGGGTAACGCGTCGTTCTTTGCCCGTCGTGCATCGATCCTTGATTGGGCATTGGCCACAAGCGCTCGTCCAGTAGCGAAAGAACGTCAGTCCCTTCTCCTGCGTTGTCATGCGGCGGCGTAGCTGTTCACCAGCAGGGCAGATATAAACATCGCTGTCCGTGTCGTATCGAAAGTCGGCTTTGACAAACAGATTGCGCTTCTTGTTGTTCGACGTTTGCGGTTTCGGCAGCGTCACTGAGATGTCGGCCACTTTGCAGCTAAGGATCTCCGGGCTGTTGAAGTAGCCCCGGTCGGCAACCACATCCAAGTGATCAACGTCGAGTGTGGCTTTGGCAAGCTTCGACATACGTGCCAGTTGATCCCGATCATTGCCGGTTTGAACAACATCATGGGCGATGATCAGATGATGCTCCGTATCGACAACGGTCTGAACATTATAGCCAACGACACCTGAGCCGCGACCGCTGGTGGCCATGGAGCGCGCATCCGGATCCGTCATCGAGATCTGTTTGTCAGGCTCAGCGCATCGACGCTCATTCACGCCTTCCAAGCGATCCATCTCATCTTTGAGTTTCGCGATTTTTCCCTTTAGACGCTTGGTGCGCATGACGATGGCGTCGGTCTGGTCTTGGCGATCGGCACTTTCGAGCTGATGGATGTAACGCTCGACACTTTCCACAATCTGCACCATACGCCGCTTCATCTTGGCTTCGGTGAAATTGCGATCACGGTTGTTGACGGCCTTGAACTTTGAACCATCGATCGCGACGCTTGCATGCGTGAGCAAACCCAACCGTCGGCACAGTTCAACAAACTGCGCGCAAACTTTGCCGATGGCGGGACCGTTGTTCCGGCGGAACTCGGCAATGGTTTTGTGGTCGGGGACGAG
>JBPCVV010000054.1:0-8984 GCA_051010195.1 Anderseniella sp. | reverse complement strand
CGCCGCGCATGGGATCGTCCATCAAGACGATAGAGGCCTTCGAGCCGAGCGCCCGGGCGAACAGCACCTTTTGCTGGTTGCCACCGGACAGAGACAGGATCGGGTTCGCCACATCGGGCGTGCGGATCTTTATACGTTCGCGCCAGGTGTCGGCCAGGCCGGTTTCGGCCTCCCGGTCAATCAGCAGTCCCCGCAGCATTTCGCGCAAAGAACCGACCGAAATATTGAGGCTGATGGGCCAGAGTGGAAAAATGCCATCGGTCTGGCGGTCCCCGGCCACAAGAGCGGCCGGTCCATCGATCAGCGCCCCTGCGCCGTTTCGTTCTGCTGCATCAAACATGTGCAGCAGCATGTCCGTTTGACCGTGGCCGGCCAGTCCCGCCATGCCGACTACTTCGCCTTTGTGGGCAACAAACTCGCGGCTTGTACCGGCACGGGTCTCGGGCACCTTGATGATCGGCGCGCTGTCGCTGCGCTTTGACTTGAACTCGGTTTGTTCAGCAGCATCTTCTGCCACACTGCCCATGGCAGCAACCAGAGAACCGTGGGTGAACTCAGTGGTCAGCCTTGACGTCACCACGGTGGCATCGCGCATCACGACAATGCGATTGCAGGTTGAAAGGATTTCCCCCAACAGGTGGGAGATGAGAATACAGCTTGTTCCCGTGCCGACAGTTTTGCGCACATAGGCAAGCAACCTTTCGGCGATCACTGCATCCAGCGACGACGTGGGCTCGTCCAGGATGACCAGCCGCACGGGCGTATCCGTTTCCGTGAAGGCGCGGGCGATTTCCACCATTTGGCGCTGGCCGATGGCTAGGTCACCGATGACATCGGAGACGGTGATGCCGTGGCCGGGAAATATCTCATCGAGCTTTTTGGAGATCAGGTCGCTGGCGCGCCGCCGCCAGCCGAAGCCACGCAAGGCGCGATGCATGACTTTGGCGTTTTCGGCTACGGTCAGATTGGGACACAGGGACAGCTCCTGAAACACGCAGCGGATGCCACGGGCCTGGGCTTCGGCGATGCTGTAGTGGTCCGACAGGTCGTCACCGGCGATTGTCACAGTTCCGGAGTTGGCGCTCAGGGTTCCCGCAAGGATGTTCATCAAGGTCGATTTGCCGGCCCCGTTGTGCCCGACAATGCCGACACATTCTCCAGCGGCGACATGAAGATCGACGCCTGCCAGCGCACGGACGGCGCCGAAACGTTTTTCGACGCCGTCCAGCTTGACGATATGGCGGGGCTCTCCAGTTTGGCCTTTTCTGGTCACGCCCCTGCAGCCCTTTTCAAATGGCGATTACATCGCCGAGTTAA
This sequence comes from Anderseniella sp., assembly GCA_051010195.1. GTDB lineage: Bacteria > Pseudomonadota > Alphaproteobacteria > Rhizobiales > Aestuariivirgaceae > Anderseniella. Next base: position 7,667 of record JBPCVV010000054.1, on the reverse strand, counting down.
TCGCCTTCTTGGCATCTTCCAGCGAATATTCGACATTTGCAACACCGCCTTTTTCAGTGTTGGCGAGGTTGGCTTCCAGGTTGTCCTGGTCGATCCGCAGGAACGGAACGACGAGGTCTTTCGGCACCTTCTTGCCGTCAAGGATCTGCTGAGCGACCCAGAAGGCCAGGGTGGAGACGCCAGGTGCGATCGACACCGACATGGTCTCATAGCCGTTGGCGTCCTTCTGCTCCTTCCACCAGGTGAGTTCATCGTGGCGGTTGCCCATGATGATCAGGGGCGTGGGGCGACCCGCTGCCTTGAAGGCCTGTGCCGCGCCATAACCGTCGCCACCCTGGGTCACGACCGCGGCGATTTCCGGCAGGCTCGGCAGAATACCTGCGACCGCCTTTTGGGAGACGTCCTGTGCCCAGTTGCCGTGCACGGAGCCGACGATCTTGAACTGCGAGTTCTCTTTTGCGCCCTCATGAATCCCGGCGCTGATTTCGTCGTCCACGAAAACCCCGGCAAGGCCACGGATTTCCAGCAAATTTCCGCCTTTCGGCATTTTCTTGGCGAGATAGAGGACTTCGTCCTTGCCCATCTGCTTGAAGTTGACGGCGATGCGCCAGGCGCACGGTGCGGTAACGACACCGTCGAACGACACAACCGTGATGCCGGCGTTGCAGGCTTCTTCTACGGCGCCGTTCAGAGCCTCAGGAGATGCCGCATTGATGACAATGGCGTCATAGCCCTGCAGGATCATGTTCTGGATCTGCTGGGCCTGTTCGGTAGCCTGGTTTTCAGCTGTGGTGAACGCATCGGCCGCGGCCACGACGCCATCGGCGACCGCCTTCTTGGTCACCTTGTCCCAGCTGCGCAGCATGGCCTGGCGCCAGGAGTTGCCTGCGTAGTTGTTGGAGAGCGCGATCTTCTTGCCCGAGGTGTCGGCCATCGCGGCATCTGCGGTGAGGCTTACGAGCCCTGCGGTCACTGCAACTTTAAACCACTTCATCATAGTTGTAGTCCTTCCCTGTTTTTGCGATCTCCGGATCCTGCCGCGTCGCGGCGGCCTCATGATCCACCACATCGGCGGCCATCACTATTCCGCGCTGGGTAATGCGGGTGACCAGCTCCATTTGACTGGTCCAGTTTGGATGTTAGTTCATAGGTGGCCTTTGCCGCAATGGGATGATGGCGTCCGGTGCTGGAGGCCGGCACGCCGGGGAACCACACCTTGTTCCGACTGTGCGACGTGACAGGGTTGTCCGATTGTCGGCACAATTGCGGGCACGCGCTTGACGGTCTTAAACTTTGATGATTGTCGCTGCATGACCAACGAGAGACCCCGGGCTTGTGACCCGGGGAGTTATCTTGCAGGAGAGTCTTGGGAGGTGTGGGTGTTTGACGTTCAGTGCATGCCAACTGGATTAAGACCAATGTCTCTCATCGTGCGGCCATTGATGTGATTGCTGGCCAGCAGACCGTGCTTCCTGTTTGAACGGAACAGACGCCGCGTCGAACCGATGATGGTTTTCGTGAAGCTGGTTTGGTGCTGCGTGTTCATGGCTTGGGTTCCTTTGGGGCTAGGAGTGTAGGCCGTCTTGTTGTGATCACTGTTGCGCAATCGTCAGCCCCCGTATGTGCAATTCATCACATTGCCATGACATCACCAGCCAAACAAAACGGGCGCTCCCGAAGAAACGCCCGTCACATGTTTTTCAGTAGGCTGCCGCCTCAGGCCGCTGCTATCCGCTTCCTGTGCCAGCACAGGAAGCTAGCGACGTTGTTACTTCAGACGGATTGTCATTCCTCCAAGATCCAGCGAAGCTTCAAGACCTACTTGGGTTCCTCTCAATCTCAACTGAACGCCATTTGAATTGGCGGCAACCACATTATCTGCTCCACCGCCTATGGCCATAGAGGCCCCGACACCAGAGTATGTCCCTTGAATGTCAGAAATCTCGTTGAGATTGCGAACTTCGCCAACAAGACTGACTTTTGCCATGCCAATGATGAGGCCCGCGCTGAATCCTCCGACCGACAATGGATACCGCTTGCCATCGCAGGTTAGCGTTCCATTTCCACCTGATGCGCCAATGACAAACCCGCCCTTGGTGATTTCCAGATTAATCTGGCAATCCATCTCTGCCTGCGCCGGGGCTACGAACAGAAATAGTGCAGCCAGCGAAAACGGCAGCTTTGCAGCCAAAACCTTTGTAAGTTGGTTGATGTTGTTCAAGAAAATGACTCCTACTTTGATAACTCGAAAGCAAGTAGTAGCTTCATTCGCAAGAAAACAACAGGGGATATTGTTCTTGACAATTGCATTGCGACCACTTTGTCATGAGCGTCCCACAGCGTGATTTCTAATGGAAACCGCCTGTCCTGTACCCTACCACCTGAGAAGCAAGGTCCCTCCGAAACCATGCGTGTAGACGTGAGGTTTTGCGGCTGGCGACGCCGTCGAAGGGCACTCGGCAGGTCAATCATAACCGTTGATTTCATTTCCCTGATGCTAAATTGCCCTGGATCATATCGCTAGGCTAACGGAAATGGTAACATTGTTGATGAGAGGGAGATTGGAACTCATTTTTTGGAGTTTAGAATGAAAAGCATATTCAAATCAGTTTTTGCGGTAGGCACATTGTGTCTCAGCGGATTCATTGCTTTGACCCCCATTCAGTCTGCTTCAGCACTGTCACCTGGCATGACGCCGATCAGCCAGATGCTGGGCGGTGTCGCCGAACAATTGCCTATTGTAAATGTCCAGAACCGAGCCCGTCGCAATCGTGGTGGTGCCCGTCGCAATCGTGGTGCCCGTCGCAGTCGTGGTGGTGCCCGTCGCAGTCGTGCCCGTCGCAATCGTGGTGGTGCCCGTCGCAGTCGTGCCCGTCGCAACAGGGGCGGTGCCAGACGGAGCAGACACGCCTACAATCGTAGGCGACATGGTAGACGATATCGTGGTTGGCGTCGTGGTTACCGGCATCATTATCGCGGATTTTGGTATGCCAATCCATGGTGGATTGTTGGTACGGCTGCCGTTATCGGAGCTGGTGCATCCTATGCAGGCGGTCATTGCGACCGTATTAGTGACTTGTGTGTGGCCAATTGGGGTCACGGCGGTCCTGACTACTGGGGTTGCATGCGATATGAAGGCTGTGACTAAGTAATGTTGTGTGCGCACATGTGTCCCACGAGGTACGGCGGACATTCAGCATTTTGAGACCAGTCTAAGTTTGACTGGCTCATAGGAATGACATGAAGCAAAGGGCATCTGCGGACAGGTTTCGGAGATGCCTTTTTGATTTCTACACTGTTTTGGGTGTGTCCGGTTGCAATAGGAGCAATCAAAACTGATTGGCGCTCGATGTATGCTCAGGGTCCAAGCAGACCTCAGAACGAGGCACCGCGCATATCCGTTCCAATGCCGAATCTAGACATTGCTGCTCGTTGAAAAATTCCCTCCCACAGCGCGATGTCAGACCGAACCTGCCTGTCTGGTACCTCCCCACCTGAGAAGTGGCTTCTGTTTGAAACTACACAAGAGGTTTTGAGGCTGGCGACACCATCTAGGGCGGACGGCCGGTATATAGCGCCTGTGAGCAGCTAGAGATTCATCGCCGTGCGTTCTGGCGTTTCAGGTGTTTGTTGGCTCAGTAAGGTGTTTTGCGCGCTGATGGAGGGGTGTGGGGCTACTGGAGGAGTTGTGTATGTTACTGTGTTTACCAGCCAGGCGAATCAATCGTTGCCTGAATTCGAAACCTTATAAAATGAACAAGTCAAAAGGCCGTTGTAAGGAACCTAATGAGCAAACCAGACTTTAATGATGGACAATCCAACCCAACCTTGCAGTTGGCCAAAACTGCGATTGAGGCAGCATTGGCAGGTAGAAAAAAACCGGAATGGAAACCACCAAGCGATACCTGCAAAACAGCTGCGACGCTCGATTATCTTGCTAGCTTTCACAGCTCTCAGTGACTTGGGTCATATCACCCAGAATGAGCAAGACGGTAATTGCCCCACAGTGGACGCAGTTTCTGAACGAACCTGCCTGTCTGGTATCCAAACACCTTCCACAGTGTGATTTCAGATCGAACCTTCCTTGCCCGGTGCCGAATTGATGCATGCCGTTCAAATGGTGGGTTAAAGTGGTTGTCATCCAAAAATGGTTTTGGCCCGTTACTTGGGAACACAACAGATAGGAGGACCAGTCACATGAAAGCCATCTTGATTGCACTCACCATCGCGGCTGGGTTTGCCGCTATCGCTGCAACTTCTGCAAATGCAGGTGCAGGTAGCGGTTTCGGCAGGAGCTATGCTTACGATTACTGCTACTATTACAAAACCAGAGCGCTTGGCGCTAAAAGCCGCGAACGCAAGAACCTGATGTGGGCCAAATACCGCGCCTGCCTAAAGGAATACGGCGGTTAGGACCACACTTGCCCAGTATTTATCGCGGAAAACTCATTCCTGCCAGGACACAACTCGCTGACGTGTTAAAAAAACTAGCTGAGGAACTTAAGTGAGCGCTTTGCGAAAGCCTTCTCTCTGACCACTTATGCGTGGCCAGCCAGTTGCAGTGCAGTAGGTAAGCTCCTACACGCGTTGTTTCAGACCGAACCTACCTGTCTGATACCTGACCACCTGAGAAGCACACTCCGCCTGAAACCATGCGTGTAGACGTGAGGTTTTGAAAGTGCGCGGTCAACGGCCATCAAACCTATGATTATACCACATCCTCTCAAGCGAGTAGGTGACGCAAATCAGTGCAAGGTCCCACAAATTCTGATCTAGTCGCCAAATTATCAAGGTCTCCCCAGTGAATTTCCCCTGCACACGACCTTGAAGAAGGCCGCCGGGTTACCCCTCCTTGGCGGCCTTCGCCATTTGTGCGCAACCAGACGCCTCCCACAGCGTGATTTCTGTTCGAACCTGCCGGCCTGGTACCTGACCGCCCTTGAAAAAAGACTTTGTCAACACGATTGCCAATTTCGGAAGTGCAGCCAGAACAATTGCTATTGTCGACGCGACGTCGTTTCATCATCCCCGGATGAGAGGGGTTCATCCCCGGCTGATAGAGGTTCACCCCCGGCTGATAGGGGTTCGTCCCCGGTCGAGAGGGGTTCATCCCCGGCTGAAAGGGGTTCGGCGGCTTCCTCTTCCAACTTCTTGCCATGCATCGACCGATTTGATCCTTTAGGCGGATAGTCAAGCGTGCCTTCAAGTTCGTCCATTGTATTTTGGGTAAATCGCGGGAACGGCATATCGCCGGCCTCCCGCCAGGCGGCGACTTCGGTCTCCGCAGCGGCGCCACGCCCGGCATCGGGCAACTGGTCCCGGGTCATGTAGAGGGTCTGCGACGGAAATGCGTAACCCACGCCCGATGCCTCGACCAAGTCGTCAATGCGCAAGAAAACGTCCTCGCGGACCGCGTGGAACTCGTTCCAATCATGGGTCAGGACATAAACTCGAATATCCACGTCTCGAGATGACGCGGCCGGACCGGCGTAGCGCACGCGCACCGTGTCGCGGTCGATCTTCGGGTGCGCGTGCAACATGCGACGGATGGTGGCCAGAACGTGTCGGATTTGGTCTGGCGTCGTCTCGTAGCGCAGGCCAAGGACCGCGGTGATCAACATACGGTCGCAATGCGCCCAGTTGATGATGTCCATATCTGAAAGCCGCGCGTTCGGAATAGAAACAAGCGTGCGGTCAAGCCCCCGTATCTTGGTTGAGCGGACGCCGATGGATTCGATCGTTCCCATCGTACCGCCGATGTTGCAGAAGTCGCCAATTCTCAAAGGCCGGTCAGAGTGCAGGATCAACCCGCCAATCAGGTTTTCCAGCGTCGGCCGGATAGCCAGTGCAACGGCCAGACCGCCGACGCCGAGACCAGCAAACAGCGGTACCGCATCGACGCCAATGTCGCGCAATTGGTATATAGCCACTGCGACTGCAGTGACGATGGCGCCGACACCCAGCAGGATGCTCAATAAGCTCGCGTCGAAACCCCGATCGGTCGCGGCTACGGTGGCCGAAATCGCCATGGCAAACTTCCAGATCAGCCAGGCGATGATGGCGAGCACGATGAGCTCGTTCAAGATCACGAACCGTTCCAGCGGGACGCCAGTGAGGTTCAGTTCCTGATCGACGAACAAGCCGGTCAACCTGAAAACCAAGATCATTGTCGCCGGCGAAAGAACACGGAGCCACGCCGCCGCCGGACCAGACCTGCGTCGCGCCAGGCTCGATGTAGCGCGGTGGACGCCCGCGCTGGCCGCGAACGCAACGACAACGGAAAGGACGAGGCCTATCCACTGCCAGGTGGTCTGTCCATTTCGCACAGTCTTCGTCCAGTCAGGGAGCGTTAGGACAAACCGGCTCAGCGGGCTTGCGCTCGGCACGAGGCTGCCCGGCGTCGAGATGTAAAAGTCGTAAAAACCTGGCGACAGCGCACTGTCGCCGCCATATTCCCACTCTCCCCGTAGTGCCAGACGTTGCCTGTAGGGCAGGTCGCGCACACGAAGGTAGGTTTCTTTCAATTTCTCCAGGGTCCTCGGGTCGAATGTGAAGGACCCGGCGCGGTCGCCCTCCAGAACCCGCGAGATCTGGATCGGCAGTCCGGGAAACCGCCATATGAAGGAGGCATTTTCGTCTCCCGCGCGACGCACGGCGCTGGCGTGCGGCACCTCTTGGATCGGCGGCAGCGACACCCGGTCGAGCACTTCCTTGAGCATCAGCGTTGCTTCGACCCGGACGTCAACTTGCCGACTGGCAGGCACGCGGCTCAAATCGAAGGCGGTGGAGGCGCGCAGAAGATATGCCTTCGCGGTGCTTTCGGCAGCACGGGCCTCCTCGATGGTCATCGTTGGCGGCGAGGCGGTCAGCTGCGCCTGTGCGTCGGTTGCAATCCGATAAGCATTGTTGGTATGACGCAGAAAACCGGTCAAGACGGCTCTTGGGCTCGATGTGTCGATACGGCTCAGCCGACCCTGAAGCTGCGCGTCGGCGAACGCGAACGCACCCGTGCCGGCCGATTTCGCTGCCCATTCCTCGAGGATCGGCACGGCCCTGGGCTGGTAGGGCACCCGGCGCACTCGGCTGTACGTGAGTTGCAGGTCTGCCACAGTGTCTGCAGTGAATACGTACTCGCCCGCACGCGACCCCTCGCCGATCTGGCCGATGCGCAAGCGGGTGCCGGGGATCGTCCACATCTTGACGCCTGTTGCCGCCTCCTCCGGACCAGGGATCTCCGACCAAGGTGGCAGCGCGACGCGGTCGAGCACCTCGCGCAGCAAGAGCGCACGACGGAGCTGCTCGGTCGCCGCCGGCCCGTTCTCAGTGGTGCTATAGTCGAGCGTCTCCTGAAGCCCCTTGAGCAGCACGTAGACGCGGTCGGTCGTGCCCTGCGCGCGCCAAGTGGCGATCATCTCGCGCGACAGGTTGAGGAAACTCCGCAGTGTGTCGCGTGGACTGGACAGGTCCGCGATGCGCTGTGGGTTGGTGTCGCGCAAGGGATCTTCCTGGGCACGAACCGGCAGCGTTTGCAGAGAGCCAGTTGCAAGCAGGAGGACACAAAGTAACAGGCACCTGGTCAGAAATGATGCAACTGTCGCGCCCCGCTTCCGAGCAAGATTTCGCGAACAATGGCGTCGATCAGAAAATAACATATCCTGTCCTCTCTC
>JBPCVV010000053.1:0-12187 GCA_051010195.1 Anderseniella sp. | reverse complement strand
AACAACAAGGAGGCCTCAGATGTCAGATGCCGCCCACAGTATTTCCGCCAAACCTGCTGTCGTTGCCGATTTCAACTGGGAAGACCCGCTCGACCTTGAAGGCCAGTTGACCGAGGAAGAACGCATGATCCGCGACAGCGTGCGCGAGTTTGCCGACGACAAGCTGGCGACCCGCGTCAAGTCCGCTTTCCGCGACGAGCGTTTTGACCGTGAAATCATGACCGAGGCCGGCGAACTTGGCCTGATGGGCATCATGACCGATCCGGCCTATGGCGGCCAGGGCCTCGGCTACGTGGCCTATGGTCTGATCGCGCGGGAAATCGAGCGGGTTGATTCAGGCTATCGCTCGGCGATTTCAGTGCAGAACTCACTCGTCATGCACCCGATCGAGGCCTACGGTTCCGAAGCCCAGAAGAAGAAATACCTGCCCAAGCTGGCCACCGGCGAAATGGTCGGCTGCTTCGGTCTCACCGAGCCCGACGCGGGCTCTGATCCCGGTGGTATGAAGACCCGCGCCAAGCGCACATCTTCCGGCTATGTGCTCAACGGCTCGAAGATGTGGATCACCAATTCACCGATCGCAGACATTGCCGTCGTGTGGGCCAAGCTGGAAGACGAGGGCATTCACGGCTTTATCGTCGAGCGCGACATGAAAGGGTTTTCGACCCCGAAGATCGAAGGCAAGTTCTCCCTGCGCGCTTCAGTGACCGGTGAAATCGTGCTCGACAATGTAGAAGTGCCCGAAGACGCGCTGATGCCGAACACGCGCGGACTGTCGGGTCCGTTCGGCTGTCTCAACAAGGCGCGCTACGGCATTGCCTGGGGTGTGATCGGCGCAGCGGAAGACTGCTGGCACCGGGCGCGCCAGTACACGCTCGACCGCAAGCAGTTCGGCCGGCCTCTGGCGGCCACGCAGTTGGTGCAGAAGAAGCTCGCCGACATGCAGACCGAGATCACGCTGGGTGTGCACGGGTGCCTGGCGCTGGGCCGCGGCCTTGAAGCGGGCCGGCTGTCACCGACATCCATCTCCATCCTGAAGCGCAACAATTGCGGTAAGGCGCTGGATATCGCGCGCATGGCCCGTGACATGCACGGCGGCAACGGCATTTCGGACGAATATCATGTCATTCGACACATGGTGAACCTTGAAACTGTAAATACGTATGAAGGTGCACACGATGTTCACGCACTCATTCTGGGCCGGGCACAGACCGGCATCCAGGCATTCTTCTAGGGTCTCGACCCTGGATCGGATCCTATAACTTCAAAAAACTGGAGGCTTACACCCAATGGCTCTTGAACTTCCCGATCTCCCCTACGCTTACGATGCGCTTGGTCCGTACATGTCCAAGGAAACTCTGGAGTTTCACCACGACAAACATCACCAGGCCTATGTCACCAATGGCGGCAACCTGCTGAAAGATTCGCCCCATGCCGACAAGTCCCTGGAAGAGATCTGCAAAGCTGCCTATTCGGAAGGCAATGCCGGCCTCATCAACAATGTCGGTCAGCACTACAACCACCTGCATTTCTGGAACTGGATGAAGCCGAACGGCGGCGGCAAAAGCCTGCCGTCAGCCCTGCAGGCGGCAGTGGACAGCGATCTGGGCGGCTATGACAAGATGCGCGAAGACTTCATCAATGCCGGTGTCACTCAGTTCGGTTCCGGTTGGGCCTGGCTGGCCGTCAAGGACGGCAAGCTTGCCGTGATGAAGACCGCGAACGGTGAAAACCCGCTGATGCACGGTGCAACACCGATCCTCGGCTGTGACGTGTGGGAGCATTCCTATTACATAGATTACCGCAATGCTCGCCCGAAATACCTGGAAGCCTGGTTCGACAACCTGGTGAACTGGGAATATGTCGAGCAGTTGCATTCCGCTGCCTGACTGCTGGCGGTAACATTTGGAACACGGCCGCGGAGCCTTTCTCTGGTTCCGCGGACCGCGCTCAAACCCCGTCGTTTTGGCGGGGTTTTGGTTTTTCAAACTGAAATATCGCTTTGTTGACAGTCTGCAGTCAGCCGGCCCAAGAAACGGGTGGCCTGAACCAGGGTTTCATGCAACTTAGCCTGATGACCAAACAAACCGCTCCGACGATTGACTTTACTTCCGCCCTGTTACTGCTGGCGCTCGCCGCGGTTTGGGGTGGCTCGTTTTTCTTTGCCGAAATCGCACTTGCAGAGGTGCCGCCGCTCACCATAACCCTGCATCGGGTGTTCTGGGCGGTTCCAGTGCTGTTTCTGGTAGTCTTGTGGCGCGGGACAAAAATTCCCAAATCGCCGCGAACCTGGTTCGCTTACCTCGTCATGGGCGCCCTGAACAACGCAATTCCGTTTTCACTTATCTTCTGGGGTCAAAAGACGATCGAGAGCGGCCTGGCTTCAATTCTCAATGGCACGACAGCTGTTTTCGGTGCCGTTGTATCCGGCCTGCTGCTGGTCGATGAGCCACTCACGGCGAGAAAGATCGTCGGCGCGGTGTTTGGCGTACTTGGTGTCGCCGTGATCATGGGGGTTGACGCTCTCACCACCCTCGACCTCAGGAACCTGGCCCAGCTCGCCGTTCTGGGCGCATCCCTGTCTTACGCATTCGCAAGTGTGTGGGGCAAGGTTTCCCTGTCCGATAACGCGCCGGAGATGAATGCGCTCGGCATGCTCACCGGAAGCACCGTTCTCATGATCCCGATCGCCATCTGGTCCGACGGCCTGCCTGTCCTGAGCCTGTCCCCCAATGTTTGGGCCTCGCTGCTTTCAGTAGCGGTATTGTCAACCGCCGTTGCCTACCTGTTGTATTTCGCCATTCTTGCACGGGCCGGCGCCGCCAATCTCATGCTGGTAACACTGCTGATCCCGCCATTTGCCATCGCACTGGGCGTCGCGTTCCTGGGTGGACAGCTCGGGCTTGAGGCCTGGCTCGGGTTCGGCCTTATCGCCGTTGGCCTGGCTATCACGGACGGCCGCCTGCTGGCGGGTGCCCGCAGATTGGCAGGTAATCAAACCTGATCCCCTATCGTGGTTTTTGGCGCCCGGTATCGCGAATTATCCTTTCCCAAATCCTTTAGCCCTGCTAAAGCTTTGCCCCATGAAACTCGACGAGTGGCTAAAGCAGGCCGATACAACAAAGTCAAAATTTGCCCGCGCACTGGACGTGTCCGCCGGACGCATTTCGCAATTGCTGGCCGGCGACACTCCGTCGCTGGATCTTGCCGTCAAAATACAAATCCTGACCCGCGACAAGGTGAAGCCGGCGGATTTCTCACCTCACCTTGAAGGAGACCATGACATGAGCAGTTCGCTGGATACGGTTGCTAGCGCGATCGCGGCCATCAAGGCAGGTGAAATGGTTGTGGTGGTGGACGACGACGACCGGGAAAACGAAGGCGACCTGATCGCGGCTGCATCCAAGGTCACCAACGAGCAGATGGCAATGATGGTGCGCCATGGTTCCGGCATTGTCTGTGCGCCGATGACGCGCGAAGACGCCCGCCGCCTCAAGCTGGACCCGATGGTGTCGGACAATGACGCCCCGCTCGGCACCGCGTTTACCGTCTCCATCGACTACAAGGAGGGCCTGACCACCGGTATTTCGGCCAAGGAGCGCAGTGCAACAGTACATGCGCTGGCCAACGCCAATGTGCATGCAGAGGATTTCGTGCGCCCGGGGCATGTTTTCCCGCTGATCGCCAAGCGCGGCGGCGTGCTGATGCGCTCCGGCCATACAGAAGCTGCCGTTGATCTTGCCCGGCTGGCCGGTGAACCGCCGGTTGGCGTGATCTGCGAACTGGTCAATGACGACGGCACCGTCAAGCGCGGCCAGCAGGTGATGGATTTCGCCAGCGAACACGGTTTCAAGGTGATTTCCGTGGCCGATCTAATCGCCTACCGCCAGCAGCGCGAACGGCTGGTGGAACGCGACGGAGAATTCCAGGTCAACACCCCGGCCGGTCCGGCCAACGGCATTGCCTATTCCACGTCGTTCGATCCGGTCCAGCATCTGGCGCTGGTCTACGGCGATACATCGTCCGGCAAGGATATTCCGGTTCGCCTGCATCGGCAGGACCTGGTCGAAGACGTATTGGGCAGCCGCGACACTTTGAATGCGGTGTATGAGATTTTCAGCAAAGAAGGCTGCGGTATCCTGATCTATCTGCGCGAAGGCGTGGCCGGTGTGCCGGCCTCGAAACTGGGCCAGCCGGATCTGGATGAAGACACCGCATCTTCCCGGGCGCGGGCTGAAAGCTGGCGCGATGTGGGTCTGGGCGCACAGATCCTGCGCGATCTGTCAGTGACCTCAATCAGGCTGATCGCCAGTCGGTCACGGCACTATGTCGGCTTGTCGGGCTTCGACGTCGAGATTGCCGACACCATCATCCTGGACAACTAGAGCGCCGGGCAGGATGTACGAAGGTTTTGCAGTCTGCCTTTCAATACCCGCTGCCGTCATCCCCGTGAAAACGGGGATCCAATGCCAGACCAGCACATATATGCCGCGTGGATTGGATTCCCACTTTCGTGGGAATGACGACATTGCAATGACGGTTGAAGTCCCTTTCGAAGGCTCACCAATTTCGGCGTGCGGCTACCCACCATGTATCTCCGGCACGCTGGGGTGACGGGGGCGAAAAACTCCCAGAAGGCAGGTCAAGCGCCGGATGCTCCCGGGTCATGACTTCAATGAGATTCACCGCTTCAGAAGGCTACCGAGAATACCCCGAACGAACGAGCCCGAGTTGCGCACCAGCATGTTGCCGACCTGGCGGCCGACCGTGCTGGCGACGTTTTTGACAAACCGGTCAGTGGCAGAATCGGTGCGCCTGGAGCGTCCCGATTTGGATTTCTTGGCAGCGGCATTCTCTGCCTTGGCCTTCTCCTTTGCCTCCGCGGCCGCCTGTTGTTGTTCAGCAACCTTTTCCGCTTTCACGCGCAGTTTTTCATGCGCCGAGTGCCGATCAACGGCCTCATCATACAGCCCGTACACAGGGCTGTTCTTGACCGATTGGGTTCGCTCTGCCGGCATCACCGGACCCATCTGACTCGATGGCGGGCGGATCAGAGTGCGCTCGACCATCGACGGCACGCCTTTCAGATCGAGCGTGGAGACCAGCGCCTCGCCGACGCCGAGCTGCGTGATCACTTCCTCAGTGTCGAACTTCGGGTTCTGGCGGAACGTGGTAGCGGCGGCCTTGACCGCCTTCTGGTCGCGCGGGGTAAAAGCGCGCAGCGCGTGCTGCACCCGATTGCCGAGCTGGGCCAGCACCGTGTCAGGCACATCAAGCGGGTTCTGGGTAACAAAGTAGACACCGACCCCCTTTGAGCGGATCAGCCGTACGACCTGTTCAATCTTGGTCAACAGGCTCTTGGGCGCCTCATTGAACAAGAGATGGGCCTCGTCGAAAAAGAACACCAGTTTCGGCTTGTCCGGATTGCCAACCTCGGGCATTTCCTCAAACAGCTCCGACATCAGCCACAACAGGAAGGTGGCGTAAAGCTGCGGCGACTGCATCAGTTCGTCAGCCGCCAGCACATTGATATAGCCGCGCCCGTCGCGGGTGGTGCGCATCAGGTCCTTGATATCCAGCGCCGGTTCACCGAAGAAGTTTTCACCACCCTGCTCCTCCAGCACGATCAGCCGGCGCTGGATGGCGCCGATGGTGCGCGAATTGACATTGCCATAGTCGGTGGTCAGCTTGGAGCCGCGATTGGCCAGATCCGACAGCATGGAGCGCAGGTCTTTCAGATCCAGCAGCAGCAGGCCTTCTTCATCGGCGATGCGAAACGCGATGTTGAGCGCGCCTTCCTGGGCATCAGTCAGGCCCATCAGCCGTGAAATCAGCAGCGGACCCATCTCGGTGATGGTGGTGCGGATGGGGTGGCCCTGCTTGCCGAACAGGTCCCAGAACACGGTCGGAAACGCTTCGAAACCGTAATCATCGAAGCCAATCTTCTTGGCCCGCTTGAGCAGGAAATCCTTGGGCTCGCCTTCGCGCGATATGCCGGACAGGTCACCCTTGATGTCTGCTGCAAACACCGGCACCCCGGCAGCGGAAAAGCCTTCCGCCAGGATCTGCAAGGTGACCGTCTTGCCGGTACCAGTGGCACCGGTAATCAACCCGTGCCGGTTGGCGAGCTTCAGGAATAGCACTTCGCGCTTTTCGCTTTGCCCCAGAAAAACCGTTCCATCGCTCATTTCGTACTTCCTGCCTGCCAAAACTGTTGGTGTGATATGAAATTGCTATACAACAATCACAAGGGCAATGCCTAACCTACAAATACCAAAAGGAATACACGGATGCAGGATCTGATTGACCGGGTCGTTGAAAAGACTGCCCTTGCGCCGGACGTGGCGGAAAAAGCGACCGGGATCATGCTGTCACTGGTCAAGACCCAGGGTGACAAGGTCAAGGTGGCGCAACTGTTCGATGCCATTCCAGGCGCCAGCGAACTGGCTGAGCTGCATGGCGGTGACGGCGCCCGCGGCGGCGGACTGCTGGGCATGCTGGGCGGCGGGTTGATGGGCGGGCCACTTGCCGCGGTCAGCAAGTTGCAGGCAGCGGGCCTCAACATGGATCAGATCAAGGTGCTGGGCAAGGAAACCCTCGGATATGCCAAGGAAAACGCCGGCGAAGACCTGGTCAAGGACGTTGCCAATTCGATCCCTGGTATTTCGGGCTATCTGTAACGAAAGTCGATTTGCAGAAAGTGGGGCACTGCGCTACAAAATTGTGCAACGCAACATGCGAACGGATATGGCTGCACGATGAGCGAATTGAAACTGGCAGATGAGTTCCCGGCCCTGGAAAAGGATGATTGGCGCGCGCTTGTCGATGCCAGCCTGAAGGGTAAGTCTTTCGAGACCCTGCGGACCCGCACCGCGGACGGCATCGTCATAGAACCAGTTTATGAACGGGCAGAAAATCCGCCTCGATTGCCTGCCGCCCCGACCCGTGCGTCTGAGGATGCGTGGACGCTGGTCCAGCGCGCCGACATGCCAGACATTGCCGCTGCCAACACCCAGATGCTCGACGACCTGATGAACGGAGCCAGCGGCATCTCACTGGTGCTGCCGGGCAGCATATCGGCTGGTGCGGCGGGTGTCGCTGTTACCGATGCCCGCTCCGTGCAGCGGCTGTTAGACGGTGTCGAGCTTGACCTGATTGACCTGCGGCTGGACGGCGGACGGCATGGCCGCGACCTCGCTCTGCTGGTGCTGGAGGAATACAAGCGCAGGCGGCTTGACCTGGCGCGCTGCAGCTTGACGCTGGGTCTCGATCCCCTCGGCGCATGTGCGCATGTCGGCAAGGTCACTGAACGCAGCGAGCTGTGCCGGCGGTTCGGCGACATGTTTGCACAAGCCACCAGTGCCGATCACCAGGGGCCGGTGGCCCAGGCTGATGCGCGTGTGTATCACGGCGCTGGATGTTCCGAAGCCCAGGAGCTGGGTTTTGCACTCGCAACAGCGGTAGAGTACCTGCGCATGCTGGAGACAGGCGGCGTTGCGCCTGCTGATGCAGCGCCACGCATCTCCATGATGCTGACGGCGGATGCCGACCAGTTTGTCACCATCGCCAAGCTGCGTGCCGTCCGGCTGTTGTGGGCACGGCTGCTGGATGTCTCGGGACTGGCACCGACGCCACTGACACTGCACATTGAGACCGCTGCCCGCATCATGTCCAGCCGCGATCCGCACGTGAACCTGCTGCGCGCCACAACGGCGAGTTTTGCCGCCGGCATTGGCGGCGCCGACAGTGTCACCGTGCTGCCGTTCACCCATGCTCTGGGTCTTCCTGACGGCTTTGCACGGCGCTTGGCCCGCAATGTCCAGTCGCTCCTGTTGGAAGAATCCCGCGTCGGCCGGGTGCGCGATGCCACCGCCGGATCCGGCCATGTGGAAGACCTGACCCATGAACTGGCCCGGTCGGCCTGGTCTGTGTTCCAGTCGGTCGAAGCTGACGGCGGCATGATGGCAGCCCTGACTGATGGCAAGGTGCAAACCATGATCGGGCAAGTGCGCGATGCCCGCGACACAGACATTGCCCGGCGCAAGATGCCGCTGACCGGTGTGTCGGAATTCCCCAACCTCAACGAGGCACCGAACAAGACGCTGGACATGGGCGTGCCGGCAGACTGGCAGTTCGGTGACGCCTCGCAGCAGGTCGGCATGGACACCTGCGAACCCCTGCAGCAGCACCGCCTGGGCGAGGGATTTGAAGCACTGCGCGATGCCAGTGATGCCCGGCTGACAGACACGGGCGCGCGGCCGGCGGTCTTCCTGGCCGTGCTGGGCAAACCGGCGGACTTCACGGTTCGCGCCACCTGGATGGGCAACCTGTTGGCGTCAGGCGGTATTGATACGGTCAGCGGACCACCGGAAGACTTCGCTGCCAGCAAGCTCAGCGTTGCCTGCATCTGTTCATCTGACCCGGTTTATGAAAATGAAGCCGAAGATGCAGCCCGGTTACTCGTACAACACGGTGCAAAGCACGTGCTGCTGGCCGGAAAACCGGGCGATATGGAAGACCAGCTCAAAGCTGCCGGGGTCCGGCAGTTTGTCCATGCCGGGCAAAACGTCTTGACGCTGCTGAACGAGCTTTCCATGCTGGCTGCGGGAGACCCATCATGAGCACATTGCCGGATTTCTCTGAATTCAGTTTTGAACTGCCGACGGGCGCTGGTGGGCACGAGACCCAGACGTTCCCGACACCGGAAGGCATTACCGTCAAGTCCGCCTACGACAAGAGCGACGTTGCCGGCCTCGATTTCCTGCACACCTGGCCCGGTGCGGCACCGTATCTGCGCGGCCCCTATCCTGCCATGTATGCAACCCAACCCTGGACCATCCGCCAGTATGCCGGTTTCTCCACAGCGGAGGATTCCAACGCGTTTTACCGCCGCAACCTGGCGGCCGGACAGAAGGGTCTGTCGATCGCCTTCGACCTGGCAACCCACCGCGGCTATGATTCAGATCATCCGCGGGTATCGGGCGATGTCGGCATGGCAGGTGTCGCAATCGATTCCATTTATGACATGCGTACCCTGTTTGACCGCATTCCGCTTGATAAGATGTCGGTGTCCATGACCATGAACGGAGCCGTCCTGCCGATCCTGGCCCTGTACATCGTGGCCGCGGAAGAACAGGGCGTGGCGCCGGAAAAACTCACCGGCACGATCCAGAACGACATCCTGAAAGAGTTCATGGTGCGCAACACCTATATCTATCCGCCAAGCCGGTCGATGCGCATCATTTCCGACATTTTCGCCTATACATCGCAGAACATGCCGAAGTTCAACTCGATCTCGATCTCCGGCTATCACATGCAGGAGGCCGGTGCCACGGCTGACCTGGAGTTGGCCTATACACTGGCCGACGGGGTCGAATATGCCCGCGCCGGGGTAGCTGCCGGCCTGCCCATCGACAAGTTTGCGCCGCGGCTGTCGTTCTTCTGGGCTATCGGCATGAACTTCTTCATGGAGATCGCCAAGATGCGCGCAGCGCGCATGTTGTGGGCCAAGCTGATGAAGGAGTTCAATCCGCAAAATCAGCGTTCTTTGTCACTGCGCACCCACAGCCAGACTTCCGGCTGGTCACTGACCGCCCAGGACGTGTTCAACAATGTCGGGCGCACCTGCATCGAGGCCATGGCCGCCACGCAGGGCCATACCCAGTCGCTGCACACCAATGCGCTGGATGAAGCCCTGGCCCTGCCGACCGACTTTTCCGCCCGTATCGCGCGCAACACGCAACTGTTCCTGCAGCAGGAAGCCGGCACCTGCCGGGTCGCCGACCCATGGGGGGGCAGCTATTATGTCGAGCGCCTGACAGCCGACCTGGCGAAAAAGGCCTGGGCCCATATTGAAGAGATCGAAGGCCTCGGCGGCATGGCCGAAGCGATATCGCAGGGCTTGCCGAAACTGCGCATCGAGGAAGCCGCGGCGCGCACCCAGGCGCGCATCGATTCCGGTGAACAGACCGTTGTCGGCATCAACAAATATATTGCCAGTGACGAGGCCGAGATCGACATTCTCAAGGTCAACAATTCATCCGTGCGGACCCAGCAGTTGGACAAGCTGGCACGCCTGAAGGCCGAGCGCGATGAGGCTCAGGTGGAAAGCACACTTCAAGCACTGACACGGATCGCGAAATCCGGCGACGGCAACTTGTTGGCAGCCGCAGTCGATGCGGCCCGGGCCAAGGCAACGGTTGGCGAAATCTCGCTGGCACTGGAGAAGGTGTGGAACCGGCATGTGGCCAAGACCCGCGTTATCGAGGGTGTCTACCGCAAGGCGCTTGGCGAGGTGTCCGGCAGCGCCATGAGGGCTCAAGCCATGGTCGATGCGTTTGAGGAGGCCGACGGCCGCAAACCCCGCATCCTTGTGGCCAAGATGGGCCAGGACGGTCATGATCGCGGCCAGAAGGTCATTGCGACGGCGTTTGCCGACATCGGCTTCCAGGTGGACATCGGTCCTCTGTTTTCAACGCCGGAAGAAGTGGCCCGCCAGGCAGTGGAAAACGACGTGCACGTGGTCGGTGTCTCGTCCCTGACCGCCGGTCACCTCACTTTGGTACCAGCCCTGCGCGCAGCCCTGGAAGCGGAAGGCCGCAGCGACATCATGATCGCGGTCGGCGGCGTGGTGCCGCCGCAGGATTTTGACGCGCTCACCGACATGGGGGCCGCCGTCATCTTCCCGCCCGGCACGGTGATTGCCGACGCGGCGATACGCCTGCTCTCCAAGCTGAATGCCAAGCTTGGTTATTCCCAGGAAGCGGCGGAATAGAGCAGCACTGCACGCGCGCTACTCGTCGAAGACCTCGTAGTTGGCTTTCATGTAGACAATGCCGTCCAGCACAATCTCCTCCAGCATCGCCGTATCGATGTCGGCCAGCTTGTTGATGTAGAGGCAGCTCTTGCCGATCTTGTGTTTCCCCAGGCGGGCGAGCTTGTCCGACATGTCGCGATAACCGGGCATGATGTAGATGCTGAGCGCGCTTTTTCGCGGGCTGAAGCCAGTGATCAGAAAATCTCCCTCGCGGCCAGATTCGTATTTGTAGTGATAGCGCCCGTATCCAATAATCGACGGTCCCCACATTTTCGGCTTCATGCCGGTGATCCGGTTGAACAGCTCCAGCAGGGCAAATCCGTCCACGCGCCGGGTTTCGTGCTCGATCGACTTCAGGAACCCGTCAACAGAAACAGAAGTCGGTTTGGTCTTGTTGTCTGCTTTCGCCATTGCATCCTCCATACGGGCTCAGGGAAAACGGGGCAAACGGCGCTCAACCGGTGATGACTGGATAATGGACGTATTGGTCATGGCATAGGAAATCAATTCGTCGATCAGTGTTTCCAGATCGCCGACCGAGCGGACATGGGCGCGGGCGATGAAGCAGTCTTCACCGGTAATCCGGTCACATTCCACAATTTCCGGCAGGTCGCGCAGGATCTGCGCCACCCTTTGAAGTTCGCCGGGGATCGGCCTGATGCGCAGGTATGCCGCAATGGGAAGGCCCAGGGCGGCCGGATTTATGCTGGCCGAATAGCCTTCAATGACACCCGCCTCCTCCAGCCTCCTGATGCGCTCGGCAACACTGGGGGCAGACAACCCCACCAGGCGGGCGAGTTCGGCGTTGCTGGTGCGGGCATTCTCTATCAGCGCGTCGAGCAGTTTGCGATCGACTGCATCAACGCTGCCATTTTCATATCGAAATCTATTCACGCAATTTTCCTTAATTACTTCATTCAATGGACGATACAGCGTTCTAATCGCCATGTAAAATCGCCTTTATTCCTTCTATTCTTATGTCCAAACACAAGCGAGCATGGATGAAAGATCAGCCAACCGTCTTCAACACGGCAGCGGAAAACGTGCCGCCGCAGGCATGGTTTGGGGTCAGCGCGGTGTTCCACTATCTCGGGCCGTCGTTTGCGGTGCTGTTGTTCCCGGCTGTTGGCGTGCTGGGCGTGGCGTGGTTCAGGATCGCCTCTGCGGCGCTGATCTTCGCGCCGTTCACCCGGCCCTGGACGGTGTTTTTTCTGGCTGACCGTCATGTGAAGTTGTTGCTGATCGGTCTCGGCGTCTGCCTGGCGGTGATGAATACCGCGTTCTACCTGGCGCTTGACCGGCTGCCGATGAGCCTGGTGGCGGCAATGGAGTTCGTCGGCACCATCGGCGTTGCCCTTTACGGCCTGCGCA
>JBPCVV010000052.1:0-5594 GCA_051010195.1 Anderseniella sp. | reverse complement strand
GTCCCTGGGCGACTGGACCCTTGTAGGGTGCACGGTATCACCCGGCTTTGAGTTTTCCGGTTTCGAGATGGCGCCGGCTGGCTGGCAGCCTGGTGCAACCTAACCGCCCGTATCGGCCTGGAATCCTGCCGCCTCGATGGCAGCTACCGCGCAAATCTCATCATTGTCGGACGTATCGCCGGTGACGCCCACCGCGCCGATGATGGCTCCCTTGCGATCCCGCACCAGCACACCGCCCGGCACCGGAACCAGGTTGCCGTCGGCCTGTGCATTCACCGCCTGGACGAAATAGGGTTGCTCGTTGGCGCGGGCAAAAATCGCCCGGGACCCGATGCCAAGCGCAATGCAGCCATTGGCCTTGCCGAACGCCACCTTGAACCGCAGGGTTGAGCTGCCGTCCTGGCTTTCACATGCCTTCACCGTGCCGCGTGCATCGAGCACGACAACCGTCATGGGTTTGGTCAGGCCGATGTCCCGGGCCTTCTTCAGCGCTACCGAAACAATCTTGCGGCTCTTGGCAAGCGTGATGCTCATCTGGTTATGTCTCCTGTACAAAATCCGGTGTTTGTAATCGCAGTGTTCATGACCACAATCATCCGGCTTGGTCAAACCATATTGCGGGATAATTTTCTGCTCGATTGGCACAAACTTGCACGCCCGGCACATCGCCGTCATTGTCGGCCAAACTGGAGATGTCCGAATGAGACTTGCAGGCAGGAAAGCCCTGGTAACAGGCGCAGCCAGAGGCATCGGCCTGGGCTGCGCCAGACTGATGGCCGAGCACGGTTGCGATGTGGTGATCACCGACATCGATATGTCAGAAGCAAGCCGGGCGGCAAGCCAGGTTTCCAGTCATCCGGCAATCGAGCTTGATGTTACCAACAGGGGCGCATGGGATACCGCCATTGAACGCGCCGGCGAGTTGATGAACGGCATCAATGTGCTCGTCAACAATGCCGGCATCATCATACCCGGCACCGTTGAGAGCCTGGATGAGGCAGGCTGGGACCGAACCATGGATGTGGATCTTAAGTCCGTCTACCTGGGCTGCCAGGCGGCACTGCCTGTCCTGTCACAGAATGCGCCGGCATCCATCGTCAACATCGCGTCGATCTCGTCGATGATCGCAAGCCCGAATTTCGCCGCCTACAATGCCGCCAAGGCAGGCGTGCACATGCTGACAAAGTCAGTTGCCCTGCACGCCGCGCGTGCCTATTCGGACGTAAGGTGCAATTCTGTACATCCCGCCTTCGTCGATACCGATATGGTCGATCAGGTCACGAAATCTGACGACCGGGATGTCAACACGCGAAAGCTGGCCAGACAAATACCGCTGGGCCGCATAGCAACTGTTGAAGATGTAGCATGGGCTGTGGTTTACTTGGCCAGCAACGAGTCGTCATTCATGACAGGATCAGAACTGAAACTGGACGGTGGTGTGTCCGCAATGTAGTCCAGCTGGACCAATTCACTTTGCTTGCAAACGGAACTACACCGTAAAGGAAAAATGAAAAAACGCATCGTCATAGTATTGCACCAGGAGACCTCGACGCCGGGACGCGTCGGGATGAAACTGGTACAGAAAGGCTATGAGCTCGATATTCGCAGGCCTGCTCTGGGTGAGGGGTTGCCGGACAACATCGAAGACTATGCCGGCGCGGTTATCTTTGGCGGCCCGATGAGCGCCAATGACGATGACGAGCACGACTACATCCGCACCGAGATTGACTGGATTGCCAAGCCGCTTGAGACCGGCGTGCCTTTCCTGGGAATTTGCCTTGGCGGCCAGATGCTGGCCAGGCACCTGGGCGGCAAGGTTTTCGGGTTTCCAGACGACCGAGCGGAAATTGGCTACTATGACATTGCCGCCACCGACGAAGGGGCCGCCTACGGCCTGTGGCCGCAGAAGGTCTACCAGTGGCACCGGGAAGGTTTTGAACTGGTTGACGGCGCGGTGTGCCTTGCCACATCACAAGGCGACTTTCCGCACCAGGCATTCCGCTATGGCGACACGTCATTTGCCATTCAGTTCCACCCGGAAGTCACCCACAAGATGATGAACCGCTGGCTGGTCAAGGCGGAGGAACGACTGGAACTGCCCGGCGCACGGTCGCGCGAGACGCATTTCAGTGACCGCTTCGTGCACGACCCGTCGGTTGATTGCTGGCTCGACAGATTTCTCGACAGCTGGCTGGCAAGCGCGCAAACGCCTGTGTCCGCACTGGCCGCCGAATAAGGCGATTTCGGGTCATATTGTTGCATTTTGCAAAACCGGCCTGTGCATTCTGCAAATCGTCACTGACCTCAATATCGGCTCAAATGCTCCATATTGCGGTCTTATAGCTCGCCCATACTATATTTAGCTGAGTGTCGGATTGGCATGATGATTGCGTTGCTCCCGTCAGCGTTGAGATCATTGTTTAGCGTACTCAACCAGATTACACAGGAAGCGGAAGTGCCAGCGTTCAGGCCTTCCGCTTTTTTTGTTCGCCCCGCCTGTCGGCTGCAGGCTTGAGGCCGACAGGCGTGTACACCTGCACCGGGTTGGCAAATCCCGACAATTCGATCTTTGCGACCGGTTCGATGCCGTCGACATGGCGTCGGGCAAAACCGGGGCCCAGCAGTACCGGGCAGCCGGTTGCCTTGGTGGCGGACTCAAGCCGGGCCGACATGTTCACGCTTGACCCGATCGCGGTATAGTCAAACCTGATGTCCGAGCCAAAATTGCCAACCGAGCAGATGCCGGTCTCAATACCTGCCCCGACGCGTATCGGCGGTTTGCCGTCTTTCTGGCGCTGCACGTTTTCCGTCTCGAGTGACGCACGGATCGCCAGTACCGTTTCCAGGGCCCGGTCGGTATGGTCGGCCTGATCCACCGGAGCGTTCCAGAACGCCAGAATCGCATCTCCCATGAACTTGTCGATGGTGCCGTCCCGCTTGAAGATTTCCTGGCTGGCCAGCGTCAGGAACCGGTTCACGGTCGCGTTTATCTCGTCTGCAGGCAGGCTTTCGCTGCTTGAGGTGAAACCGCGCATGTCCATCATCAGCACGGTAATTTCACGCTTCTCCGCACTGGTGGTCAGGTCACGCCGGGTTTCGCTCAACATGGCGACGACATTCGGTGACAAGTATTGCGAAAACTGCCGTGACAACTGGCGTCGCCGGGCATCGGATTCACGAAACAGGCTGTAGACTTCGGCCAGCGCAACCGCCGCCAGACCCACTGAGGGCTGGACCGGTTCAAACAACTGGGCCGATTGCAGGTATGCCAAATAGCCGGCCAGCAATGGCGCAAGACACAGCACCAGCCCGGCTGCCAGCAAGAGCCAGATACGATTTGCAAAAAAGTAAGATGCCACCAGCAACAGAAGCGCCGATACCAGGAACCACAGACGTTCGACTGTCTTGGCATTTGCCGGCTCCGACAGAAACTGGCCGTCCAGAATCTGGTTGGCGAGAACCGCGTGGATCTCGGCACCGGACCGGGCCGCCACCGTCGGTGTCGTGTGAAACTTGTCCACGCCGAGCGCATTCACCGACAGGATGGCAATCTTGCCCTTGAGAACCTCCCCCGCCTTGCCGGCCATAACGTCAAGCGCCGACACCCGCGGAATGGCCACTGCCTGTTCCCAGAGCCACACCGCGCCCCCGTTTGACAGAGGGATGACTGTTTCACCAAGCTTCAACGCCTCAAATCCCGACGGTCGGACCCGCAGGGCAAATCCGGTGCCGGAGGTGTAGGCCCTGGCCAGTTCCAGGCTGAAGGCGGGCCACAGGGACAGTTGGTCTGCTGTCTTGGCCGCCCACACCAGCGGCACCGTGCGCACCACCCCGTCACTGTCCGAAACAGACCGGACAATGCCCAGGCCCGCCGCACCGGCCCGGATGGTCGCGGTTGAGGTTATGATACCCGGTTGCCACGGCAGCGCTTCAGCATTGCTGTTGCCGACAACCGCCCAGCCGACACTCGTTTCAGGTACACTGGATCCGGGAAAGTCACCAATGCTGGTTGCAAGTATGGTCGGCGACGATGCAATGGTTCTGGCCAGCTGCTCGTCACGTGCAACACCGCCCGGAGTTTCATCCGGTTCTGAGAACAGCACATCGATGCCGAGCACCGATACGCCGGAAGAATGTATGGCGGCAATAAGGTCCGCAATGCGATTTCGCGGCCACGGCCAGCGCCCCTCGACGCCGATGGTCTCATCATCAACACCGACGATAACGACGCTGGATGCTGAATCGGCTCTCGGGCTCAGTTGCTGATAGAAATCAAAGGACTTTCCACGCTGATCGTCCAGGCTTGCATTGAAAACTACGTGAGACGCGATCAGTATCGCGATCAGACTGAGCACTCCCAGTCGTCTACGTAACCGGTCATACAGTTTGCTCACAAATCACTGTTCCCGAATGTCAGACACACCGGGGAAGCTGTTGCGGTTGTCTTGCGGCCCGGTTCGGATGATCGGTCCAATACCACCAGGATCACGTCCCGTAGTACCCGGGTTCGGATACTGGCCGTTCCGGCTCTGACACGCCACTATCAGGCTGGCGCCCGGTCCGGCACAACCGGCATCCACTTCAAGGCCGGGGCCCTTGTTGCCCGGCGCATTGGTGCCTGCAATGCGAGCCGGGCTATCGAGAATATCCAGGGAGTTTTGAAGCTTGACCACGCTGATTGACCCGCCATTGGACACACAGGCAAACCCCGGTTTCGTAATCACCCGAACATCACCGTCAATAGAGCATGTCAGCTTGCCGGCGCGCAGAATGCCGGTCGTCTCGCCATCTTCAACCTTCGTGTCCACGATGCCGCCGCGCACGCCGAGGATGACATGCGGTGTGGTAATTTTCATCTCGCCCTTTTTGGAAACCTGGCCGCCGAAAAACCGCGACACACCGCGGTCCATGCTGATACCGAAATTGCCGTTGCTGCCAGGGCTGTACACAAACTCGTCAATCTTCAGATTCGAGTTCGGTCCCAGCTTCACACTCGACTGATCCTTGAACACAATCAGGCCGAGACCTGTTGCATTGCTGCGCAGCCGGTCACCAAGCGACACGCCTGCCCCGACACCGATCACACCTGTGCCGGCTTTCCTGACCTGGGTTTGCACAGCCGTCATCTTGCCTACCGTTTCGGCAAAAGCGCTTATTGGCGTCATCACGCACAGCAATCCGGCGCAGGCGAGGCTTGCGAATACACAGGTGTTGTTCTTCATTTCATCAGCCTTTTTGGCGTTAGAAGCTTTTGGTAAAGCTCAGGCTCAACGTATGCGACATGGACCCCGGGTCAAACGCAAAAGGGGCAATGCCGTCATAATCATACTCGCGAACCAGATACCCCAGATTGATTCTGTTATAGCCGTCCAGATGCAATGCATGGTCCCAGCTTGCCCGCCAGTAGGTGCCTGTGCCAGCAGTTGCAAATGCCGGGTTGAAAACACCATCCTTGGTACTGAAGTCTCCCAGCGCCCCGGCAACCTGGTGTGTCCACAGCGCGCCGAACACCCGGTAGGGCAGCACGCCTGCATAGTTCATTTCAATCTCGCGCTGCCGGTTGACCGTGGTGCCGCCATCGGTCATTTCCCGCT
>JBPCVV010000051.1:0-2663 GCA_051010195.1 Anderseniella sp. | reverse complement strand
TTTGCCGGTTCCACCGGCACCATGATCAGTTCGCTGGTCGCGGCCGCCGATTTCGTCTTGTTCAGATTGTAGACCGTCTTCGGTGGTGCGGGCATGGCGGTGGGAGCGACACGCACAAATCTCTTGGATTCAGGTTTGATGAAATTCGGCGCCGGCCTGGCGGCCGGTTCTATTTTTGCAACAGCCTGTTCGGGTGCGGCCTGCTGTACCGGCTGGGCGGGAGCAACAGGTTCGCGCGCAGGTTCGGCAGCTATTTCAATCTCCACGTCCGGCAGTCTTGGAACCTTAATTTCAGATACATCCGTTACCTCTTCAACAGGTTGCTGCTGAGGCTCGACAGGAGGCGAAAGCATTAGTGCTTCGGCATTCTGGAAATGTGAACTGGCAGATCCGTCCCAGGCGCCACCGTCACCTGATGCCGACGCGGTCTGTACACTTTCATAGGCAGGAGTGTTCAGGCTGTAGACCGAAAGAAACTTCCAGTCATCTGCGGTTCGGTAGTAAAATGCGCCGAGGCCGCTCGCGCCGACGAACAGAAGCGCGGCGGTAAGCGCATACCACTTGCGCGCCTGCTTGTTGCGATGAGCGTCGAGTTGAGCGCGCCGGTGGGCCATGACCGCCATGCGGTGTTCGAAAATCTCTTCGCGGGTCCTTAATCTTGTCGCGCGTTGAGGCCCCGGCGCTGACATTGCAGCATTGTCGCCGGCATCATGTTGCGCACGAAGCGCTGACGGGTTGTCTTCGTCGAGGTTTGTGGCTGGATGGTCACTCCAGACTTCATCTCCTGTTTCCGCTAGGTCCAACCTTAATGAATCGAGTGCACCTTGCTTGTCGTCAGCTTTCTTGCTCATGGTTTCAATTTTCCCTGTTACGCGTGCGACCTCGTTGGATCGACTTAACTCACCGGCCGAGTTTTCTCGGCCTGGTCAATCTAATTCATTCTAGTTTGCCTTGGAAACCGCCTCGTTCCATTGAATGAACTTGTTGAACAATCTCTTCTGGTCCGATTGGCTGAGCGCAACCGTGCGTCCCTGGCTGGCAAGATATGCCTGGAAGGCCTCGAACAATTTGCGCTGTTGCTGGGTCGGTCCGGTTGCCGCAATCTGGGCCTGGTTTGCCGCCAGCCAATTCTTGGCGACCGAATACCGGCTCCAACCCGGAAGTTCGGCCGCAAGGTTCACCTCACGCCACTTCTGGTGCCGCGGTGCCTTCTGGAATTGATCAAACTTGGCAAAAAAGCTCTCGATAAACCGTTTCACGCGATAATAGCGACCGGTTTTCGGTTTCCAGTTGAAGACTGCCATGACAGCACCAACCGCGATGGTGTCAACCGGAGCCTCAGCATCCACCAGATTTCCGTAATCCTTGGAACTCAGTTTAGCCGGCAGGTAGCTCTGCTGCAGTTTTGCAGTGTAGGGGACCGGTACAATGTGCAGACCGGCATCCTTTTTGACGGACGTGAAAATGGATGCCGGCTTGCCGGCGACGTACACCATGGCGTCGATCTTGCCCGTGCGAACCATTTCCAAGGCATCTTCATACCCGTGACTGGAGGGCGTGACCTTGATCCCGAGTGCGCCGAACACCGTTTCCGAGGTCATGTAGGTTCCAGAACCCTTGCCGCCGAAGTTAACTTTCTTGCCGCGAAGCTGCCTGATGTCAGTGATGTCGCGCCGCGCAACCAGGTGCAACTCCTCATTGTACAGCTTGGTAATGTAGTTCACCCGCTGCTGAATGTCTCTATAGACCTTCTTGTTGCGCAGATAGGTCAGCACGTCCGACTGCACGATGGCGATATCAACCCCGCGAAGGTACAACAAATCTTCGATATTCTTGACCGATCCCTTGCCAACGATAGGCAGGATTCGCAGGTCATCCACGTCGTCCAGTTCGGCCTGCAGGTCGGCGGCGATCCGGATATACGTGCCTCCGATACCGCCGGAAATGACGCTTACCGTATCGTTGTTGGCAGCGCGAACCCTATCGGAATGGGCCTGGCCAAACGCGGACCCGATCGGAACAACGCTAATGACAACAAAAGAAAGCAATGCGGCAACTGCCGCAGAAAACAAACGAAACATATGACCCCTCTGCCCGGTGGACACACCGGGACTTTGGGTAAGACTGTACATACACATACGTACACTTACACGCCGTGCCATCCCATTTTCAGAGTGCAGATTGTGAAGTTCGAATCAGGTTTAAACGAGTAAGGAATCAGGTAAAATTATGTTCGTATGCTGGCAATTATATGGCGGTGTTAACTTATCAACAAAATACGATCCTTACCTTGCGTGCACTAAATTGCAGCACGTTCGGCAAAACTACGCGCTTGTCAGCTGTTTTAAGTACAATCCTCGATTCAGTGCAAAGTGAGTCCAAAAAAAGGCCAAGTATGGCCAATTGCGTGGACGGCACTACCCGTTTTGTCATCATTTGTGCAGCATTTTCATTACCTGAAGTAAATGGCAGACAAGACAGGTTGAAGCCCTGATAAATGCCGGTATTGACCCAACTAGCGGCAAATTGGGGTACGGCTTTGGACTGATCGGCAATATTGTGGTTGGTGTCGTGGGGGCATTCATCGCAGGGCTGATTTTTCCAGCTATCGGCATATCGATCGGCAGCGGCATCATCGCGGCCATTATTCACGCCACCATTGG
>JBPCVV010000050.1:0-2872 GCA_051010195.1 Anderseniella sp. | reverse complement strand
ATTTGTCGCTGTGCGAATGCATTGGCTGGCGGCCTTCGTCGGTCAGGTCGATGATTGCGAGACGGCGGTGGCCGAGTGCAATGCCGGCCTCACGGTCCATCCAGACGCCGGCACCGTCCGGTCCGCGATGATGCAGACGCGATGTCATTTGTTCAACGCTGGATAACCGTCCGGGGTCAGCCTGGTGAGGTGTGAGAAATATTCCCGCGATACCACACATGTTGTCAACTCCCGTGACCGGCACGCGCCGGCTGTCGGACTGTCGCGGTCGCGAGCACCAGGCACAGGGCGATCACGAACCACAACAGTGGATGACGAAAGATAAAGTGAAACATGCTGAACACCGCGAGGCCGCATAGCAGCGCGGCCAGCGAGGTCAGATTTCTTCGTACCGCGAGCAGAAACGTAGATATGAACAGCCAGGCGAAACTCAGCAGCGCGATCAGTCCTCCCTGGGTGAACAGATCGAGCAGCGTATTGTGGGTTTCGAAGTTGGCTACCGGGTCCTGGCTTGGGTGCGGGAAATCGAAGCCCACATCTGCCGAGTTGACGCTGGTCGACCTGACCCGATCCAGGTGAGGTCCTGGCCCAAGTCCCAGCATGTTTGTGGACAATCCAACTTCGAAAGCTTGCCTCCATAGGTCGAACCGCTTGGGCGCGTCGCGCAAAACTGCATCGCGATTGCTGTCGACGAACTGGCGCTCGATGCTGCCTGAATTCTTGGCGACAATGTTGGCAGTAGGGGCTGCCAGAACCAGCATTGCCGGAACAGCCAGTATACAAAGCCATGCGAATGCCCACCGGACACCCGGCAGCGTCGGTTTGGTTCGCAACCAGTTGACAATAGCGAGAACCGCTAGTGCTGGAACGGCGACCGCCAGAACCAGCAGAAATGAATCGCTCTTGGTCAGCAGACCGGTTGATATAGGCAGAACCGTACATGCCAGGGCCGCGGTTTTTGCAATGGGCCGAACGGAGGTCTCGAAAAGATGGAAAGATACGAATCCGAGCCCTATGCAAACGAGCGCAAGCTGATTGGGATTCTCTGACCAGCCGCGCATCCTGTCCCAGTACCAGGGGTCCAGTCGCGGGATGTTCAGCAGTTCCCATGCATGGGCGAGTTGTATCACCAGCAAAACAGAACCAAACGTTACCAGTTGCCAGGCCACCGTGCTCAATCGCCGGGGGGCATCTGGATCCAGGACACAGAACAAACTGATCCCGGCGACAAGGATATAGGCCTGAATGTCATGCTTCAAAAACACCAGATCATTCTGGATTCCCATGGCGTAGGTTGTCAGAGCTCCAATGCTCAATGCGGTGGCAAACATCAGCCAAAAGCTCAAAATCCGCATCGGTGCCGATGTTAGCGGGAGATCCGACCTGCCCAAATAGTCCACGGCCGCCAACACAAGCCACAGGGCAAAACAGATTTCGCCTGGCCCGATCGCACCGCCGGCCAGCCGCAACTGCGAGGCAGGCGACAACAGCAATCCGAGCGCAAGTAGGACGTCCTTTTTCACTTGCGCCTCACACAGCTCGGTTTGACAGAATAGTGCCTGTGGCCGGGGGGCCTGAATACGTGCCCAAGCCGACTGCCGGTTGCCCGGTAGTCATTCGACCTGGAATCCAGGATCAACTCGTTCATCGGCGGTTCTCTCAATCACTTGTGACGCTTTGGCACGCCGGCTTGACGTATGAACAGATGCAGCACTGCTTGTTCGGCGGCAGCCGATCTCGCGCCCCGCCTGTTCATTTACGCGATGCCGTCAACTGCAGCAGCCTACCGACATTAATCATGCATAGATGGACGCGCGTTTCCAACGCACAGCAGATCAAAGTCCGGCTATTGAGGAGTACTCCAAATGGGTACTGCCAAGGCATATGTGCCACTTTGGGTGAAATTGCAGCCGCTTCCTGACCGGGAGGGCGGGTCTGCTCATCCCCAAGTGGTATTGCTTAGTAGTCACCCTTAAATGGTGCAGATGCGGGTAGGCTTTTCGGGCTGATCCGGATCACCCGGGCACGTCGAACTTGAGCGTGCGCGCAGGTGGCCTATCGAATTCTGTTGCAAGCCTTTCTGCTCAACCGGGGATTGAGTATCGCACATTAACGTGGCGGATGAATTGGCTCATGAGTGAAGGAAAACAAGCGCCATGTTTGCGTACGGCTATTTCAATGAACTGCGTCCGACCGTGGGAACATTTTTACGTGTAACTGTCGATATTGCCGCGATCTGGGTCGGATTTCTGATTGGCTGGGTCGTGATCCACGGCGGCGACACAAGTATCGCGGCGGGGCAAGCAGGCATTCTGCTCGCCTTGGCTGTCTGCCTGTCAGCCGTGTGCTTCTTAGGTTATACTGCGGCCGGTCTGTACACAGTCTCGCGCGCCTCTGCGCTGCAGACCAGGCTCGGCCGGGTCTTCCTGGTCACCCTGGGATTGTTTGTTATTGCGGGCGTCATATGGCTCCTCGCGTCCTGGTTCCTGGGGCTGTCGGTTGGTACGCCTGCAACTACTGCCCAACTGTTCCTGGTGGCTTTCCTGATATCGACGGTGTTGGTCATGCTGGCCCGTGTCGCTTCGCTGGTATTGCGCACCGACAGTCTGGACGAGAGCGATCTCGACAGACAACAACCGGGCGATGAGAACAAGGTTCTGGTCGTTGGAGGTTGTGGCTACATCGGATCGATATTGGTCGAGAAACTGCTGGACCAGGGCAAAGAGGTGCTGGTCTTCGATGCCATGCATTTTGGCAATGAGCCATTATCGGCTGTCGCGGACCACGACAACCTGACAATTATCAGGGAAGATTTTCGGCACGTTGAGGCCCTTACGCGTTCTATGAGTGGCGTAGGCACAGTGATTCACCT
>JBPCVV010000049.1:0-6252 GCA_051010195.1 Anderseniella sp. | reverse complement strand
GTTCTGCTCGTCAATGTCAGTTGGGCTCAACCTACACCGGGATGCAACACCAAGATCTCGGAGTCGATCAGGACGCCCAACAACTTAGAGACGAGGATCGGCACTTTCAAGTATTTCGATGGAATCCCCACGAAGGAGACGGCCAAAGCCATCTATAACCATCTCGACTACATTCGTGGGGTCGATTCCTTCCTCAACGGCATGCCCGCGGCGAGTCTGGAGGCGATTCGACGTGGCCAGGCAACCCTAGGCGCCAAGGACTACAACCAGGTCCTGATCTTCGATCAGCTGATGGACAGCAATCCCCTGTTTCTCACTGGCAATACCGACACGGTTTATGTCAGCGTTTTTCTCGACCTCAAGAAGCACGGCCCGATGGTGATCGAGGTCCCGCCTGGAACCGGTCCGGGGACGGTCAACGACGCCTTCTTCCGCTTCGTGACCGACACGGGCGCTCCAGGGCCCGACAAGGCAATGGGCGGCAAGTACCTGATCTTACCGCCGGATAGAATTCATCTGCAGGGTGACGTCCCCGAGGGCTATTTCGTCGCCAAGTCAACCAGTTGGGTGAACTGGTACATCGCGCGCGGCTTCCTCAAGGATGGCAAACCCGACTTCTCCAGCAAGTTGTTCAGGGAAGGCCTGAAAGTCTATCCCCTCTCCAAGGCAGCGAACCCGCCAAAGATGGAGTTCATCAACGGATCCAAGAAGGCATTCAACACCATTCACTCCACTGACTACAAATTCTACGAAGAGCTTCACGCCGTCATCGAACGCGAGCCGATCGAAATGCTCGAACCGCAGTTGCGCGGCATCTTTGCGTCTATCGGTATCCAGAAGGGCAAACCCTTTGCCCCCGACGAGCGGATGAAAGGGATTCTCACCAAGTCGGCTGAGGTCGCCAACGCCACGGCCCGGACCATGCTCTGGTACGAACGAGACAAATCGGCGTTCCTTTACGAGGGCAGTAATTGGAAGAGGGGCTTCGTGGGCGGATCCTACGAGTTCCTCAAGGATGGAGGAATGGGCGGGCGCAATCTGGATGCGCGTGCCCAGTTTTTTTACTTCGCAACCGTCAACACGCCAGCGATGACTTGGAAGTTGATCGGCAAGGGATCGCAGTACGCCTGGGGCTATCTGGACAAGAATGGCGACTATCTGGACGGAAGCAAGAACTACAAGTTGAACCTTCCCAAGGACCCGCCCTCCGAGAAGTTCATATCGATCGTACTTTACGATTCCCAAACCCGCTCCGAACTCCAGACCAGTCAGCCGTTCCCCAGCTACAACAGCCAGAAGCACAAGGGCAAAGTGGCAGTGAACGGCGACGGATCGGTGGATCTCTACTTTGGCCCCAAGGCACCCAAGGGAAAGGAATCCAACTGGTTGCAGACGGTCCCCAAGAAAGGTTGGTTTCTCGTCTTGCGGCTGTACAGCCCTACCGAGCCCTGGTTCGACAAGACCTGGCGACCAGGTGACATCGAACTGATGAAATAGATACATTCTGGCGGGTAGCTGGATGCGACCCGCCAGTCATTCTATACAGGACAGCTTAGAAATGATCAGAGCTTGCAGTGTGTTTTGCATTTTCGCGTCAACTCTCATGGCAGCCGCCGTTGCTCCAGGGTTCGCGGAAACCAAAACCAATCAGATTAAGATCTCCTATGTCATGCCGAAGGACCGCGACCTGATAAAGGTCTACAATGACGTCAAAGAGCGCCGTATTCTTGAGCGGTTGCAGGAGTTTCTCAGTCCGTTCAGGCTCCCTAAACCCGTGCAGTTCACCTTTCAGGGCTGTGACGGCGAGGATGATGCGTCCTACTTCGATAACAATGTAACCGTATGCTACGAGCTTGTGGACGAGCTACAGTGGGCAAGGCCGAAGAAAACGACGCGTGAAGGTGTTGCGCCGCACGACGCCGTTGCCGGCCCGTTTTTCAGCACTACAATACATGAGTTTGCGCACGCCTTTTTCGATTTGCACAATACTCCTGTGTTCGGGCGCGAGGAGGATGCTGCTGATCAATTTGCCGCCTACATAATCCTTCTGCTCGACAAAAAGCTTGCAAGTCGCCTCATCAGGGGGACTGCACATGCGTTCCAATCCGAGTCAAAAGAAGAACAATCGGAGTCCACCAGAGAATTTGCCAGCGAACATGGAACAGCCGAACAAAGGTACTACAACGTGCTGTGCCTCGCTTTTGGCGCCCATCCGAAGCATTTCTCTGATCTCAAATCAAAGAAGGTCCTTCCCAAGGATCGGGCAGAGCGGTGTCAGGACGAGTTCGAACAGATTGAAGATGCATACAAGGCGCTCGTTCTGCCGCATGTAGACCAGACGTTGGCACGGGAGGTATGGGGTAAACTGCAAGTCCGCACAAAGTAATAGCAACACCAGTGCTTTGTATTTTCCCTTGCGCAAGACTGCAACTTCCAGGTGTGCTGGCAGATCAACCGCATTACACTCGCAAAACTTCAGCCGTTCTGAGACCGCTTGCCAATGGAGGGTGTTTTGGGTGGCAGCAAAGGTATCCGATATTGACGCGGGTCAAGGCACATTGAGAACGATGCAATAGCATAACGTTGTTTCAAAATGGGTACGAGCGACAAGAATGACTAAGTTGGCGCAGAACAACCCATGTCTTACAGACACGCTGCCGCCGGTAAGGTCGTTTGTGCGGAGGGAATTTCATGAAACCCGACTCTATACGCCTTTTGGCAGTAACGACGGTTCCGGAGGGAAGAACCGCCGTGCGAAATATCCTTGGCGAACTGGAGGACCTTTTTAGTTCCGAATCTCAAGGCTTCGAATTGGTCGGCCTGGCCTTTAACAAGCGGGCAGCCATGCAACAGCTCAACCAGATTCAGCCGAATGTGCTTCTGGTCGATCTTATGCTACCCGGCTTGCGTAGCATCGACATAATTTCTGCTGCATCCGCTGCTCTGCCGGACGTTAAGATACTCGCACTGACACCGTCAGACCCTCCGCATGATCGCGTGATCCTTGCTCTGCAAGCCGGAGCCCTGGGATATGTGGTGATGGATGCTGATCCAAAGGAGATTTTCACGGCTATCAAGAAGGCACTGGCCGGTGAAAATCACCTGCCTGTGGTGGAAACCTACGAAGTTATGCGCCAGGCGGCACCGGAGCTGTTGATCTCTGCAAAGGAGCGACGGGCCAACCTCATCGATAGCTTGCTCGCATTAATCCCAATTGTCGGAATTATGTCGGCCCTCGCTGCATTTCTATGGCGCAGATACTGGGGGCTGGCTGGCATACGTGTCAGCGACCTGGGCGTAGATGCGTCTGTTCGAGTTACCGACCTGTTGATGTCGATGTTATTGATGCTTGGCATTTTTGGGCCATTATTCTTTATCCGAACGTGGTTGAAAGGCATTGGTGATTGGATTGGCAACAAACCAAAACTAAATGCTGGTTTGAAAAACTTCAGAAACAGCAAATTTGGACGTTCGTCGGTTGGAAATGTGATTTTTGGAGATTGGGCGGCATGGCTTGTCGTTTGCGGGTTTATTTTATCAGGCTCAGCACTTTTTCTGGCTGCCGACCTTCTAATAGTGAATTTTCTAATTGGCATCGTGGTTTTGGTGGTCATGCTGGCACACGTGGCGCGAAGCAGCGATTTCTTGCCAAATTGGCTCACTCTTACTACCGACAGAATCCGAGAGTCGTTGATCATCACTGGTTGCCTTGTAATGACGCTCGTGGTTCTGGTGACCTTGGAGGTCAATCGAGGCCCCGACCTGCGAACCGATGGTGTGCACGGCTTCATAGCTCCAACAGTCCTGGGACTGGCTGCTCGACCGGCAATGATCTATGATATCGAAGAAAAGCGCCCGCCATTTTCCGCGCTTTACATTGGAGGCAATGCCGATCTGTATGTGCTTTACGATCCATGTGAAAAGGTCGTTCGCTTGATACCTGTCGGATCTTCAAAAGTAAGGATGATCGACGAAGTAAAATGCGCAGCTCAATAGTTGTCTGAAATCGTCATCCGCAAAGCTAGGCCACCGGTTCGCTCGATATCTTCATTGTGATATTTGTGGCGCGTATCGCCTAACAAACTGCTGCAGCGGTGTATTATGACACGAGATAGGCGAGAAAGCTGCTAGCCGATGGCCAAGGACGGCAGCTATTGGCTCCTCTATCGCATTTCTCATTAACACCACAGCCTTGGAACATCGCAATGCCGGTGCTCAACCCCCTTGCAACTGGCCCTTGCTCTCCTTGAACACAGATCAGCGCGACAGCCGTCAGCGACTTCGCACTCTTGTGTGCGCAAATTCCCCACGCCCTGGAGGTCTTATGTTGAACGCTTCTCTACTTTTTATCTTGAGCTTCGACAGGGTGTTCGGTGCCATGAGCCTCGCCAGCGAGTGGCTCGGAGAACAACGGCTCACTGGTTTCCGGGTCCAGCTCGATTTCTCCACCAGCCTCCACTGAGCCCTTTGGCGGATAGTCCAAAGTGCCTTCAAGCTCATTGATCCTGTCCTCTGAGAGCCTTGGAAATGGCAGCTTGCCAGTACGGCGCCAGCGTTTTGTCTGTTCCTCAGCTTCCTTCTGCAATGTTGGATCGAGCCCCTTGTCTCGGTTCAGGTAGAGCGTCTGAGATGGAAATGCATACCCGGTTCCGGACTGATCGATGATGTCGTCAATGCGCAAGAAGACATCCTCGCGAATTGCGTGGAAGTCATTCCAATCACGGGTCAGGGCATGGATTCGAATATTCACATCTCGTGATGAGTCGGCCGGTCCGGCATAGCGGACCCGAACAGTGTTGCGGTCAATCCTTGGATGCGCGTGTAGCATTTCACGGATCTTCGCCAAGACTAAGCGCATCTGATCTGTTGTCGTTTCAAACCGAAGGCCGATCGTCTGATTGATCAGCAACCGATCACAATGTGCCCAGTTCACCAGTTTCATATCAGCGAATTGCGCATTGGGGACGGTTACCAAAGTTCGATCCAACGCCCGTATCTCGGTCGAGCGAACACCTATGCGCTCAACGGTGCCGATATCTGTCCCGAAGCTGCAAAAATCACCAACCCTGACAGGTTTGTCTATGTAAAGAATGACTCCACCGACCAGATTTTCCAACGTTGGACGGATTGCAAGAGCAACTGCCAGTCCGCCTATGCCAAGGCCCGCCACCAGGCTTAAGACCGGCAAGCCCAGTTCCTGACCTCCTACGGCCAGGATCATGGTCGTTCCCAAAAGCCCCGTAACATTTCGAACTAGCCGCAGCAGGTTCGAATCCAGGCTTTCCGTCTTGATGTTTGGAGAGTGGATGAGCCCCTCAAAAAATATTTTGCACACCAGCCAAAAAATCCATGCGACGGCGATATAGGTCAATGCAACTGAAGCTTTATTGGCCAATCGTAAAACATCACCTGCCAGAAAGAGCTGACCAATTACGAAGGGGTAAACAATCCATACAAAGGCCGAGATGGCAATTGGCATGATCAGTCGCCAGGCCAACAACTTCATCCCACTTTCTGGCCGATGTTGAGACAATACATGATGCAATTTCAACATCAGCCAGACAAAACCAACTGCAATGATGGCGAGAAAACCTGTCTTCCAGATTGGTGTATCGAACCAGGTTTTTTTAAGCCATTCAGGCAACCCCCTTACAAAATCCACCGGTATCCATGGCCCCGTCAACTGTGGCTGAAATCGGGTATAGCTTTCGATATCTAGCGGTGATTGCAGTGGCAAATTGTATATGCCGCGCAGGAAACGGGGAGCCACCGCGACGGTCCGAGCCTCGAAGAGAAACTCGCCGGCCCTGTCGCCGTCGTCCATCCGGACAATGCGCAATGGTGTTCCGGGGATGCGGTAGAATGCATTGTCTTTGCCTTCTATCGCATCAGCATCGGGCACCGTGTCCAGGTTTGGCCTCCCCTTCCTGCCAATAATATCAAGAATCGCCAGGATCGTCTCATTGCCAACTTGCACTCGATGAGTAGCCTGGACCGAGCTCAGGTCCAAAAATGAGCGCAAATGCTGGTTCATCAGCGAGATGCTCTCGAGATCTGACCGGCTCCTTGTCTCAAGGTACGACTGGACGGTGAGCACAAACCTATCCTTCAACTGCAGGAAGGAAGTCATGGTGCGGCGCGGGGATTCTGTTCTGGGAACCGGAAGTTCTCGTACAGATGGTGCTGTTTCGCTCTCGCTGGAGCCTTCCGCGTTCACATAATCCGAACCGAGACCGACAAACGAACCGAACA
>JBPCVV010000048.1:0-3846 GCA_051010195.1 Anderseniella sp. | reverse complement strand
AGAGCCATGCCGGATATCAGTAACCCGGCACTCAGCACCGTTTTGAAACCAAACTTCATGATCGGAAATCCTCCCGGAGATTTTCATTGTCTTGATGCGGTCAACTCTAGACGCGCCGCGGTTTTTTGCACCCGCAAGGGTGATAGTTTCTTTTGTAACTATCAAGCCCCCATCACGGCGCTTGCGGTTGTTCGGTTTGTCACAGTCTGGTATCGAAGGATGTCGTCGTGGCAACCACTCAAAGCAATTGGATACATGAACGTACAGGGGCTGACCATTCCGAAATTGCCGGGCTTTTTGATGCCGGTACCAGTCGTCAAGGCTGGCGAGGATGTTGGCAGATACATAAGACTAGCATTGATGACAGCCATGTTGTCGGTGTGTTTTGAGCGAACCCAGGAGCACTACTCGCCGGCCGGCGACCACTGGTCGGTTTCGGTCCTGATGGCCGCCGGTGCAATTGCGGTTCTGGGCGCAACCCTGACCGAAAAATACAGCCGAATTGCCGTTGCGGTTTTCAGCGCCTTCTTCGTCTATGAAGCCTTTGCGAACTGGGCTCAGCAGGCAAATCACAGCTGGCTTGCGGTCTGGACCATTCCAGTCGCAATAGTGTTTTCAAAATGGTGGGAACAGCCTCTGTATGCCGATTATCTCCGGGTAACTCTTGGTGTTGTAATGCTCGGCGCAGCCGCCCAAAAGCTGCTTGCCGGCACCTATCTTGACGGAACCTATATTGCGTTTTTGAGCCACCACGGTTCCACCACTGAGCACATGTTTCGGTCCTTGTGCTCCGATGAAACGCTTTACACCCCATGCGGCTGGCACAGGTTCCTCGGCACATTCATTGTAATGTGGCAGATCGGCGTCGGTTTGCTGCTGATTGCCGGCCTGCGCTCAATACTCTTTTTGATTATTGAAGTGGGCTTTCTGCTCGGCGCGGGAATTTATGCCGATGAGATGAATTTCCAGGTTTTGAATATCGCCTTACTTTGTATCGCCTTCAGAGTGGGTATGTCGTACGGGCTGTTTGTCGCCTGCGGCGCCCTGTTGCTGATAGATATCCACGGGATAAGTGAGTTTATTGATTATGTCTTATAACATCCCGTTCTCAAATCCAGCCGGTTGGCCGATCGGAAAAATATTCCTTCTTGGGCTCGTGGCCTTGCATGCAGTGTGGATCACCATTCACCTGAACCTGGTGTCAAGACAGTTGATCGATCCCTGGAAACTCGGTGGGTACGGCATGTACACGACAACCCACTCAAGTCCGGTACTGCACATTTTGGACAGGCGATTTGATCAGTTCTGGATCTCATTGACAGACGAGGACCGCGCAAAAATCGCACGCGCTAACAACTTCTACATCTTCCGCTGCGAGCCCATTACCAAACAATCCCTGGAAGCTTTTTTTGAGGACAAGCCGAAACTTGTCGGATTTCCCTTACGGTTTATCGTTACAGAACGAAAGCTGATGCGAAACCCGCTTGACGTTAAGCGATTGCCTTACTCGGTTGTTGATATCGGGTGGACCGGACAAAGCACATTTAATTATGCCGGCAAAGTATGTGGAAAGCAGTACAGTGGCGAGGCCGAGTTGAAACAATGACCGCGCGACCACGACCCGGTACACGGCGCGCTTGACCAGCAGTTTCCAGGACGCGGCTCACCTGCCGGACGGCGGAAAAAACTCACTATAGTGTTTCCAGTAGTCGATGTACTTGTCAGACATTCCGATCTCTTCGAAGCAAGGAGCGGACGTCGTATCCCCCAAAGGTTCCACGTCCAGAAATTCCTGGACTTGCCTGATTGTCAGATCCGGCGATTTGACCAGGTCCGCATAGTCAATTGTCAGCAAACTCGAATCAGCTCGGTCCTGCCAATGCGACATCAACTCTTCAATTAAATTGTAATATTGGTTGAATGAGTCGAAATTCCTCGTAAAACCGAACCCCAATTTGAAGTTTTTCATCATGTTGAATATAAAAAGATCTTTTATATTTCTTCTTATATAAATGAATTTCGCATACGGAAATATTAGATATAATGCTCGAATGTTAAAACAATTATGCGGCATTGTATTTACAATGAATTTAGTCGGTTTTGGCAGCGAGTACTGATCTAATATTCCTTCTACGTATTCGCTGGCATACATTTTGCTTTGGGTCGATTTGATTTTTTTCAGAGTCGCATCATACTGATCCGGCATTTCACCGGTAAAGCCCACAAACAAATCGGCATCAATGAAAGTACGGCATTGAACCTCGCCACACGCCGCAAACTCCGGTCTCAGCGACAGCAGTTTTTCCAACAGGGTTTTGCCGGAACGAGGAAGACCGACAATAAACAAAGGCGTTACCCCGGCATGCGGTGGCCGTAAGTCCGGCTTTCTGTTGGTTTCCGGGACGGAATTGTTCATACACACCCTGGCAGCATCCCTGAAAACTGCATAGTTGAAACGTCTGGCAGAGTGGTTCTTCGATTCACTGAAATGGTGATAAGCCTCACCATACCTTGCTTCATGATCCGCGATGCGGCCTGCGGCAGAATGGAGCAAGGCCTTTTCACGCACGGAAAGGTCCGGCAATTCCAATAGCACATTCACTTGCTTGCAGGTCTCCTGCGACCAGGTTTCAGGCGGCAGGTCAATCAGGTCACACACCGAGTCAATCGGATAAATGTCGTCTTGCAAGAGTGTTGTGAGAACTTTTTTGGCTTCCGGATACTGTTTCAGATCAGCCAGGACACGGGCATAGGATTTCCTGTCCTCAGGTGCTGCAGATTGGATCACCGGATCTTGTCGCAGAATGCTCAGTGCGTCGTCCGATCTGTCCAGATTGATCAGGACCTGGGCCATCAGAAGGCGGGCGACTACTTTATCTGGCTCGAGTTCCAGAGCTCTCTGCAGATGCTGATGTGCCAGCCTGTATCGCTTCACCACAAAATAGCTGTATGCGATATAATACTGTGTTGATGCATTGGCACTGTTCGGGTGAGTTGCCCATTTACGCAGAAATTTGAATGCCGCCGTGTTCCTGAGCTGACGCAAAAGCCCCAAGCTTATCAGATGCACAGCATCCGGATTTCCAGGTTCCACCCGTAACACTTGATCAAGGTATTTCCTGGCGTCGTCAATGTTGCCTTGCGACTGCAACGCGTAGGCCATTTTTATCAGCTCTGCGACATCAATCCCAGCTAAAGGCTTCCGTCCTTTCGATCTGGCAGGAATTTTCCTTGCAAGTCTGTTCATTTGGCTGGAACCAACACCTTCCCTGCAAAGAGCAGTTTGACCGGCACTTCCTGAATGAGCCATATCTCTTAGTAGGTTTCAGCAGAAATCGGAAGGATTTTCACTCAGCGGCGCCTGCAAATGCCTGTGCAAGTCGGCAAAGTCCCAGTGACTGACTAAGACAACCGAACCAACTTTGACCAGATACAGAATTTCCAACCAAATGGTGCAGCAGCAGAGTTGATGGCAAGAGGCAAACTAGAGCGAGTTGTGATGAGATTGGTTCTCGCTCTCCAAAATCTTGAAATCGGGCCGTCCAAAAAAGCTATCCCGTCGCAGCCATCATGTAGTCTTGAGTTTACCCGGTGCTGCGCAGGGCAAGTCCTTTGCCGCGACCGCACCATCAAGATTGAAATGTCGCGGGAACAGCGCCGACAGAAACCGGAATATAATGCGCGCCGCCGAGGCGCGGCTGAACGAGTTGGAATGCAGCAGATAGTCTGTCCACATGCCCTCCAGCAGCGCCAGGGTGCCGTGGGTTGCATCTCTGGCAACCTTGTCCGGTTCGTGCATTCCCTGCGCAGTGGCAATTTCAGCGAAGGCCTTGAAAATCAGCTCAC
>JBPCVV010000047.1:0-11477 GCA_051010195.1 Anderseniella sp. | reverse complement strand
GGTGCCCGGTTTGCAGGGAGTGGGGAAGCCGCTTTGTTTTTATTCATCACCTTGTTGTTGGAAATGAACCTAGGCGAAATGCCAGTGGGCGGATGTGCAGTTGATCACATCGCGAAATTTCCTGAGTGATGTTGAAAGGCTTGCCGGCGAAGCTAGGGTCAGGACCCATTAATGTTATTCATTCTGCGGGAGGATATTTTGCCTCTGACAAGGCGAAAAAGCGCAGGAAACTGTCCGGTTTTCAAGTCCTTTCAACGCGGTCAGGGGCAAAATAGACCCCGCCCTTCGGGTTTGAAGGAAAACACCCGCCTGACGGCGAAAAATGCTCGACAAGGCACAAAGCCTTGCCTTGCGCTTTTTCACCGTCATTCGAATGTTTTCCTTCAAACAGAATTGCATAGGATTAATGAGTCCTGACCCTAGAACAAAAATCAGCAATAACAGTAATTTAAAGCACTGGCTTGACTCAGGCAAACCTCGCAGCAGCCGGAGACTAGCGGGGTTCCAGACCCATCATGCGCAGCCGCTCAGGGTCGTCTGCCCACTTCTCGCGTACTTTCACAAACAGGAAAAGATGGGCTTTCTGGCCAATCGTCTCGCTAATTTCCTCGCGCGCCGACTGGCCGATTTTCTTGATGGTTTGGCCGTTCTTGCCCAGCACGATCTTCTTCTGACTGTCGCGCTGGACATAAATTACCTGCTCGATACGAACGGAACCGTCCTTTTTTTCGGTCCATTTCTCGGTTTCCACCGTGGACGCATACGGAAGTTCATCATGCAGCCGCAGATACAGTTTTTCGCGGGTGATTTCCGATGCCAGCATACGCAGCGGCACGTCGGCGATCTGGTCCTCCGGGTACAGCCAGGGACCGGTCGGCATGCGCCCGGCAAGTGCAGTTCGCAGATCCGCCACGCCATGGCCCTTCAAAGCTGAAATCATGAACGTGTCGGCAAACGGGTAACGTGCATTCAGATCTGCCGCCAACTGCAGCAGGCTTTCATGCGGCACCAGGTCGATCTTGTTGATGGCCAGAATAGCTTTTGTCCCGGTTGCCTCCAGTCCATCGATAATACGCGAGTTGTCTTCATTCAGGCCGTCCCGGGCACCGATCAGCAACACGGTCGCATCGGCATCCGCAGCCCCCGCCCAGGCAGCGTGAACCATCTCCTCGTCCAGCTTTCGCTTTGGCGAAAAAATCCCCGGCGTATCAACAAATATAATCTGCGAAGATCCTTCCAGCGCAATGGCCCGGATGCGCGCCCTGGTTGTCTGCACCTTGTGGGTGACAATCGAAACCTTGGAGCCGACCAGCTGGTTCAGCAGGGTTGATTTCCCAGCGTTCGGCGCACCGATCAGGGCGACGAACCCGCAACTGGTGGCGCCTGTATCATGCGGTTGCCCGCCTTCCGTGGTCGAACCTGCACTCATTTCCAGACCCCTTCGCGGCGCAGAAACTCCGTTGCCGCTACCTGTTCTGCCGTACGTCGTGTGGTGGAAACACCCAGCGACGGCTTGCGGCCCTCAACCCTCAGTTCCACCTTGAACTGCGGCGCATGGTCCGGGCCGGTAGTATCAATCGTCTCATAAGATGGTGCCGGCAATGACTTTGCTGCGGCCCATTCCTGCAGGGATGACTTGGCATCCTTGCGCATGTCGGGCGCCTGCTTGAGGAAACCGGCCCAGTGTTCACCGATAATGGTTCGCGCCGCTTCCAGTCCGCCGTCGAGATAGACCGCGGCAATCAGCGCTTCGCAAGCATCACCAACGATGTTGTCGGTCACCGTTGTGCGCTTCTCGCCCTTGCCCGCCAGCACGAGGGCGTCGGGAATGCCCAGAGCCCTGCCGACTTTTGCGCACGTCTGGCGCCGCACCAGCATGTTGAACATACGCGCCAGGTCACCTTCGGGCACATCCTCGTGCTGCTCATACAAAATCTGCGCGACCACCAGACCCAGCACCCGGTCACCCAGGAACTCGAGACGCTCATTGCTGCCGGAAATCTTGGATTTCGCCCCGCTGGCGTGCGTCAGCGCCTGTTCGAGCAATTGCACATTCTTGAAGGCATATCCGAGCCGCGCGACGAGAACGGCCACCGCTTCGGTACAGGTAGTGGTCATTCGACGGAATTGAAAATCCGGCCCCAGCGGATATTCGTGGGCCACTTCCAGACTTCCCAGAAAGCGCCGTCTGGTCCGTGCGAGAAGAACAGGACAGTCGACTTGCCGACGAGATTCTCGTACGGGACGAAGCCGACTTCCTTGAGGTAGCGGGAATCCGTCGAGTTGTCCCGGTTGTCGCCCATCATGAAATAGTGTTCAGCGGGCACCGTATAGACCTCGGTATTGTCGGCCTGGCCATCGTAGATATCCAGAGTCGAATAGCTTACACCGTTCGGCAGGGTTTCAATATACTGCTTTGCCCTTGGGGAATTGCTTCTGTCCGGGTTGACGAAATCCTTCACCTGCTGACGCTTGACCGCTTCGCCATTGATGTGAAGCACACCGTTGATCATCTGAATTTTGTCTCCCGGCAAGCCGATGACCCGTTTGATGTAATCGGTCTCGTTATCAAGCGGCAGCTTGAACACGACCACGTCACCACGTTCCGGAGTGTCCCCGAAGACCCTGCCTTCTATCGGCACAGGACCAAACTTGAACAGATTGTTGCCAAACAGTCCGAACGCGAAATTGAACGAGTACTTCGAATAGCCGTAAGACAGCTTGTTGACGAACAGATAGTCGCCAACCCGCAAGGTCGGCACCATCGATTCAGACGGGATGTTGAACGGTTGAAAGAAAAACGTACGCACCACAAAAGCGATCAGCAACGCCTGAATGATGACCTTGACGGTTTCCCAGCCACTGTCTTCAGATTTTTTGCGTGAACGCTCCACTTCGGAAGACATCTGCTCGCCTCTTTACTTTACTTGCAGCCCGACGCACGCGCGCCCGATTCTCTTTGTCGCCTGATTTCACAGTCATGTCGCAGCTTATTGGCGAAATTGCAACTGTCGGTGATTTGCCAGGATCAGCAGGTTTTCTGTCTTTTACACCCGGAAATCGCAAACCTGATCATTCATGATGTTCTGCTGCACCAATATTCGGCGCGACTGGTGAAGGCCGCGAAGGCACATCAGTCAGCAACCGCCGGCACGCAGGAGATAATCACGATCGCCTGTG
Source organism: Anderseniella sp. (assembly GCA_051010195.1). Taxonomy (GTDB): domain Bacteria; phylum Pseudomonadota; class Alphaproteobacteria; order Rhizobiales; family Aestuariivirgaceae; genus Anderseniella. The sequence continues at coordinate 8,297 of JBPCVV010000047.1, read as the reverse complement.
CATAGGGAAAATCATCAGTAATGGTTAGATGGATATCGGGCGTGTGACCCGCCGGTACAAGGGTCTCAAGATGCTGAGCCGCACCGCCCGTCAAAACCATTGTCGGGCGGCCGCTGGGTAGATTGACAACACCAAGGTCGCGCCAGAACACGCCTTTGCGGAAGCCTGTTCCCAAGGCCTTGGAACACGCTTCCTTGGCCGCGAACCGCTTGGCATAGGACGCGGCCCGTTGGGCACGACGATCTGATTTGGCCTTTTCAATGTCGGTGAACACCCTGGATACAAACCTGTCGCCGAATTTTTCCAGCGTGGTCTCGATACGCCGGATATCGATCATGTCATTGCCGACGCCGAGGATCATGTGCCCGCGCCTTGCCCCGGAGTGGTCTCGGCGTCACGCCGTTTGCGCAGTTCAGCCATGCGCTTCTCACGCAGTTTGCGGCGGCGTTCCTTGTACTTGCCCACGGCCGGTTTCAGCACCAGGTAAGCTGCTATGCCACACGACAGTCCCAGCGGGATGGCGCCGACACACATCGGGAAAAACACCGGTTCCAGCCCGGCCCACAGCTCCGAAAAAAACTGTGCCGGATCCGTGAACAACAGCTTCATGCCGGCTGCCGGTGTGGAGATGGCTATTTCCTCGCGGCCCTCCTGGCCGAGAAGAAAACTGCCGGTGTTGTGGGTAATGAACCAGATAAACGGGAACGTCAGCGGATTGCCGACTGACGTTCCGATGGCGGACGCGAGCAGATTGCCGCCGACAGCCCAGGCAATCAGTGCGGCGACAACGAAATGGAACCCGATCAGCGGTGTGAACGATGCGAATGCGCCTGCCGCGAAGCCAAGAGCAATTGCATGCGGCGAGCCGGAAATCCTGTTGACCTTGTAGGAAATGTACTTTGCAGCACGCTGGAAGCCGATCTCGGGCCAGAAGAAATTTCTGACCTTCCTGAAAACACCGATTGATTTGCGCCGTTTCAAAATCATACTTCAAACACACCCGAGCTATTTGCATCACAAGGATGCTCCAGAGCAACATCGGTTCACTTGAACCCGGTAATGTTGCTCTAGCACTTTGAAAACGATCAGTTTCATGAATTCCGGTTAACTCAAGCGGAATTCATACTGATCTTATGCCTTCAGACCACGGCTCCCCGGTTTCACGCCCGGCGTTGCAGCAAGCTCCGGCGGCAGCTTGTCCGCCTCGAAGGTTGGCACTTCCAGCCGGGCCAGTGACACCAGCGGAACGCCCACATCGGCTTTGCCGCCTGACCGGTCAATCAGACAGGCAGCCCCTGCTGTCTCACCGCCGGCGTCTGCGATTGCTGCTATACACTCGCGTGAAGACAATCCCGTTGTCACAATATCCTCAACCATGATGCACCGCGTTCCCGGTTCAATGTCAAATCCGCGACGAAACAACAGGTTACCATCGACCCGTTCACAAAAGATTGCCGGAACCTTCAGTTGCCGGCCCATTTCATAGCCAACCACGACCCCGCCCATGGCCGGTGACACAACCATATCAAATTTGCCGAAATCCGCCGCGTCTATTTTTCGCGCAAGGGTTGCACACAGGCGTCCGGCGCGTTGTGCATCCATGAGAACACGCGCGCACTGCAGGTAACGCGGGCTGTGCAACCCGGACGACAAGATGAAATGTCCCTCCAGAAGCGCACCGGCAGCGCGAAACTCGTCGAGCACCTGATCTTGCGTAAGCATCAAAGTCACCGTTTCTTTGAAACCGGGGTCAGGACCCCGGATTGTTGAACCTGAAATGCGGCAATTGTCAGTCAGAACCTGTGGCGCGAACCACCGAAGAAATCAATGATTTTCGACCAAGTTCATTCATGATTTGATTGAGATGCCTGACGTCCTCAACCTCGACCGTCAGGTCGATATTGTAGAAGTCGCGGGCCCGGTCGGTCATCTGCAGGTTCTCGATATTGGCGCCGCCCTCGGCGACCGTTTGCGTGAGTTGTCCCAAAGCGCCCACCTCATTGTGCAACACGACCCGCAAACGCGCCGGATACAGGCTGTTTGCTGATTCTTCATCCCAGGCCAGGTCAATCCACAGGTCGGGCTCATCGTCGAACTTCTGCAGTGCGGCTGAAAATATCGGATAAACGGTAATGCCTTCGCCTGGTTTCAGGATACCCACGATCCTCTCACCGGGAACAGCGCCGGTGGCGGCATCAATGTTGAGCGGCAGGTTCTGATTGACACCGCGGACGGGAATTGAATTGACCCCGTCTTCCCGCTTCACGGTTCGTGACTTCCGAATATCACGCTTTGGAGTTTCCCGCTCGCCTTCAAATCCCAGTGCGTTCATCACATCACGGGCAGCCAGTTCACCGCGTCCGACAGCCGCCAAACCATCCTCAGCGGAAGCAATGCCGAGCTTCCGGACCGCATCGGCAAACTGCTTCTTGTTGTAGCTTGTGTCGAAACGGGCAAGATGACGTTCAACTATTTCGCGTCCCAATCCTGCATACTGGGCCCGAACCGCAATTCTGGTCGCACGCCTTATGGCCGAGCGTGCCTTGCCGGTCTGAACCACTTTCTCCCAGGCAGCCGGCGGTGTCTGGGCTTGCGACCTGATAATGTCCACTTCGTCGCCATTGGCGAGTTCGGTCATCAACGGAGCATGCCGGCCATTGATCCGGCAGCCCACGCACGAGTTACCGATGTCAGTGTGCACCGCATAGGCAAAATCAATGGCGTTGGCGCCCTTGGGCAGCGCAATCAGCGCACCTTTGGGCGTGAAACAGAATACCTGGTCGGCAAACAGTTCAAGCCGCGTGCTTTCCAGAAACTCTCCCGGATTGTCTCCTTCCGCGAGTGTCTCAACAAGCGATCGCAACCACCTGAACGAATTGGAATCCCCATGCGGCAACCGGACCCCGCGTTCCGCGGCCATCAGATCAGCAGCGTCCTTGTAGAAGCTGTGTGCAGCGACACCGCGTTCCGCAATATCATCCATCGCCTGGGTCCTGATCTGCAACTCGACACGTTTGCGGTGCGGGCCGATGACCGTGGTGTGAATCGAACGGTAGTCATTCTGCTTCGGGTTGGAGATGTAGTCCTTGAACCTGCCAGGCACCACTCGCCATGCCGTGTGGGCGACACCCAGAGCCTTGTAGCATTCGACTTCACTGGCCACGATGATTCGAAACCCGAAAATATCAGACAGTTGCCCAAGTGACAGATGCTTGCGCTGCATCTTGCGCCAGATCGAATAGGGTTTCTTTTCCCGGCCCGACACATGTGCGTTGATCCCGTTCTGCGCCAATTGTTCGGTAAGCCGCTCTTCAATATTGGTGAGAATGTCCCCCGACTCCGCCCGCAAGGCTTCAAGCCGTTTCATGATGCCGTCTCGCGCTTCCGGGTACAGCGCCTTGAAGGCGATGTCATCCAGTTCTTCCCGCATCGTGTGCATGCCCATGCGGCCTGCCAGCGGCGCATAGATATCCATGGTTTCCTTGGCAATGCGGGCGCGCTTGTCCGGCTTCACATGATGCAGAGTGCGCATATTGTGCAACCGGTCCGCCAGCTTCACCAGCAGCACACGGGCGTCACGGGACATGGCCAGCAGCAATTTGCGCAGGTTTTCAGCCTGTGCCGCCTCCTTGGAAATCAGGTCAAGCCGGTTGATTTTGGTGAGGCCTTCCACCAGTTCGGATATTTCGCTGCCAAACAACTGCTCGACTTCGGAGTGCGTTGCCTCGGTGTCTTCCACGACATCATGCAGCAATGCAGCCGCAATGGTGGCATCATCCAGCTTCATTTCGGTGAGGATGGCAGCGACTTCCAGCGGGTGGGTGAAATAAGGATCGCCGGACGCGCGAACCTGGTGGCCATGCGCCTTCATGGCATAGACGTAGGCCTTGTTGAGCATGGCTTCATTTGCGTCAGGGTCATAGCTTGTGACCCTTTCCACCAACTCGTATTGCCGCATCATGCCCTATTCAATTCGTCGAAGTGAAAATTTCAATCGCGACAGTGTAGCAGACACAATCGGGAGCCGGAAAACAAAACAACCGGAGCAACGCTGAATTGCTCCGGTTGAAAATCAGCTAAGCTGTTGTAATTCCGGTGTCAGTAACCGGAGCGCTGAGATCCCGGGCTCTCCGCCGGTGGCAGGCCTTCAAGGCCGCGCAGCAGATCATCTTCGCTCATGCGGTCATAACCGTCCTGGCCGTCTTGCTCCGTGGGAGCCGGCTCGGCCTGGTCGGGCTCGTTGCCGGCCAGCAGCAACGGTACTGCGCTTTCTTCCGGCTCATCCACCTCGACATGCTTCTGCATGGAGTGGACATAGTCTTCGCGAAGATCTTCCACGTCGATTGTCGTATCGCCAATTTCGCGCAGGGCCACGACAGGGTTCTTGTCATTGTCGCGGTCGAGCGTCAATGGTGCTCCCTGCGAGATCATGCGAGCGCGATGGGCAGACATGAGAACCAGCTCAAACCGGTTCGGCAGCTTTTCGATGCAGTCTTCAACGGTAACACGTGCCATGAAGCTTGGATCCTTGCAAATTTATGTGTCAGATGAAACTTAGGTGGGCTTTTAGCCACACAAATGCAAGAAAGCAAGTGTGCGCATGCCGCAGGACCCTCTTGCTTCACACCGGTTAAACCAAGTAATTTCCAATGCAGTCAGGACAATTCCACAAACTGATCTGGCCGCTTGCAGTTGCCGAAACCATTTTGTGGGCTGCTCTTTATTACTCCTTTCCCGCCTTGCTGGTTCAATGGGAACAGGAGTTCGGCTGGTCCAAAACCGGCCTGACCGGCGCTTTCACACTTGCCGTCCTGACATCCGCCTTCCTGGCACCGGTCGCCGGCAGGTTGATTGACCGCGGCCTGGGAACCCTGGTGTTCTGCGGCAGCGCCGTTCTGGGTGCCCTGCTGCTGGTGCTGCTCACCCAGGTCACGCAACTTTGGCAGTTTTATCTCGTATGGTTTTGCATCGGTGTGACGCTTGCAGGCTGTTTGTACGAACCCTGCTTTGCCATTTTGACCCGAACGCTGGGCGCCAGGGCCAGACGCGGCATCACCATCGTCTCCCTGATGGCAGGACTTGCCGGCACGGTTTCATTTCCGTCTGCGTTCTTCCTTTCCACGGCCCTTGGATGGCGGGGGGCGGTGCTGGTGTTTGCAGCCGTCATCTTCACCATAGCGGTGCCGCTGATCTGGTGGGCCGCAAGCCGGGCGGAACAGATCGGAGACGCGACGATAGAACCGGCGAGCCGCTCCGCCAAAGACCCCCTGCGCATCGCGCGGAAACCTGCGTTCTGGGCGCTTGCGCTGGGCCTGGCCATGATTTCCATGAATACAGGTATCATGATCACCCACACGATTCCTCTGCTCGGTGAACGCGGATTTGCCAAGGAAACAGCGGTTCTGGCCATTTCCATGATCGGCCCCATGCAGGTAGTCGGCCGCACCCTGATAATGGGCATAGAACACCACGTTCCCAGTCTCGTCATCGCCATTTCCTGCCAGTTTGCCATGTCGTGCGCCGCTTTGGCACTGATGGGCGCGGCAGCACTGCCGATGTTGCTCGTCTGCTTTGTAGTGCTGCAAGGGGTTGGCAATGGCGTGACCAGCATCATGCGGCCTGTATTGACAGCCGAACTTTTGGGCAAAACCAATTTTGGCGTAATCTCCGGCATGACGGCGATGGTGTACATTAGCGGTTTCGCCGCTGGGCCGACTATCGGGTCACTGGCCTGGCAAGTAGGCGGATATGATCTGATGCTGGCAATGGCAGTGGGTATTGGCGGTCTGGGCGCACTACTGATGTTGGCCGCCGGCAGACTGTCCGCTGCCGCTGCTCAACCGTCTTCGCGCTCTACCGGGGGATAATCCTGCGGCGCCTCTTCGCGGTCGAACATGCCATAGTCGCGGGTCATTCGGGCAGCGAATCCCCAACTCAAGTTCTGGTCATCGCGCAAACGAACCAGCAATCTGACGGCTTCTTCCGTGCTGATGGCCTCTGCAAGGGAGACATAGGCATCGGCGATGTTCACGCTGGCAAAACTTTCATCAAACCCGTCCAGTGGTCTGCACGTGCTGTGACCGGCAACAATGATGGCGCCGGTCGCATCCGCACCCAAATCGAACTCATCAATAACACCGCCCTGCTCAACCCGGGCGAACAGTTCGGCTATGCGGATGCGATAATCTTCGAAATGCTTATACCTGCCCGCAGTTTGCGAGCCCTGATGCTGCCGGTCTTCCCGCCACTTTACGATTGCCGCATCATCTTCCCACAATTGGTGCGACAGGATCACCCGGTCCCTGGACAATGACTTGAAGCGGTCCAGCCAGGTCATGCCCGTGTGCTTTTCCAGCACCGGCTTGAGCATGCCCACATGACGAAAATAGTGATCTTCATGACCGGGCCTGGGCAGCACTTCAAAAAACAGGGCTAGCATTTATCCGAACATCCATAGCCAGTAAGCGGGAACGGCAATGTATGCCGCAATTGCTGTCGCACACAAAAGCCTGATCCACATGACGGGAAACCGCCGCCATAGCACAACGGCACAGATAATGCCGAGGACAGCTTCTGCCACCGAGACGATTCCGGCATGGTGCGAATTATCCCAGTAAGACAATGGCGAATTGAACACGAAACTGCTCATCGGCCAGAAATGCCGGTGGCCGTCATCGACGTGTACCGGCAGGTCGGTTGCAGCATGGATGGCCACGGCGGCAGCAAAGAAAACCATCGGCCAGCCCCACCACCTATCGCGAAAAATCCAGCCCGCTGCTGCAATCACGGCAGCCACGAGAAACGAATTGAACGCGCCCATGAGGTTGCGCATGCCGTCGCGAAAATAGAAGTCGCCGAAAACATCCTGACTGGAATAACCCATGGCGCTGGCGATGCCAAACAGGGCAAACACCGGCACATCCGGCAGAAAAGCGCCGGCAACAACTGCCACATTGCGGGCCTTCTCGCCGCGCTTGGTCAGCAGGGCGGACGCAAGCAGCAAATGTGTCTGAGTATTCACGAAACAGACCCGCCGCCGATAACCTTGCCACCCTTGTCCGTGTCCAGCGCAGCCAGCATGGACTTCGCGGTCCGTCCTGTTACCGGATGTTTCCAGCGCGGTGCGATCTCGGCAATGGGGGCCAGCACGAACTCGCGCTCGGCAATGGCAGGATGCGGCAGTACCAGGTCCGCATCGCTCGACTGTTCGGCGCCGGCTCCTGCAATCACGCCGTTGAAATCCAGGATATCGAGATCGAGTGTCCGCTCCCCCCAGCGTTCGCGCCGTTCCCGCCCGGCGCTGCGTTCAAGGATGCGCAGCGTATTCAGCAATTCGCGGGCACCCAGGCCGGTTTCGATCCGGGCAACTGCGTTGATATAGCTCGATTGGTTCTTGTTGCCGAACGGCGTGGTTTCGATCAGCGTGGACGCGCTGAGCAGTTTCAGGGGCTGCCTGTCGAGTGCTGCAAGGGCCCGTTCAATACATACACGCGGTATGCCCCACGGCCCCGTCATATTGCTGCCCAATCCGATCAGAATCATGTCGGCGTGCCGTTCCCGATTGCGTCGATTATATTCTTGTGGCACACACTCGCCATTGATTTGAAGCCCTTATTCCAGTTGGCAATTTCATCCATTCATTTTGATTTTCAGGAGATTTCAAATGCGCCTTTACAAAGACGAACGCACGGCCCTTTTTATTGATGGTTCCAACCTGTACGCCACGGCAAAGGCGTTGGGTTTCGATATTGACTATAAGAGCATGCTGAAGATGTTCGAAGACGGAACCAGGCTGACCCGGGCCATCTACTACACCGCCCTGCTGGACGATGCAGACTACTCGCCAATCCGCCCGCTCATCGACTGGCTGGATTATAACGGGTTCATGGTCGTGACAAAACCAGCCAAGGAGTTCACCGATGCAGCCGGCAGGCGCAAGGTGAAGGGCAACATGGATATCGAGATAGCCGTCGACATCATGCAGCTTTGCACGTCACTGGATCACATCGTGCTGTTTTCCGGCGATGGCGATTTCCGCTCTCTGGTTGAAGCTGCCCAGTCCAAGGGTTGCCGGGTCACGGTGATTTCCTCCATGGCCATCCGCCCGCCGATGATCGCCGACGAACTGCGACGCCAGGCTGACCAGTTCGTTGACCTGAAATCGCTGCAGTCCAAGATCGGCAGAACACCGTCCGGCAACAGGGACAATCAGCGCGACAACGGCCCTGCCCAGCCCAACGACGACTTCGAGGAATTTGCTGAAATCTAACGCGATTTCTCGGTCAGCCTGGTGAGGC
>JBPCVV010000046.1:0-12192 GCA_051010195.1 Anderseniella sp. | reverse complement strand
TGACGCTGGTGGCGTTCTTCCTGATCGGCACCGTCAAGAGCCGATGGTCCCTGGCAACATGGTGGCAGTCCGGACTTGAGACCTTGGCGATCGGTCTGGCGGCATCCGGTCTTGCCTATGGTGTCGGATATCTGGTGAAGGACCTGGCAGCATAGGTCTTGCAGGAGACTCGAGGCGTTCAACGATCTTGATGAACTGAACGTTCGTCTGGCGAACTGACCGGCCATCACCCTCAATTGTTCAGTTTGTTGAGATGGAACTGTTGACAATGCAGCGGCGACAACTTCTGCATTGTGCCGTGAGCAGCCTCCAGCTAGTCAGGTCTTGTTATGTTTTCATTTCGTTTCGCGTTGTCCGGCGCACTGCAGCTTGCTATTGCCACAACACCTGCGATTGCCGCCTCCGATGTTCCGGTGCCACGCCCCAAACCGCAACTCGATAAGGCGGACAAGGACAAGGCCGGCCCAGGTAATGCGCAAAAAGACATCGTTGAACCTGCGCCGATCCCGAAGCAAACCGTGCCGACCTTCGATCTCGCCGGTGCCAAGAAGTGCGAAACGGCTCTGAGGTCACTGGGTGCCAGGTTTTCCGTCGGCAAGCCACTGGAGGGCGAGAGTATCTGTGGCTGGCCGCGCCCGCTGAAACTGGAGACCGTGGGCAAGAAGGTTCGGGTGACCGGCGATCCCCAGGTGCGTTGTGAGGTGGCGCTGGCTCTTGCTCAATGGTCTCGCGAGGTGGTCACACCGACGGCCAAGCTGCATCTCGAAGAAGAGCTCTCGAAAATACTCATCTCGACCTCCTACCAGTGCCGCAGGCGCAACAACGCCGCAACGGGCAAGGTCAGCGAACATGGCTTTGCCAACGGCGTGGATGTATTGGGCTTTGAACTCAAGGACGGGCGCCGGGTAATGATTGTGGCGCGCACCGGCAGTGTCGAACCGGAACGGGCCTTCCAGGCCGCTGTGCGCGGTGGTTCGTGTGCTTATTTTACCACGGTGCTCGGGCCGACAACCAATGCCGCACACGCCAGCCATCTGCATCTGGATCTGGCGATCCGGCGGGGTGGCTACAGGTTATGCCAGTAACCAGCTTCCAAAACGCTTGATTCAACCTTTGAATGACAACAACTAAGCACCTGACAAAAATAGGTTTTATGTTGTCTATCGCCTGGCTTGTGAACTGGAGCCGGCATGAACCAGACAGCAATTGGGGACAAGCGGCTCTCCCCCGTACACAATCAGATGGCCAGCAAGGATCCGTCAGTCCGCCTGGCAGTCGCGCTTGCCTTGCCGACCGCGTCAATGCATGCGAGCAATTGAGCCTCATCCATCAAGATGGCCGCGGTCGAAAGGCCATCCGCTATTGCCGCCGAGCGATGCACAACACTCACCCGGCGCCATCTGGAGAGAACCGGACGCCCGCTCAACGGGCAGATGATGTGGCTGTTGCCGTCATCAAAGGTGGTGCCCAGCGGCGCCGATGTTGCCACGCTCCGGTTCTGCAATTGGATGAAATCTGTTGCGGTTTCATCGCCCATGGCGGCCAGCCCGACCCGCCACCCGCCGGCGCCCGACCGGTGACCCATGGCGGATATTTCGCCGATACTGACAACCGCGTTCTGCAGACCTTCGGAGTGCAGCAAAGCTGTAATACGATCCGTTATAAACCCCTGTGCGACACCGTTTAGCGTCAGTTGCATGTCAGGTCTGGCGAACTCGATTCCTCCCAAGTGATACTTCACCAACGGCCAGCCGACCTTGCCGTACGCAGCCCGGATGAACTCCCTGTCGGGGTTGCCGCCATGTTCGGCAAAGGCTCGCCATAGCGGCTGCACCGTCGGGTCGAAGAGTCCACCCGTTACGGCATGAATGGCACTCACCTGTGATAGCAGCGACAACAGGTCTGCAGGTGGTGAGGGAAGCCGGCCCCGCGCATTGAGGCTGCACAGCGCACTCCCGGGCCGGTAAAGACTGAAAATGTTCTCCAGGCGGTCAATCTCTTTCAGCGCCAGGCCGATGAGACGTTTGCCTCTGGCTTCCGCCACGCCGGTTATGATCAGCTTTGCCTCCGCACCCAGTGCAACACCTTTCCAGGACACGACCCGCGCACTGGCAGGACTGACCGCTCCTCCCAGGACCAGGCCTGCCGAAATCGTCATGAAGCGCCTGCGGGTTAACCTCATCTGATCGTGTCCGTGGCCAGTTGGCTCTGCTGCTTCAACTCGACGGGGCCAAGTACGTAGGCATCCGGAATTCCCGCCAGGCGCACAACGTCACCCCCATGTTCGCCGGAAAAATTTTTCGCACCGGCTTCGGTGCCAAAGGGGATGGCTTCTGGCGCGCCCATGCCTCCTGCCCTGGTGCTGTTGATGACGAAGAATGCTTTCTTGATATCAATCCAGGTGTCGTCACCGGGAAAATCCCATTGTTCGGATTTTCCCATGTCATTGACATAGATGACAACGGCTTCCTGGGTTTCCTCCGGCAGTCGCATGAAGGCTATTGCATCGCGCACCTGGGAAAAGAAGATCGGATACAGCAGGCGCTCAAGATGCACCTGTGCTTTCGGTCCGGTGTGCTCCAGTATCGTCATATTGCAGTAGTGCCCCACCGCCTCTTCGGTCATGGCAACCGGTCCTGGCACCCCCTGGCTCGCATTTTTCTCATTGCAGGCCGACAAGGTCAACAGGCAGGCGAGGCCGAGCGATATGGCAATTGATCTTCTGATCATGGCTGAACCCTCCTGAGAATTGCGGTCGACAGACCGAGAGCCAGAGCCATCCACACAAACGGGCTGACAATCGCCAGTTGCGGCAGGAACGGCATTGCATGGCCACCTGCGGCCAGCCCTGTGGATTGACCCGCTGCGTCGATGGCCGCCATATTGAACACCCGAAATGCATCGGCCGGGTTGAGCAAGAGCAAATAGGGAAACAGTACCTTGGCGAAAAATCCGTCGGAACTGGCCAACAATCCGCCAAGCAGCGCCAGGTCGTAGAGCACCACAGCAAACAGCCAGATGGCCACCGCCAGCGCCGCGGCAGTCCCGGTCTGGCGCACGCTGACACTCGCCACATATCCAATCGCAATGAAGGTGGCGCCGAGCGCCAGGCTGGTACCGATCACGCGGATCAGATCGACAATACCGGTCATGCCGGTGTTCTCGCCGGCAGCGAACACCAGCGCGCCGGCCACGCCGTACCCGAGAACAACAGCCAGCGACAGCACCATGACATGGCCGCAGAACTTGCCAACCAGGACCTGCCCCCGTGAAACCGGGGTTGCCAGGGTCAGCTGCAGTGTTCCACGGTCAATCTCTCCGGCAATCGCATCGAACGACAAAAGCAAGGCAATCAAGGGCACCAGGTAAACTGATAGGGTGGACAGACTAGCGACCACAACGCTCAGGCCGTCCGCCCTGGTGCCCCCGGACGGTGCGCTACCCAGCAGTGCCAGCAGCAGCGCAAACACCAACAGGATCATCGAAGCCAGCACAACCCACCGGTTTCGGATTCCGATGCGAATTTCCATCTGCGCAATGGCGAGAACAGCACTCATGCCTAGTCGCCTCCCTCAACATCTTCTCGGGAATAATAGCGATAGACCTCATCCAGGCTCGGCGACGAGATATCCACATCGCTCACCGCTTTGCCCAGTTGTGAGATCGCCGACAGCCGCTCCATCTTGTCCGGTCGCGCGCAGTCAAATTCAACTGACTCTCCATTGACCCGTTCACCGCCAAACCGCCTGTGAACACTGTCAACGTCGTCGGAATTTGAACGGACCCGAATACGGATCGGCAGATTTGCAGAACGTTGCAATTCGGCCAGCGACCCATTGGCGACGAGTTCGCCCTTGCGCAGGATTGCCACTCGGTCGGTCTTCAGTTCGAGTTCGCTCAGCCCATGCGACGACAGGAGAACAGCCGTCCCCTTCCCCGCAATTTCACCAATCAACGAATAAAAGCGCTGCCGCGATATGGGATCGAGCCCGGATGTCGGTTCATCAAGCAACATCAGGCTCGGGTTGCCGACAATCGCCTGTGCCAGGCCCAGACGCTGGCGCATGCCCTTCGAGTACTCGCCGCACGGCCTGTCTGCAGCCTCGGCCAGGTCAACCTTTTCCAGCGCGTTCGCCACCTGTCCGGCATCGGCAGACTTGAGCTTTGCATAGAAAGATACAATCTCGCGACCGGTCAGCATTTTCGGAAAGGCGACACTTTCCGGCAGGTAGGATACGTCGCGCCTGGCCAGTCTGCTTCCGGGCGGATGTCCGTTGATCGAGCAACTGCCGTCGTGTGTACGCAGGAATCCGAGAACCACCCTGAACAGGGTCGTTTTGCCAGCACCATTATGACCCAGCAGGGCGACCTTCTCGCCAGCTGCAACATCCAAAGACACGCCTTTCAGTGCTGCAACATCCTGGAAGCGCCGCCAGACATTACGTGTATGCAAAATCACGCTCACTGTACCTGTACCTCCGCACCCGTCTTCGCTTGCGGCCTGAGTGCCGGCGTCATCAGCGGCCTGTCATCCACCACACCGCCAGGCAACAAGGCAGGAAACTCTTTCTGCGCCCAGCGGATGAGCTGTACGGCGGGGCTGCCCAGCAGCAGTTTCGCCGCCGGTTGCGTCCACAGGATCTGATCCATCGTATCATTTGGACGAAATGCCTGATCGGCAACACCGTCACCGTTCACATCGAAGGCACTGTGATCGCTCCAGTAGTTGCCGGACCAGACATGATCTTTCGACCCGACAAATTTGACCTGCCTCTGATTGCCGACAAATGAATTGCCGACAATCTTGTTGCGTTCGGAACCGGCCGTGAAATGAATGCCGATCGGGCATCCTTCAAAGTGGTTGTTACGCATGACATTCTTGTTGGCGTTGTACATGAAGAGGCACTTCTTGCCTCCATCGCGCACGACATTGCCTTGAAGAACGGCATTGTTTGCGTAATTGAGCATGATGCCGTGATCGCGATCGCCGATGGAGGTGTTGTTGGTGATCCTGACACGGGTGGTGAACATGATCGCATAGCCAAGGTGATTGCCTATCGACACATTGCCCGAGACCTCGCTGTCATCGGCGTACATGTAGTGAACGGCAAAACGCAGGTCTTCAAACCTGTTGCTGCTGAACGAGTTCTTCTTGCTGGAATTTACAAATATGCCATCGCGGCCATATCGCACCTTGTTGCCGTGAACCCGCGCGCCAGGCGCATTCCAGACGTAAACGCCATTGCCACGCCGGTTCATCAGCCGGTCCCTGCGGCCAATGATGGTGTTGTCTTCCACCAGCGCGTTTTTCGCACCGTGAACATCCACGCCGTAGAGATTGCCCTCAATCTCGTTGCCGCGGACAACTGCATTCGTCGCTTTCTTGGTTAGCTGCACGCCACTGTCGATTGTCTGGTGATCGGAGCCTGAGCCGGTCAGTTTCAAACCGGCAATAACAACATCGGGCGCATCGATCTTGATGACCGACCCCACATTATTTCCTTGAACATGAACATCTCCTTCGCCATGGATTTCGATCGGCTCGGTGATGAGCACGCCGCCGGCATAGCTGCCGGCAGCCAGCAGTAGCCGATCCCCGGGTCGGGCAGACTGGATGGCCCGCGCCAGTGCATCCTTGCCGGGCATCACTTTGATATCGGCAGCAAATGCCGATGTCGCGAGCCATGCCGGCAGCAACACACCTTGTATGGTCCGGGCCATCCATTTCATGTCAGACAGTCCTATGACGCACGTGGTTCGACAAACATGCGGCCGCGCATTTCCATGTGCAGCGCATGGCAGAACCACTGGCAGTAGAACCAGTGCACGCCGGGCCGGTCTGCTGTGAAGGTGATCGACGCCGTCGCCTGCGGCGCAACCTCCATGGCGATACCGTAGTTGGAGAGACAGAAGCCGTGGGTGACATCATCGATGTCATCCAGGTTGGTCACGTAGACCGTGACTTCATCGCCCTGTTTGACGGTGAACTTCTCCAGTCCGAATTGCGGTGCAATTGACGTCATGTAGACGCGGACCTTGTTGCCGTCGCGAATGACAGTGTCATCACTTTCGATATCGACACCGTCTGCTTTCGCCTGTTCGACGGCATCGGCAAAGATCGGATCATCACGCTTCCACACATTGACCGGCTTCACGATATCCGCCCGCACGATGATACTGTCATGCGGTTCTGCGAACGTCGGGCCATCATGGACAACTTTCATGTCGTCGCTCGAAATATCGATCAGCTGCTCGTTTTCAGGCTTCAGGGGACCGACATTGATAAACCTGTCCTTTGAGAACTTGTTCATCGAAATCAGCCATTCACCGTCGGCTTCTGCGGTCTCGCCCATCGACGTGGAATTGTGGCCCGGTTGATAGTGCACATCGACCTTGGAGATGATCGGGTCGACCTTTTCGCCGGCAAACGCCTTGATCGCCTTGTCCATGTTCCACTTGACCACCTGACTGTCCAGGAACAGCGTCGTGAAGCAGTTCCCCTTGCCATCAAAGGCGGTGTGAAGCGGCCCGAGACCGAGTTCCGGCTCACCGACAATGCACGACCGAGGATCTGCGTTGTCCGTGAACAGTGCGTCCACTTTCTCAACATCGATGATGGAAACCGTCGGCGACAGCTTGCCGTTGATGACAATGTGCTTCTTGTCCGGCGCGGCATTGACGCCATGCGGGCTGTTCGGGATCGGGATGTAACGGGTATAGTTCTTGTTCTCACCTTTCAGCCCGTTGATCACCGGCACACCGTTCAGCATCTGCACATCACCGGCCTTCACGCCGTCTTCGATGGCCTTGAGGTTGAACACCACGACATGATCAAGTTCGCTTTCGGTCATCTCGGCAAGGGTCATGCCCATTTCCGAGTTGTAGCTCGTCGAGAAGGCGTACTTGCCCTGGTAATCGCAGTCGGTGTTGTCGAGGTTGCCGCTGACTTTCACCTGCCAGGCCACCTTCATCTCGTCGCCATCGATCGCAGAAAAGATGTTCACGTATTTCGACGGGTCGTCGAGTATTTCCCCGTCATTGACCAGCGGTGCTTCATGTTCACCGTTGGCAAACACATAACCGGTGCGCGGATATTTCTGCGGACGCATGCCGTGAATGTCATGCGCATTGGGGATCTCGATGATCTTGTCGCACTTCATCACGTCGCAGCGAATGCGGGCAACCCGGGTGTTCGCCTTGTCGTTGGCGAAAATGTAGCGCCCGTCATAGGTGCCTTCGGTAAACGACATATGCGGATGATGAAGGTCGCCATTGTCATAGGTTTTCATGCCTCGGGCGGCCAGGAACGCCTTGGTCTTGTCCGTCAGGCCTTCGGTGAGCACTTTCAGGCTCTCATTGGTCTGGCCCCAACCGGTGGCCGAGCAGCGGTTGAACACCGGAATGCGCATCAGTTCACGCATGGATGGAAAACCAAGAATGCGAACCTCGCCGGTTTGTCCCGACGACCAGAAGCCGTAATAGGGATCAAGTTCACCCGGCTCGAGATTGACCTTTGCAGAACCAGCCGCACGGGCTTTTGTTATGCCGTTGGAAAACAGGCCCGTGGCAGCACCTGTGCCCGCAACCACTGCACCTGCAGCGCTTCCGGCCATCACGGCGCGGCGCGAGAACCCCTTCTTTCTGGTTTCGTCTGCTGACATATCGCTTACTCCTTTCACGGTGTTGGAGGCAGAATTCATTCTGCCGGCAGTTGGACACTTTTGGTTTGCCTGTCGGTTGCAAGGACCGTCTTGACTTGCTTGGGTCTCGGCGCGCCGCCGCGCGCCCGCGAGGCTGCCTTCTTGATGCATACCGGGCACTTAGACGTGCTCTGGTAGAGCACCTGGCAGTGCAGGCACTGGTGACATTCGTTCGGATTGATATGGCCTTCCGGATGAATGGCCTGGACCAGGCACTCATTGGCACAGCGCAAGCACGGGTCGCCGCATTGCTTGTAGCGCTTGAGCCAGTCAAACATGCGCATGCGGCCAGGAATCGCCAGAGCGGCACCCAGTGGACACAGGTACCGGCAGTAGAACCGCTCGACGAACAATCCGGCGGCAAGCAGGCCAACCGCAAACAGGACATATGGCCAGTCCCGGTCAAACTTCAAAATGATCGCGGTCTTGAACGGTTCGACCTCTGCGTAGCGTTCCGCCAGCTCCAGCGAGTAAAGGGACAGGCCAAAAAGCCCGAGAAAAATCATGTATTTGACAGGCCACAGCCGCTCATGCAGAGGCCACGGCACCTGGAACTGCGGCACCTTGCAAAATCGTGCAATCTTGTTGGTGAGCTCCTGCATTGCACCAAACGGGCACAACCATCCGCAAAACACACCGCGCCCCCAGAACAACAGCGATGCAGCGACCGAGAACCACAGAATGAAGATCAGCGGGTCCATCAGGAAGGCGGACCAGGAGAAATCTTTCGTCACCGCGGAAAAGAAGGCCAGGATGTTGACAACGGACAATTGCGCGTTGGCGTACCAGCCCAGCACGAACAGCGTGAACGTCAGAAACGCAATCCGGAACCAGTAGGTGATACGTTCATGCCTGGTAACCTGCATCTGGAAGAAGAACACACCCGTGAGTACCGCGATCGCAGCGACTAGAAGCCCTACCTCGACGCGTTTCTGCTCCCAGATGCGTCGCCACAAATGGCTGAGTTCGCCCGGGTCCGAGGCTGCCAGGTCTCCGGATACTTGCGGTGTCGCCGGCAACCCGGGTGCCATGGCAATCGTTTCAGCAAACCGATCCGGAATTCGGTAACCCAGATCAAAGGTTATGAATGACTTGTCGATTGCGCCGACGGCCCTCTGCACCAGCAGCTGCACACGGAAGGGCTCGGTCGGGTTGAATTCCATATCGGCCGGCACCTTGAACATATCGAGTTCGGTGAAAGACGGCGCGTCAGCCGGTGAAAGCCGGCCCAGCCTGCGATGCTGCTTGTCGAAGAACCTCGCAGACGCATCACCCTGGATCAGCTGGATGCGGTCAAAGATGCCGCCGCGCACATAACCGGACCCCTTGAACGAATACTTGCCGCGCCCAAGCACCAATATGGCCTCTTCACCCTCTTCCAGCCACTCGACCAGGTTCTTGTATTCATCGTCACCAAGTAGGGTGCGGCCGATCTCCGGCGCACTGATGAGAGCAACCTGCATGTCGATGAACGTATCGTCCGGATCACCTTTTTCCGGCCGCTGGATGGCGCGGGCATCGCCACTGTCAACGAAGGCCTGGTTGACCTGTCCCACGTCCAGGCGCAGCGACCGCACCGAGCCATCACCGGCCAGGGTTTGCCAGTTTGAAACGGCAACATCATCACCGGCAGGGCGCAGCAGCACTTTCTGAGGTCCCTGCCGAGGCAATTCCGCCTTCAACCCCCCCAGTCCCAGGGACCGGGCAACTTTCAATCCGGCACGCACAATGGAATCGTCGATCACCATAATGGTCACGGTGGCACCGGACACGATATCAAGCTGATGTGCCGATCCGCCCGTCTCCGCCTCCTTTATCAGATCGAGCCCGGCGTACTTTTCCGTAACCGCGCGGATTTTGGACTCAGGTATACCGATCAGCACAATCGGTTCAGAATGCTTGACCAGCTTCACGCCGGTTACCCTGGCGTTGTCGTCAACGCCCATCACCACATGAATGGGCTTGCCGGAATAGCCGGTTGTCGTGACAAAATCCGAGGTGAGAAAAACGTGGCCGATCACGTTGCGGTCCTTGAGCGCGGGAACAACCGGAATGTCGGCGCGCAACTCGCCAAAGCTGTCCGCGCCCGGCACTAGGACCGAGATATCCGCCTCGTCCAGGAACTTCGCAACAAGCGGCTCGCTGTGACCAGTCTGAACACCCATCATCATGCAGGCGATCATGACCAGTACTGCAGCAAGCAGGTTGCGATCGCATTGTCTGTTCAATCGCATGCCAGTCCGTCTTCTTTCATTCGGACCGTCAATGTAGCGATCAGACGGAATTCAACGTTGCGCTACCGCAAACAGGCAGGCTTTTAGCCAACATCCAAAAAATCCGTTTAAGCATCTGTTTTTAATTGTTAATATCAGATTTTCAAAATGGTTGATGAGTGCAATTGTGGTCGGATTCGGATAACCGCAATCCGGTTTCACGCCCCGGCAGGATGGCTGCGCGGCAGCAGCAATGCGCGTGAAAACAGGAGACCAAAGCCAACAAAGGCAATCATCCAGCACATACCTGCAACATGGATCAGCATGTCCTGTGGGCCGAGTCCCAGCCCGGCGAGAATTCTCGCCACTGCTGCACAGTTCACCGCCATGAACAGAAGTTTTGTTATCATACCTGCTTGCAGTTGACGGCCGGTGTGACCCAGGCTGGCACGCACCATGACAGACAATGTCATACCGCCGGCCGCACCCACGCCAAGCGCATGTACACCAGCTAGTTGCGGAGCCGTATCACCAAACATGGCTGCCCCGGCAATCAATGCAAAACCGAGTGGCACGTAGAAGTAGCTAACGTGCAGAATGAAAACCAGGCTGTCTCCCAGTGTCCGGTCACCGGCCCACCGCGCCAGCCTCACAAAGTGAACCGCACTTGCAATAGCCATCACCACACCCGTTGCATTTGCGTCCGGCGCTATTACCCAACCTGTCATCGCGGCAAGACCAACGAGGATCGCCACTGCATCAAACCGTGAAAACGCCACCGGCAACCGACCGGGATTTTCCCGCGACAGCCAGTTGCGGGTAAAGCTCGGTATAACTCGTCCGGCAATGATCATGATTAGCAGCACCACTGCAGTCGCTGCCACCCGCCGGCTGTAGTCGCTGACCCCGTCAAACCGGGCCTCAAGGTGAAACACGATATTGGCCGCGACCAGTACAACAACAGGCAGCAGCACTTTCAGATTACGCCAGTTCTTGCCCGCAACGATCTCGTTCGCGATGACAATCACGATGAGCGCGAGAAAACTGACATCCACTGTCATCACCACCCGCCAGTCCAGCAGGCTTGAGAAACTCACCGCCAGTCTGCCTGAAATCCAGACCAGCAGGAGCAACAACAGCGGCGTGCCCCGAATGGGCATGCGCCCGGTCCAGTTGGGGACAGCTGTAAACAGAAACCCGGTAATGATTGCGGGCAGAAATCCGAAGTACAGCTCATGGATATGCCAGTCGAGCGGTGCGAACCGGCTGGCGAGATCAAGCCGGTCATAGAACTGTGGCAGCCACAACAGGATGGACAGGCCTGAAAATAGGGAGCCAAACAGGAAGAACGGGCGAAACCCGCAACTCAGAAAGGCAGAACCACGGTAATCGCGTCGGGATGATGACATGAAACCTCATGGCAATTGTTGCGGTTGCAGGCGCACTGCGATTAAGTACCGTGTTGATAGTCTACTGCTACGCCACCTGGTCTGGTTTGCGCCGCGACAAACAAAAAGAACAATGACATGCTGGATAAATCTCTTATCGCCGACCTGCCGCCGTTCGTCGGGATGGAGAGCGACCGCCTGGAGAAACTGGTCTCCAAGGCGCAGGCGCAGCGTTACTCGAAGAACACGCACATCTTTCGGCAGGGTGCGGATGCCGAACATTTCTATCTGTTGCTTGACGGGCATCTGCGCGTCGTCAAGGTCACTGAACATGGTGAACAGGTGATTGCGCGTTATATTTCAACCGGAGAGCTTTTCGGCATTGCCGTAGCCATCGGCAAAGACAGATATCCGGCCAACGCAATTGCCGCCGTCGACTGCGTCGCCCTGGTTTGGCCCAACAGTGTCTGGCAATCGACAATCGAAGAGAATCCGGCATTCTCAACCAACACTTACCGCACGCTGGGTAACCGGTTGCAGGACACGCAGGACCGGCTGGTCGAGCTTTCGACAGAACGTGTCGAACAGCGGGTCGCCAGTGCCCTGCTCAAACTTGTCAGGCAAACCGGCAGGCAAACCGACGACGGGCTCCTGATCGATCTACCGATTTCCCGCCAGGACCTTTCGGAAATGACCGGCACGACACTTCACACGGTGTCGCGCCTTTTGAGTGCGTGGGAAATCGAAGGGCTCATCAAGAGCGGCCGGCAACGCATAACGGTAGTCGAGGATCATAAGGTCATGCGTATTGCCCACGGACAGAAATAGCCGGCGGAGTGCTTTTGCATGAGAAGACAGAAAAGCCTGTTACCGTTTGACTCAACTGCCGAG
>JBPCVV010000045.1:0-7465 GCA_051010195.1 Anderseniella sp. | reverse complement strand
TACGCAATGTGAAACGGGAACTCCATCATCCCGGAATGTCTGCAGCTGGCCCGTTGCGGAAGGTCGGTGTTCGGCAGCTTTCGGGGGTACTGCTGACGCTTTCGATCGTCGTGCGACGGCTCAGTTTGACCCAATCCGGTCATGAAATGGTCCGTAGCGCTCGGGAACCTTCACACCCGGGCAGCCATCATCAATGTAACCGACCACTGGGCGGGTGGACAGATTCTG
The DNA here is from genome assembly GCA_051010195.1 of Anderseniella sp. Taxonomy (GTDB): domain Bacteria; phylum Pseudomonadota; class Alphaproteobacteria; order Rhizobiales; family Aestuariivirgaceae; genus Anderseniella. The sequence goes on along the minus strand of JBPCVV010000045.1, from coordinate 7,237 downwards.
CCGCCAATCTGCCCGTTCTTGCGAAGGCCACCAGGCACCGCTCGATTTCTTCGAGAAACAGCCTATGCGAGGCATCGACAAACTCGCCGCCAATCAGACCGCGAAAGTACAAGAGCGCGCCTTCGCCGTTGTCATTGAAATCATCCAAAATAAAGCATGCGGCTTTTTTGGCGAACGTTTTGACCGCCTCATCGCGCAGATTCGCCGGTCCAACTTCGCGTTTGCATTCGCTCTCTAGAATGTGCACAAGCATTTTTTTCTTCACCATTGTGTTTACCCGCCACTTGGCGCTGTCACAGCCAAAGAACCGGAACAATAACAATCTCAGGGCGATCGAAAGCGGCTATCGAGTGAAATGTTGCCGGCATCGATCAGAACACCGGCACCTTGCACAACGCCGAATAGGCCTCCACCAATCGGAGCTACGCAGGCAAGCCAAATGGCCGCCTGCAGCAGTTCTTGTTCCTCTTCATGTGTACGACCACTCGTCAACCATCAGGAGTTTTCGGAGATCTGAGTGTCAACCGGACCCCACAAATTGTTCACGTGTTCTATTGGGCCTGCACAATCGACATGACGAGTTTGCCGTCGACTTTCACTGGGCCGTCTTCTCTTGCGCCCAGCGTGTATTCGAAGATTCCGGTCTTCTTGCCGCCGGCCTCGCCGTGCAACATCAACATCAGCTGCTCGCCCTTCTTGACGGGTTCGGTCAAGATTGCTGCGACATCCTTGTTGGTGCCTTTTCTGACAGGTGCGTGCCCGATGACCGGGCCCGGCTTTCTGGATGCGCCGGTACGATGCACGACAAGCCAGCCATTGGCTCCTGCGACAATTTCAGATGCGGTCACAGTGCCACCCGAAGCATCTTGATTGCTCCCTTTGACGAGTGGTTTTGCGTGACCGCCGGCAAAAGCAGTACCGGCCATCAGTGCGGCCATGGCAAGTGCGATGTATGTTGTGCTGCTCATTGTGGGTTCTCCAATCTTGACTGGTTACCGGCTCGCCTGAAATCCGTCCCGGATACTGAAGTGACGGTGCGATGCGTCACCGTCACGGCGTCCGCATCACGTTCAGGGCGAACCTAGTGAAGATACGGAGGCGGCCCGGATGGGTTTCAAATTGGTGAAAAATTTTTGAACTTCCGGCGTCGGCAGCGCCGGTCTGAAGTTCGCGGCCGGTTTACAAGCTGATGACCCGATGCGGTAGGAGATCAGTTGTCGGCCGGGATCAGCTTGCCATGCAGCGCCGGGCCCGTCGGCTTGCCGATTGGCGAGCCGCCCTCGGGCTCCAGGCTGATTCCGAACGTCGCTCTCTGCAACAGCGCGGGATCAAATTCACCTAATTGTTTGCGTGTCGGGCTGGCTGCCGAATCGAGCAGGCCGAGCGATCGCAGCTTGATCTCGTCCGATACGATCCAAAGCTCATAGCTCTTGCCCGACGGTGCCTGCGCCGCCACCGGCCGGATCGTCAATGCCCGCGTCTCTAGGTCGATCGACAGAATGAAACTTGGCTGTTGATCGCCCTGATTGAACACCGCGACATACTGCTGGTTGCGCGACGGAAAAACCGCGCCGTTGTAAATGACTATTCCGGCCAAGGCGGCAGCGATGGCTGTCGCCCCGATGGCCAACCGCCGCCATCCGGTCAGGCGGCTTCGTAATTGAATGATTTCGGCAGAATTCGCGTTCGTATCCGCCTCGGCTGGCGCCTCGATGCGCGCCAGGATTTTATCGAACACATCGGCGCTCGGTCGGACATCGGCGACTTGCTCGTTAAGGGCCGTCAACCGTCGCTCCCAGGCATTGATAGCGCTATCGAGATCCGGTTCGCGAAGACGACGCGCGGCGACGCTCGAACGCTCGGCGTGATCGAGCGTGCCAAGCACGTACTCGGCCGCCAGCACATCGATGTCTTCCCGGTCGGTCATGATCCGAGACAGTCCTTCAATTGTTTCAGGCCACGATACAGCCAGGTTTTGATCGTTCCGACCGGCTGGTCGAATTGTTCTGCCAGTTCCTTACGCGAGAACCCATCCAGATAAGCCAACTTGATCGCTGCGCGCCGATCTTCTTCCAAGCCTTCAAGACACGCTTCAAGCCGGTGCAGTTCTTCGCTCATCTCGACCTGCTCCGACGGCATTTTGCCAGGATCAACGACATCATAGACGTCAGCTGCGTTGGCGACGAGATTTGGCTCCCGCTTGCGCACCTCGTCCAGTGCCCGGTTGCGGGCAATGGTCGCCATCCAGGTAATCGGTGACGCGCGTGTTGGATCGAAGCTGCCAACGTTCTCCCAGATCTTGCAGTAAACCTCCTGCAAAACCTCTTCGGCCGGTTCTTGTCGTTTCAAGATACGGAAAATGATGCCGAAAAGTTTCAATGACGTTGCTCGATAGAGTTCCGCAAAGGCACGTCGGTCGCCATCTGCGACACGTCGCAGGATATCAACGAGATCTGAAGGACTTGCGAGCATGGTGCGGAAGACTAGTCGTGACAGGAGCGCACGACACCTGTAACGATTCAGCGCGTTTTTGTCCAACGAGCCCCGGTTGTCCGACGTCAGCTCTGAGCCTGTGCACTTACGCCAACGCCTCCTATTGACCGTGCGCCCCGAAGGCGCGAACCATTAGTGAGGGAGGGTCTCACATGGATAATTGTCGATTAAGTCCGGTAGCTGACGGGCGGCTCTGTTGGGTAACCGGCAGGGCCGAAGCCCCGTTACAAAGGTCACCTTGGGTGGCTGAGCGATCCGGCGGGCCGTAACGGGACTGAAGCCCTCTCATATAAGCAGGCCTCGAAAGTGACAATACGGATGCCGACCTTCCGGCCATTTGGGGAAGGCAGCACGAGCGGGGAAGTAATCGACACGCGCACCCGTTCGATCCGCCGGGGTAGTGGGCACGGCACGTCGGAAAGGTGGTTCGGGTAATCGGGGGAGATCCGCTCGGGATGAGGGTAGCGGCCTCAACGTCGTTTTCAGACGGTGGTTCCGGCGGAAGTCGGACAGGGTCGTACGAGTGTTGATGCCGGGTAATGCCGGTGAAGCAAAGGACCCTGACTTCCGGCACGCTTTCGAAGTTGGTGAGGTGAAGGTGATTGGCGATGAGCCTGATAACACCGGAAAAGATCCGGACCCTTCAGAGAAAGCTATACGTCAAAGCGAAGGCGGAGCCTGCCTTCCGCTTCTACATGCTCTACGACAAGATCTACCGCGAAGACATTCTAGCCCATGCCTATCGGCTTGCCCGTGCAAATGCGGGCGCTCCGGGTGTGGATGGGGTGAGCTTTGCGCAGATTGAGGAAGAGGGCCCGGAAGCATGGTTGGCGGGCTTGGCTGAGGAACTCGTTTCGAAGACGTACCGGCCCGATCCGGTGCGGCGCGTGCTGATCCCGAAGCCGGATGGAGGTGAACGGCCACTTGGCATTCCCACCATCCGCGATCGGGTGGTGCAGACCGCCGCCAAACTCGTGTTGGAACCAATCTTTGAGGCGGACTTCGAAGACAATACCTATGGCTATCGTCCTCAACGTGGGGCGGTGGACGCCGTCAAGAAAGTGCATCGTTACATCTGCCAGGGCTACACCGACGTGGTGGATGCCGACCTCTCCGGCTATTTGTATCCCGCTTCATAATACCCCCTTCTTCATGCGGTTCAGTCGAACAGTTCGGATTGTTGGTCTAACACTTTGATGCGGATTCCTTTTTGGCGGCCGCGGGTGATGTGGACGGCTTCGAGTTCGCCGCGTTTGACACGGTGCAACACAGTTTGGCGCGTGACGCCGAGGAGGCGCATGGCTTCGTTCATGGGCACGAAGTCTTGGCCGGCATCATCGCTGAAGCGGGCACGCATGTCATCCGTCAATCTGATGCGCCACGGCGCGCCGGGCGTCACCTGTTCGCCGGGAATGATGCCATCATTGAGCAGGCGATGCAGAGTTGATGGTGCGACGCCGAGCACGGGTGCGGCTTGTCGGATGCTCAACAGTTCGCCTTCGCCGATGATCTCTTTCGGAACGAAGCAGGGAATATCCCAATGCCGGCGCAGATTGCCGGTGCGGCCGGCATCGAACCTGTGGCCGCGCGCGGTGGTTCGGCCCTGGCGGTTGAGGATGCCGGCAATAATGGCATCGGCATAATGGACGGCGAGGCGGCGGACAAGAGCGACGGTCTCTTCGTCGGTGCGGATCGGGGCAGGTTTTGATCGCGGTAAATCGATCGCAAGATCGCTGAGTGCGCCGCCTTTCCAGCGGATCGTAAGGTCGGCGCGCTTTTTCTCCCTGTCGACCTTTATGATGACCTCTTCAATAAGCGTTCGCAGCAACTCCTTGCGATCGCGTGACGTGGTTGTTTCGGCCTGCCAGACGCCGCCGAGGTCGGGGCCGGCTTCAAGCAGATGAGCGCGTTCCGCATCACTCAACGTGCGTGGGCGTTGTTGCTCGCGACGGGCAAGTTCGACCTTTGCCGCTTCAAGGGCCGTCAGTTTTTCTTCCCATTCGCGTTCAAGACCACGCGCAACCAGGCGATTGTCAGGATCGACGGCACGGTAGCGCCGCTCGGCACGGCTGGCTTCGAACGCGGCCCGCTCAGCATCAAGGCGCCATTGCCTGAGTGTGTTCTCGCGATCGATTTCGAGTTGTTCGCCAGCAGCGACGGCGGCCGCCAGCTTTGCCGGCTCAAGAGCGACGATGAAAGCGCGCGCGACGGCCTCGTCGATTTGAACACCGCCGACATTGAGACAATATACGCCGCGGCCTTCGACGATGTCTTTGCCGGGACAATGATAACCTGGTGAACTGTTGCGGCCGCGATAGTGCGTGCGCAGCCGGCGCCCGCAATGGCCACAACTGGCGAGGCCTTGCAAGAGAGCACTGCCTTCCCTCACGGCACCGCCCGCCTTGTGCGGCCTCGGCCGGGTGTTTTTCGCGATGCGCGCCTGGTTGTCTTCATAGGTCGGCCAATCGATAAAGCCCGGATGATGTTCCGGGATCAGCACCTGCCATTCAGAGCGTGGCAACTTGCGTACGCGTTTACGGCGCACGCCCGAAGCATCCAATACCGTTTCCTGGCGGGTTTTGCCATAGACATAGGCGCCGGCATAAACCGGATTGGTGAGAACGTGATGGATCGCAGTATAGCTGGCCGCACCCCAGCGGATCTCACCGCCCTGGACCATCTGTAGAGGAAACTGAACACCTTCGGATCTGAACCACAGCCAGACCCGACGTGCAGAACCCATCTCGGAGAAACGGGCAAAAACAGTGGCAATGGCGGTTGTCACCTGTTCATCCGGATGGAAGCGCACTTCGCCGGCTTCTTCTCCCCAGACGAAGCCAACCGGCAAACCGCGGCGCAGTTCCCCGCGCTTGGCCTTATTGCGAATACCGCCGTTGAGGCGGGCACGCAGAACGTGCAGCTCGGCTTCGCTCATGGTACCCTTGAGGCCAAGCAGCAGGCGGTCATTGAAGTCGGCGGGATGATAAAGGCCATCGCCGTCACCGATCAGCGTGTCGGTAAGACCGGCAAGTTCGATGAGCCGGTGCCAATCAGCACTATTGCGCGCCAAACGTGAGACCTCAAGGCCAAGCACCAGCCCGACAGCGCCGAGGGCAACCTCCGCGGTGAGGCGCTGGAAGCCGGAACGCTCGACGCTACCAGAGCCTGATAGGCCGAGATCTTCGTCGATGACGACGATGCGATCATCGGGCCAGCCGAGGTCACGGGCTTTGGTTGCCAGCGCATATTGGCGCTCGGTCGATTCGCGATTATGAGCGACCTGGGCGGCGCTTGACTGGCGCAGATAAACGATGGCCTGGCGGGCAAGATGGCTCGTGGTGATTTTATCGTGTTCACTCATCGCTTGCCTCCTTTGCCGGCGCGCTTGTGAGTCTGCGGGCGATAAGACGCGAGAGGACTGCGAGCGCTGCGGCCTGCGTCTGCGCGCTCATCTGTTGCCACGGCGGAGACGGCGGCGGTGGTTGATCGTTCCGGTCGATGAGTGTGAGTTTGAGCTGCATGGTTGCCCTCCATTACTGTCGCCGACTCGAAAGGTCGGTTCTGGAGAGCGTCAATGATCTTGCGCAGCTGAAGCAAATCGGCGAGCCCGGCGAGAAAGCCTGGGTCTTGCGTGGCATTGGACGAATGCGCAAACGCGCCTTGATGTGTTAAGTTCAAGTCGGTCCAGTCAGCTGGAACAAGCGCCCGGTCACCATCCGGCAGCACCACCAAAAGCTGCAGCACGCCACCGCGTTTGATGCTGGTGACAAAGGCAAGGCTTTGTCCCTCGAACGGGTGCCGTCGCCGCGTAATCATCACCGAAACCGGAAGATCCCGATGATGGGTAGTCTGTGGTGGCTTCCTTCGATTCAATCCCGCACGATGACCTCATCAAATCGGTGGCACGTCGTGTCGTGGATCGTCAGATGCTGTGGCTGATCAAGCTATGGCTGAAGGCGCCGATCGAAGAGCGGGATGAGGATGGGACCCGGCGCATGCATGGTGGTAAGGGCAACTCATGTGGCACGCCGCAAGGCGGTGTCATCAGTCCGCTCCTTGCCAACATTTACATGAACCGGTTCCTGAAACACTGGCGCTTGAGCGGATGCGGTGAAGCTTTCTGTGCCCATGTCGTTGCTTATGCCGACGACTTCGTCATCCTCTCTCGCGGTCGTGCGACCGAGGCACTGGCGTGGACGAAGGTGGTGATGACACGGCTCGGGCTGACCCTCAACGAGGAGAAAACCTCGCTGAAGAATGCCCGGCAGGAGCGCTTCGACTTTCTCGGCTACTCGTTCGGCCCGTACTACTTTGGGAAGAATGGGAAGAGGTATCTGGGCGCGAGCCCATCGAAGAAAAGTGTGCAACGGTTCAAGACGACGGTTCGCAAACTGCTGGTTCCCGGCAATCACGATCCATGGCCCGAAGTGCGTGACAGGCTGAACAGATCTCTGCGCGGCTGGTCAGGCTACTTCTCCTATGGGACGTATCGACGGGTGCATCGGGGCGTTGATCGTTATGTCTATGAACGCGTGCGCGACTTCCTTGTGCGACGGCATAAGGTGGCAGGGCGCGGCATCCATCGGTTCTCTTGCGACGTTGTCTATGGAGAGCTTGCGTTGCTGCGTCTGGAACGCCTGCCACGGAATGCACCGCCGTGTGCTTGACGAAGAAGCCGGTCGGAAAGCCGGATGCGGTAGCTCCGCACGTCCGGTTTGATGAGCGGGGAGCGAAAACGGAGCCA
>JBPCVV010000044.1:0-4968 GCA_051010195.1 Anderseniella sp. | reverse complement strand
TTGACGGCGCACGGCTGGCGCGCTGGCAGAAACTCGTAGCGGAAGACCGGCACAATTCTGAAAGCCTCGCCGAGAGAAAGTCGAAAGACAAGGCGCTTGGGAAAACCATCCGCCAGATCCAGAAACTAAAGAAGAAGTGACTATCATGCGTCCGGCACATATGAAACCCACATTGTTCAGGGCGGTTTCGCCTGGATGTTCTAACGGGTATCCAGCGACAACTTTGTGTTGTCTGCACTACCGGGCAGAAACCGGATCAAAGGCTATCGGCAAGGTGACCGGTCCGGTATTGCCGCTGTCCGGCAGCCATTGCGGTTTACCGTCATAGACCGGGTTCTTCAGCCGTTGCGCCAGCAGCTTCAAGGCTTCGGTCATGTCGCCCCTGGCAATCTGTGACCCGATGCAGTGATGCCTGCCACCACCGAAGCCGAAGTGCGGCTTGCGCTTCACGGTGATATCGAAACCGGGCGTGAAGTGTCGGGGATCACTCGCAGCAGCGCTTGAGAACAGGTGGATCGTCGTGCCCCTGGCAATCGGCACACCCTTGAATTCGAAATCCTCAGTGGCCTCGCGGGTCACCCACGTGGTGGTCGGGCGCAGGCGCATGACCTCTTCCACCGCAAGGCGCGCCAGGTCCGGGTTGTCACCCAGCAGGGCCCACTGATCTGGGTGCTCGACGAACATCGACATGGCCAGCCCGATCTGGCTGCGGGTCGTATCGATGCCGCCGAAGATCGACAGCACGATCATGTCGTACAACTCCTGGTCTGAGAGCGTGTCCTTGTCTTCATTGGCGTTGATCAAGGCGCTGATGAAATCATCGCGCGGCGCGTGACGGCGGTCAGCGACGATCTGCTCAGCAATGGCAAAAAACCTGGTCGTCGCCGCATTGATCGCTGCTTCATCGCGCGCATAGGTCACGCCCAGCGCCAGCCCCATTGTGACGGCAAGATCAGCAAATTCCCGCCATCTGGAGTGCGAGACCCCCACCAGTTGGCAAACCACCCGGGTGGCATAGGGTTCGGCAAACCGGCTCATGAATTCACATTTGCCTTGCCGCTCGAAGTCGCGGATCAGGTCATCGGCCAGCGCCTGAAACTTCGGGATCATGCCGGCAACCAGTCGAGGCGCAAACGCCGGCGCTCCGAGCTTGCGCAGCCGGGCGTGATCGGCACCCTCCCGGTTCAACATCATGCGCTTCCACCATTGCGCCCATATGCCGCCGGCCCGATTGTGCTCCGGCCAGCGGTACGATCCCTGCCGCAGCAGCGGATGATGGATCATCTGCTTCATTTCTTCGTAGCGCAGCACGGCCAGGCCATAGGGCGTACGTGCCCACCAGCTCGCCTCCCGGGCGCGCAGCACCGCGTCGGAGCGGATGGAAAACGCCGGATCGGACGGATCCAGGAACGGTATGCAGTCATCGTTGTGGTGTGTTGCGGACATCACGCACGCCTGTTCGGTTCACCAGCCGCACACCTGAAAACATGTCCGGCCAATTGCAGCAGGCCAGACTGCACTACATCCGCAATTGCATCAATCGACCATGCGTCATCACTGACTATTTCGGCGGTAGATATTCATGACGACGCCGTTGCTGCAGGCCTGCGCGCGCGCATCAGGGCGCATGCCAATGGCCTTGACGACAGCAAGACAGCAGATGCTTGACGCGTTCTACCAGGGCGCAACACTCAAGGACCCCGTGCATATTCGGCCTGCCCTGACGGATGACTTCACATTTGATGGTCCGATAGGCAAACACGACAAGCTGGCTTCCATGGTGCTTTACACAGATTCAAAACTGTTTGATCCAGGCTGCAGTCATTGAGGGCTGGAGCAGATTTGAAACCTAGTCCTCGAGCACCGTCTCGAACCGGCCGGCTTTTGAGGACGCCTTTTACGCCGAAGCGCTACAGGGTGTGCAGACAGTTCATCGAGTGCGGGATCACGAAGCCGCCATCGATCTGATAACCGAACTTCGCTGCAAATTTTAGCTCGTTGGCAAAGAACTCCCGGAGATGGAGCTGCGATGGCCGATGCTGCTGCTCCCAATCTTCGAAGTAGCGAATGTTCTTGTCCTCCAGTTCGGCTTCAGGTTCAAAATCAGATACATCGATGAATTTGCATATGGCTCGCAGATATTGCCCATGATACCGGACCAGGTCTTCGTATCGCAGGACCAGAACATCACTACCGGTATTTGTCAGATCTCTCAGCAGGATGCGATGCGCCAGGACCCAATGCGCAAACAACTCGCAAACAGATGTCTCGGACCATTTTTGAGTGGCAAGACTTACAGCGATCGGATGCCGGACTATGAATAGGAACTTGGCTTCGGGGAAAACCACCTTCAATGCGCCGGACCGGATCAGGTTGAGTGGTGATTTCTCAACCAGAACAGGCTTTTCGAGATCCCAGTGCGGGCCCCATTCCTGCAGCAACTGGCAGCGGACCTGTTGCGGGTTGGGAAACGAAGACGCATCCATTTGACTGGCGACGTCGTAAGCGAAATGACCTGGACCACCGGAGGATTTGTCCGACGGCACCACACTTTGCAGATGCTGCCCTTCATCCTGTATGGCACCGGTATCTTCAAACCCCGAAATATCAGGATGACGTCTCAACAGCCTGTGAAGCGGTGATGTGCCGCTGCGGTGAACGCCGCCGATAAACACCATCTTCTTGCCGGAAAATCTTTCAACCGGAATCGGTGCCGGCTCTTTCCGCGTGCGCCAGATCCCTTGCAGACTATCCAGGACCGACATCGTCACTCCCTAAACGTCCCCTGCAAAGCCGACAAGACTTGAGGATACATTCAACAACATGCTTTGTCCGAACTAGCCCCATGAACCTCTCCAAACCAGACCGGCCAGCTCAAGGTCGGATACAGATTTGTACTTTTCGGAAATCTCGCAAAACAAGTTGAGATCTTTGGCCTGCTGCAGTTTTCTTTCATATTGGCGGTACTGCAGTGCACCTTTCCAGTGTTCGCCCCGGTCTACTTCGTTCCTGACTTCGCTCTCAAACTCGCTGAAAAACTTGAAATGTAGCAGCGCCCCACTGGGCACAGGTCCATTCTTGTCATAGATCAGCGGTTGCAGCGGCTTCATGTTGTGAGTGCTGTTTATATACCGGGTCCCGGTCATCCAACGGACCAACGGCGTCTTGTTGAGCGCAGGTGCATCCTGCGGGCGTTCGGAGAAAAAAGCCCGATACCTTGGACCGCCTTTCAAATACAGCTGACCATTGCGGGACCAGTTGGCGTAATAGCCCGTCTTATCAAAGTAAGGACAAATATCCAGAGGATCGTCACCGGGATGGTAGCAGGCTTGCGACAGATATCCCGCGGAATAACAATCAATCATCGGCGCAAACATGGACGTGCACCCAACACGATCAAGAAATCCCACCAGATCACGTAGCGACCGGCTTTCCATTTCCGGATAAACGAGAAACTCATCGATATCGACAGTCAGAACCCATTTATCCATGCAGTATCTGCGTAACAGGTAGTTACTCCAGTGGACGCCGCTGCGAGCGGTAGAATAGCGCTGCTGGGTCGTCCAGAGCGAGCAGTCCGGCTGCTGCAGAACAACTTCTCTGGTTCTATCGGCAGATCCGTTATCAACTACGAAAAAGTGACTGATGCCAAGCTTCCGATAGTACTCCAGAAAGAAAGGCAATCTGACGCAACCATCGCGAACCACCAGCATCAGGATGAGATCATCATCCTTGATCGGGTTGAGCCGCAGGGTCTGCAGGGTCCGGCCGGAGCTGCTTTCGCGAAATGTCAGGAACTCCCACACCCGGCGAACCTTTTGCCAATCGCAAAGGTCCGATAGGTTTGTCCTGCGTATTTCTCCCGCGTACTCCACAATCCCCCTCGGAATGCACCATTCAATATAGGCGCGCCACCCAACAATGTATCGACTCATTTAAGCTGCGCTATGTTCCGCAACACAATCCCCGATTGCAAGCCATTGTGATGTGTTTTGCCGCTAAAAAAGCATTTCGGCGGTCACTATTACTTTACACTGTCCGCACAAGTAGTAATGAAATCTTCCCCTGTCATACCTGAAATTTGTACGACAAGAAGGAACAAGCAGCACTAGTGCCGGCGAGCCGGTAGCAATCACTGGGTATTCCCACACCCGGCGGCACTCCGGCAATCAGCCGGCAACGCGGCCCTGGCGAGGGGCGCCTCGCCTGGCAATTGGTGTCTACTCCTCGAGCACTGTCTCAAACCGGCCGAAAATAATGCGCTTGCCGTCGAAAGGCATCTGCATGTTGTCAGGATTCATGCGCTCGTCCTGCATGATCTTCTCCCAGCCCTTTTCATGGGCCTCCTTCGACGGCCACACGACCCACGAGAATACCACCGTCTCATCGGCTTGCTTCTTGACCGCCAACGGGAACGAGGTCAGCTTGCCGTCCGGCACGTCGTCGCCCCAGTTCTCAACCACCTTCTCCGCGCCATGGTCCTTGAATATCTGAGCCGAATAGCGCGCGTGATCTATGAACTTCTGCTTGTTGGCATTTGGCACCGCTGCCACGAAACCATCGACATAAGCCATGGTCATTCCTCCTGTTACACACTACCGAACACGCCCGAAGCGAGCCGTCATTCAGCCTTCACAGGCACTTGCAGCGGCATCACCGGGAATAGCCGATCATACCCCAGAGTGAACACAAAAGTGTAGAGGACAACGAAGGACGTCACGACCAGATCGGTCAGCAGGGCTTCGAGCAAAGTGAGGTTCAGCCACCAGACATAGATGGGCAGCGAGGTGATCAGCAGCGACAGTTCAAACCCGACCGCATGCATGACGCGGCCGAAAGTAGAGCGGTCTGACGAAATCCGGTCGGCCCTGGCGTCGACGTGATCAAACACCCAGTTATAGACAAGGTTTATCAGCATGGCCTTGACCGACAGGATCAGCCCCAGCACCCCGATATCGGCCCATCCCT
>JBPCVV010000043.1:0-6500 GCA_051010195.1 Anderseniella sp. | reverse complement strand
CCAGCGACGGCATGTGACGACGGCGATGTGCTCTGCAAAGAAGACCCGCCTCAAGGCCCGCTCCTGGGGATGAAGAATACTCAACTCACCGCAAGCCTTGCACCACATGCCGTCGTGTACACGACGTGCCGCAAGAGCGGCAAAATGATGATGATGCCATGGCAACACAATGGTTACCCACATGGGGCCGCGTGAGCGGCGAAAATTCGAACGCATACGTTGCAACGCTGTGGATAGCCTTTGTGTGAGCACCGAAGAGTGAGAGGTGATCTCGGTGAAGATCATATTGATTCGTCATCGGCCGTCACGTCGCCAACTGGTACAATGTGTGCGCCGCCGCGTCCGAGCAATTGTGTTGGCAGCAGCCAACCATGGCAAAAATCTGAACCGTGGATGAACATGAATTTCAGGTAACATTCAGCCGGTGTTTGTCAATGTGCTGATCAACGGGTCGGGCACTTTGACCAACGAACGGAAACTGAAACCATGATCAACAAGAAAAACCTCATGGCAGTAGCGATTGTTGCAGCTGCCGCTTTCACCGCCGTACCATCGGCCAATGCAACTGTTGCCGCCGGCATGTCTGCCGCTACAGCGGCAAGCACTGCGACTGCCATCCCAACCGCACCTGCCGGTGTCGTGCTGGCCCACGGCTGGGGCGGCCACTGGCATGGTGGCTGGGGTGGTGGCGGACACTGGGGCCACGGCCACCGCTGGCGCAAGTGCCGCTGGCTGAAGCGGAAAGCACGCCGCACGGGCCGCCGCTACTGGTGGAACCGCTACTACAGGTGCCGCAACGGGTTTTACTGAACCGCTGACAGCAATCTGTAAGTGACAGGAAGGCAGCCGGGCCATCTCCGCGCTGCCTTCTTTCTGCTAAGCGCGGAAATGTTCGTACACGCTGTCCAGCATCAAAAACATGGCTAGACAACCGCCGGCGTGCCGTTGCAATTCGACCGTTCAGTGCTTGATTCACATCCTCAAAAATAATCGAAAAACATAAATATAACAGCTAATTAGATAGTTCGTTTGAATCGTGTGTTTGTTGATCGATTATCCCGCTCCACGCCACGATTGATAAATCCGCGGCCAGATACTGCAATTCCACTTGATCAAGAACATTAAGTTCAAGACCGCCTCGCCGGCGCGAATTGCAGGAGCGGCTGGTTCTTTCCCAACGCCCATTTGCAGCTTTCAACCACCAGTCTGCCCTCGGCACCCGGATCCGACCGGATGATCAGGCATTGATCAAGTGCTTCAGCACCAGGTCCGGCGCTTCCAGTTGCGGCAGGTGACCGGCACCGGGCAGGGGCGTGAACGATCCCCTGCCGATAAGCTTGTGCAGGGCCTCACCGCGCGCCAGCGGTATCCAAGGATCATCCTCGCCCCAAAATATGCTGACCGGGCAGCGGATGTCACCGAACATTGGCTCGACTTCGGCCGTGTAGCGTTCGTCAGCCTGGGCAAACTGGCGGTAGAAGCTGCCGCGTCCGGCCTCGCTGAGCCAGGGCGAGACAAGCGCTTCAAAATCTCCTGCGTCAATGTCTGAGGCAAGTGCGCCTGTGATATAGGCTTCCACCACGGCCTTGTGAATGTGCGCTGGCAGTCCCAGAAACGCCTCTACATGGCGGCCGACATGATCGAAGAATTCCGAGCCCCACGGCCGCATGGCAACCACGTTCATCAGAACGTAGGTCTCAAATTCACAACCATGCAGCAGATGCGCGCGCAAGGTGGTGGCGCCGCCAAAGTCATGAGCGATGACATGCGGCCGCTCAAGGCCCCAGTGCCCAAGCATTTCCCCGAAGACCCGGCCCTGCACATCCAGAGACGTCGCCTGGCTTGCATCCATATCCGAGCGGCCATAACCGGGCATGTCATACCAGCGCACGGTATACCGCTGCGCCAGGTCCGGAATAATCCGGTGCCATGAAAACGAAGACCACGGCCAGCCATGCGCCAACACCAGGTCTGGCCCTGTCCCGGCGCGCCCGGCAGCCACCCGTCCGGCGCTGGTTGTTATGGTTTCATCAAGATGCCATGACATGATTTGTGCTCCATTTCTGCATGCGGTCCGAGCCTGGAAATTGTGCCAAGAACAGTTTTCCGCATGGATAAATTCAGGTCGGTGGCGGCACTGACCTTCTCAATAAAGGCACCGACAGGATGAACTTTGTGGTTCTTGGCATTCAAGTTGAAATGGTTAACAGATCTCTAAAATTTAACCATGATTTTTATTTGAATTGACTGTGAATTAGGCGCTTCCTTAAGGTTACATTCTGTTTCCTGGGCCCTCTGGAAACAGTTGTCTGCGCAACTTGGACGACCGTTGTGTAGATGCGGTGGGATATGGACCGATGTGTCGCCCTTGTTAGTTTGTAACAAGGAGTAACGACATTGAAAAAAGTCGAAGAAGGCTCGGAGCACGAGCCTGGAATGCCTCAGAACAGTAAAATGGATCGCCGGGACGCTTTAGCCAAACTCGGCTTGACCGGTCTCGGCCTTCTTGTGGCCCCGGCACTCATGACGATCAGTGAAGGACATGCCAAAGGCAGTCGCGGTGGCGGCTCCGGCGGTGGTCGCGGTGGTGGTTCCGGCGGCGGCCGTGGTGGCCGCGGTGGTGGCTCCGGCGGTGGCCGTGGTGGTTCCGGCGGTGGCCGTGGTGGTCGCGGCGGCGGTTCCGGCGGTGGCCGTGGTGGTCGCGGTGGCGGTTCCGGCGGTGGCCGTGGCGGTCGCGGTTCCGGCGGTGGCCGTGGTTCCGGTGGCGGTCGCGGTTCCGGCGGTGGTCGTGGTTCCGGCGGTGGCCGTGGTTCCGGCGGTGGCCGTGGTTCCGGTGGCGGTCGTGGTTCCGGCGGTGGCCGTGGTTCCGGCGGTGGCCGTGGTGGCCGTGGTGGCCGAGGTCGTGGCTCCGGCGGCGGTCGTGGTCGCGGCAAGGGCCGGGGTTCAGGTCGTGGCAAAGGCCGCGGCAAGGGCCATGGAAAAGGTCATGGAAAAGGTCATGGCAAGGGTCGTGGTAAAGGCCGCGGCAAGGGCCGCGGCAAGGGCCATGGAAAAGGTCATGACAAGGGTCCTGAGGACGGAAACGGACCAGGCGAAACCGGTGATCGCTGCGGTAACTGGGAAAACTCGCCCGGGGGCTGCCGTGACTGGACTGGGTCTGGTGGCACTTTCGACCCGGGTCCGATCTACTACAAAAGATAAGACCTGCTGCCAGGGCTCCGGCCCTGGCAGTTATCCATTTTCATGACCGGGACATCGCATGTTGCAAGATACTAAAATCGTTCACACTACCCAACGGGACAGCCGCCGGCTGAAGGTCGGCTGGAACGGTGTGCACTGTATTGTAGATACCGTTGCCTGCGACGACGTGTGTGCAGGTGTGAAAGGAATTCTGCGTGGCTGGGACGTCACTGAAGTCGCCGTCACTGACCGTGTAAACCCGTCGATGGTGATCAGCAGGAATGGCGACAGGTACGACTGGAAGCTTCCCGGCAGTTCACTCACTGCCGAAAAATTATTTGGCTGCCCGGAAACCGCCGCATCTGCGGTCAGCGACGTTCATTACTTGCTGAACGGCTGGTTCGTCGATCGGTTTCCGGATTACTTCACCCTGCACTGCGCCGCTATAAGGCTAGGTGATGGTGTTGTGCTGTTTCCAGGCGGGCATAGAGCCGGCAAGAGCCTGCTGACCGTTGCCCTGGCCGCCGCCGGCCACATGGCGTTCGGTGATGATGTCGTGGCAATCGACCCGGCTGCGAACAAGGCGCTGGCGCTCGGCATGTTGCCGCGCATCAGATTGCCGTTGCCGCCCCAGGCGGTCGACCGGCGTCTACGTGATTTCCTGGACGACAATGCCATGCTCGGAGATGTCGAGCAGCAATATCTGGATCTTGACCCCGGCCGGCTAGCCGAAATTGGCAAGTCGCTGCCGATCAAGGCGGTTGTACAACTCAAACGCTCGAACAAGGCTGGCCCTGCCAGCCTGGCTGATATCACACACGGTGCCGCCCTGCGCGCCCTGATAAGTCAGAACTACAGTACCGGCATGCCCGCAAGTACGGTGTTTGATCATCTCCACAATATCGTTTCAGGGGCGTCTTGCCATACGATGACATATCACAGGATCGAGGATGCCGTTTCCGCGCTGGAAACGGCTTTTGATCACGCGCCAGTCGACCAGACAGGAACCGGTCAATGAGTAACTCAAAGGTCAGCTACTGCCGTAACCCGGAAATACTGTACCGGGAAGTGGACGGCGAGATTTTTCTGATTGACGACGCCCGGGGAAAAATTCATGCACTCGATGCGATGGCGGGCGGCATCTGGCGTCTGCTCGAGCAACCCATGACGGTGTATGATATTGTGGCGACGTTTTCCGCAGCGTTTCCTGACCGAAAATCGAAGGACCTGCGCCGCCCTGTGGTCCGGTTCCTGGATGACATGCAGCATAACAAGCTGGCATTTTGTGTTACGACGCCGGAGCTTTGACGCCAAATTTGGTGACCAGTTTGCGTTCCCCGCTGGCGCTGAATTCGACCACGCGCGACCCGTCCACGCGCGCGGCCCAACCCAGTTCGTAAAACCGGTTGAGCAGGGCGGTACCCAGTGAACCTGCCAGATGGGTACGGCGCGAACTCCAGTCGAGACAGGATTTGCACAGCGGCCGCCTGGCTTTTGACAGGGCCGGCAGATCGACGCCGAACGCCTCTATGAAATTCTCTCCGTCGCGCGTCAGACTGACATCGTCTTCCTCTTCGGCCAGATACCCCCGGACAATCATGCCGTCATAGACCGTCACGCCCAGATCGCCGGCAAGGTGGTTGTAGCAGACCCTGGCCTTGCGCAGGGTTTCATCGCGCGGACCGGTGCGGGTGCGCATGAGGCCGCGCCCGGCGGCAAGTCCCATCAATGCTTCCAGGACACTGCCGACATCATCATCTGCCAGGGCGAAATAACGGTGGCGGCCCTGTTTGCGCTGCCGCAAAAGATCTGCGGCCTGGAGCTTCTTCAGATGAGAACTTGTGGTCTGGACCGTCACGCCTGCTTCCGATGCCAGTTCTGTCGCCGTCAGTGCCTTGCCGCTCATCAGGGCGGTGAGGATGTTCGCCCGTGCCGGATCACCGATCAGCGAACCCAGAAGCGCAATGTCGGGACCTTCTTTCATGGTTCGATGATAATCGAAGCATTCGCGTCTTGCAATATGTCATTGTTCGACAAGCAACGAACTATGGAGATGCACATGCTGACCTGTTTTATCCGCTATCACATCGACCCGACCAAGAGGCACCAGTTCGAGCAGTATGCCCGCAACTGGGGAGAGGCCATCCCGCGTTGCGGCGCAGACCTCATTGGTTACTATGCACCGCACGAAGGCTCTACCACGCTGGCCTACGGGGTCTACAACATCGACAGTCTTGCAGCCTATGAACAATACCGCAGTCGCCTGGCTGCAGACCCTCTGGGCCGGGAGAATTATGAATTCGCGCAACGGAAAAAATTTCTGCTGCGCGAAGACAGGACTTTCCTGAAACTGGCATCGGCGCCGCATGCCGGGGCAGGGCGGTAGCTACGGATGTGCAACGTGAAAGGCTTCAGTTTTTGAACGCATCCGCCAAACCGACTCTGATAGTTGAACTCGCCCTGCTTGGTTTGCTGGCCTTGCTTTGGGGCTCGTCCTACCTGTTCATCAAGGTTGCGGTCACTGAAATCCCGCCGGTGACGCTGATCGCCGTGCGCGTCACCATTGCCGCCCTGTTCCTGCTAGCGGTCCTGTCATGGCGCAGCGATCGCCTGCCGCGCGATGGCCGGACATGGCGCATGCTGCTGCTGCAATCCGTCTTCAATTCCACCGCCGCGTGGACGCTGCTCGCCTGGGGTCAGCAGTATGTCGACAGCGGGCTGGCCAGTGTTCTGAATTCCACGTCGCCGATTTTCGTGTTTCTGTTCACAGTTCTTGTCACCCGCCACGAAACGACAAGCGGCCTGAAATTGTTCGGCGCATGCCTCGGCCTGCTGGGGGTCACCATGATCGTCGGCGTCGATGCACTGGCCGGCCTCGGCCAGCAGGTGGCCGGGCAACTGGCGGCAATTGCCGGCGCGATCCTCTACGCCTGTGCCGCAATCTACGGCAAACGCTTCACCCATATCTCGGCGACGGCAACAGCGGCGGGCACCATGATATGCGCGTCGGCTGTACTGGTGCCGGCCAGCCTCATGCTGGAGCAACCCTTGACGCTGTCGCCATCCCTGAAAGCAATAGCCGCGGCATCCATCCTGTCGGTGTTGTGCACCGCCTGTGCCTTGCTGATATACTTCCGCCTGCTCAGGACGCTGGGCTCCATGGGCACTGCCAGCCAGGCCTATCTTAGGGCCGGTTTCGGCGTTGCGCTTGGCGTCATATTCCTCGGCGAGCAGATCACCCCGGTGATCGGGTTGGGCCTCGTTGCAGCCATCATCGGCGTTGCGGCCATCAACCTGCCGGTGCGAGCGAAGCGGGTGCC
>JBPCVV010000042.1:0-15248 GCA_051010195.1 Anderseniella sp. | reverse complement strand
GTGGAACAACTGGTTTGATATTTATGCCGGTTTCCGCGGCTCAGGCATGGATTACCAGTCAGGGACTTTCGTTTGGGATGTGACGCAGTACGGCCCCGTACTGGGGGCGACCATCAAGCTGAACTAGATTGTTTACCGTATCGAGCAAGCGTGCTTGCGAGTGCACTCATGCGGCCCGACGGTTCGAAGTTGTGTGAAAAGGTAAGGCTGCGGGAAACCGCTCTTTTACACCGCACGATTCCGAAGTGAATTTGACAAATTAAATGACGAAGAGGTTACGAACAGTGAAAAAAAATTTCGTTAGTACAATACCAAAATCGAGGGCCGGGGTCGCCGTCGCTTGCTTTGCACTTGCAGCAACCATGTTCACCGCGCCTGGAATTGCCGATGAAGCGGATGCGAAGAAAATATTCAAGTCGATGGCTGAGTATCTCGTCGCACAAAAGGCAGTGTCCTTCAGCTACGACGCCACCCTGGAGATGGTGACGCATGATCTGCAGAAAGTGGGGTTTGCCAGCTCCGGCAAGGTAACCCTCAATCGCCCCAACAAGCTCCGGATGACCCGCACCGGTGGGTTTATTGACGTCGAGATTGCGTATGATGGTGAATCTATTGGCCTGTTCGGCAAGAATCTGAATGTCTTCGCAAAAATCCCAATGTCGGGTTCAGTCGATGATCTGATTGATACGCTCAAGTTCGATTTTGAAATTCCGGCGCCCGCTGCGGACCTACTGTCTTCCAACCCAATGGAATTGATGTCCAATGTGACGGATGTGAAGGATGTCGGCAGCGGTGTGATCCGTGGCAAGGAATGCGATCATCTCGCTTTCCGGACAAAGACGACTGACTGGCAAATCTGGATTGCTCAGGGCGACGCGCCTTATCCTTGCCGGTTTACTATAACCAGCAAGATGATGGCGCAGGCGCCCTCTTACACCATTGAAGTTTCCGAGTGGAAGTCAGGCGATAGCGTTAAGAGCAATGACTTTCAACTCAAGACCGGTGATGCCAAGAAAATTGAGATTACCGACTTTCCCCGTCTAAGTGAAATACCAACCGGTTCAGAGTAAGGAGATTCATGATGAGAATGGCTACAAAAGCAGCGATGGTCGCCTTAACCTTCTTGTTCGGTGCCAGTGACTTTGAATTGGACGGAAAGCGGGTAGGGGTTGGCTTGTTCACACTGACCTCCGAAGCAGAAGCTCGAGTTGGAAGGCCGCTGACACCACTCAGTGGTGCCGGTGTCGCGCGTCGCACCACTCGCCGTGCGATACGTCGTGGAGCCTACATTGCTACAATACCGGCAGGCTGTGTTTATGGCACACACTATGGCTATAAACTGTATTACTGTGGCGGCCGGTACTATCAACGATCGGGCGGCGGGTATGTAATTGTCCATTTTTGAGTGGAATGACCGGGTGGATCTGGCCGGGTTGGATTACCGGAAATGTGCGGCTGATGTTTTGACCGACGTATAACGGCCCTGGAACAAAGGAAACCTAACCGGTCAGAAACAAGCCCTTCAGCCGAAACATGCCTGGGCTATCCGCACCCGGCTACAACCGGCAAACAAGATCCGTGATCTCGCATTGTTCAACCTTGCAATCGACAGCAAGTTGCGAGGCTGTGATGTCGTGCGCCTACTGGCTGACGAGATTGCTCCAAATGGCTGGCGCGTTGATCGCGCGACAATGAGGTTACGCAAGACCAGTCGACCTGTCAGGTTTGAAATCCTGGATCAACGCTTCAGAATTTCATGCGTGCGCCAGTCAGCATCGAAAAGCCGCGGTCGTATTCATTCGTAGCGTCCTCATAAACGTAAGAGCGAACACCGAGGTAAAACTCGCTGCGCCAGGCATCCACCATTTGCACCAGCTGTCCACCAACTGAAACGGTCTCAGACTGTTGCGTCAATATGTTGTCTCCATAATAGGTGTCGATCGAATATGCCGTATTCCCGACATCAAAATAATCGGCTTGATGGCCGAGTTTCGCGTACAAGAAATGGCGATTGCGATCGTCAAGCGGCTCATATCCACCTGCAACGGTCAGGCTCCAGCCGCTTAGCGTGTGCAGGACTGAGGCAGAACCTCCAACTAGGCCTTTTTTGTTGCCGCCAGGGTCTGAGTAGGAGAAGGCAGCAGCAATTTTATAGTCGGTCATGACGCTGTTGTATTTCAGGGCCACATCCCAACCCATCTCGCCTTTCCGAGAGGGCACAACCTGCTGTCCGACAGAGCTGCCAAGTACGAACCCGTTGAATGACGGGCTATCGTATCGGACCCGCAATCTGCGACCAATGCCGTCTAGATCGCTGAAAGTGCTTCCGACAGTGATACTGGATAGCGTGCCGTCATCGAGGCGATAAAATTGACCACTGGCGCTATCAGCTGCCGAAGCATAGCCAATGACCGCCGTACCCGATAAGTCAACCTCCGCTGTGCCGTCTGAAGCCATGCTACCCTGGCCAAACCAGAACTTGCCGTAAGCAGAAGCATCGAAATAGAGTTCCGCCTTGCGCAAAAGCGCAGTGTCCCAATCCACATCACCCTTGTTCAGCTGGTTTACATACCCTGTCGAATAAGGATTCCATTCCCCCTCGACATTACCTCCGATCGTCAGTCCGGGATCTACCTCATGATGAAACCTGATACCGGCCCTGGTTGATGAATTGGCGTTATCCACCAACAAAAAAGCATTCGTCGACCGACCATCATCATAGACCAGCAACCCCTTGTTGATCTGGCCATAGATTTCCACATAACTGTCGGTATCTCCCGGGCGAAGATTGGATGCTTCTGCATCAAGATTGTTGGCGGCACCGCCAGAACCAGGCAACGCTGTCAGGTCCGCCGCCTGTGCCACAGAGGTAGAAAGGATTAGCATCGGCAAGATGAAGATGCGGTGCCGGCCTGTGAAAGACGTTGGCACGCCGCGAGTATTCGACCGAGAGTAGGCGATATCAGGCAATCCCATCTCTTCCCGCTGAATATCAATAGAGACGAGCTCTAAAGTCATTAAGTATCTCTCAGATTCGATCCTGAAACACAAGGCGAACATATTCAGCCGCGTCATTCGCGAACCAGAAACAAGAAGACGATATCGACTGTCTCGCTCCGTTTTTATGCGTCACGTAAGGTTGCTCAGGGCGTCAGCCACAAGCAGAGCAATCAGTACATGTCCGGGCAGGGCAGGGAATGGCTCGTATTGATGCGATCCGGCAGGTGAGTATCACTGAGCAACCTACTACCGCACCCTCTCGACGATGCTTAACATCGCCTGCCGGTCAAAGGGCGCAACCAGTACGGCGGCATCGGCACCGATCAGCTGAAGAAGCTCCAGAAGAAAAATGAGCAGCTGCGCAAGGCTGTGGCTGATCTGACCCTGAACGGACATCGTGCATCTCATCTTGAACCCCAGGCGTTACGATGAGTCCGAGACCTTTCCTGCGTCCCTAACAATCTGTTCCATCGGCCCCAATGTCGGAATCATGTCCTTGCTCGATAAACCCCGGCTCAATACGCGGTCTTTGCCGGGATACCCAATTCGGCTTATCGCTTCCTCCAATACACCCCAGTCCAGTCAATTCTGTGAATTTCTTCCGAGATGTCCCTTTCTTCACGAAAATCGTGCACTGCCTTCCGGCAATAATCATATGCACCATAGTCATCGACGATTATGAAGCCACCGGGGGAAACGCGATCATACAAATTCCTAAGGGCGTCCATCGTTGACTCGTACATGTCGCCATCGAGTCTAAGTACCGCCAGTTTTTCGATTGGTGCGTCCGGTAATGTGTCGCGAAACCAACCCTTCAGGAACTTCACTTGTTCATCGAGCAGTCCATAACGCTCGAATGTATCTTTTACGGTTTCAAGCGGTATCGACAGCTCATCATACGTGTGAAGCCTGTTGCCGTCATCGTCGGGATATCTTTCGGCGTCCGGCTTCGGTAGTCCCTCGAAAGAATCGGCTACCCAAACCACCCGGTCTTTAACTCCAAGCGCTTTTAGCACTCCGCGCATAAAAATGCATGAACCGCCACGCCACGCTCCGGTCTCAATGAGGTCCCCTGGAACGTTCTCTGATATAACGGTTTCGACACAAAACTGAATGTTTTCAAGCCGCTTAAATCCCACAAGGGTGTGGGCATGAATCGAGTAGTCGCGGCCGGTTTCGCGACCTACGGAATCAAAGGGTAAGCGTTTTACGATTGCAAAATCTCCAAACCGCAAGAGCACCTGGTGCTCGGCATCGTGATACAGCCAGTTTGCTAAACTCCGCTTCAGCAAATCGAGGTATTCCGCCTTGCCGCAGTTAGTTGAAAGAGACATGCTTTATCGCTTTGGAAAGGTCCGAATGGAGGTGTAGGTAAGCCTTTGACCAGCCCCGCTTGATTGGTCCGTTTTGAATGTTAGTTGATGGGCGGCCTTTACTGCAACGGGATAATTGCTTCAGGCGCGGGCGGTCGAAAAGATTGTCGAATGGAGGCACCGAGCGACCGGAGGCTCCGGTTGACGGCCAAGCTCATATTCGTGCATTCTTCACGTACCTGTACTCTGAAAATTCTTTAATCCTTGCGTTTGGCAACCTACCGGGACTGATAATGAAGCGCGTTATTTCATGTGTAGGAGCAATGCTGCTGCTTGCTTCTACGGCACACGCCAAATGTCCGCCGGTCACGCTGGCGGATATGCAGGGCCTTGAACAAGGCGCCTACCCGCAGCAATACGAACTGGCCGAGTATGAAGCCGCAGCTGACTGCAAGATGGAGTTTTCTGCCAACCCGGATGCGGAAAAGCTCAACTCCGAACTGCGAGGCAACGCTGCGCTGCTTCCTATCAGCGAACGCCTGCCCGAAGAACCGCTGGTCGTTGTGCCGTATGACAGCATCGGCAAATATGGTGGTACCCTGCGTGGACTTTCAAATGCAACCAGGGCTGGCACGTCGGATTTCCTGTCTTTACGGCACGCGAACCTGGTCCGTTATTCGGACGACCTGACAACCATCGTTCCAAACGTGGCAAAGGGCTGGGAATGGAACGACGACTATACTCAGCTCACCTTCTTCCTGCGCAAGGGGCACAGGTGGTCTGACGGCGCACCGTTTACCTCGGCGGACGTGAAGTTCTGGTACGACAACCTGTTGCTTGATCCCAAGGTTACCGAAAAGCCGAAGGACTATGCGCTGGTAGCGGGCAAGCGCATGACAGTCGAAACGCCCGATGAGACCACGGTTATATTCAAGCTGCCGTCGCCGAAGCCCGGTCTGCTGGCGCATTTCGCTACGTCTTATACCCTGGCATTTCAGCCGAAGCACTTCCTCGGCAAGTACCACCCGGACATCAATCCGGATGCCGACAAACTGGCCAAGGAAGCAGGCTTTGAGAACGGTCTTGCGGTAATCGCCGCCTACTACGGCAGCTCTGACTGGACTGATACGCCATCTCCGATGCTGTCGCATCCTGACAAGGTCGCCAAGCTGCCGGCTCCGACACATCCGACGCTTGAGAGCCATGTCTATGTCTCCGACACGACCGAGGGCCGCAAACTCGTCGCCAATCCCTACTTCCACATGGTCGACACCAGCGGCCAGCAATTGCCCTATATCAGCCGTCAGGAAGAACGTTATGCCAACGACAATGAAGTCCGCCTCCTGAAGCTGATAAACGGCGAGGTCGACTACAAATCGCAGTCGCTGACCCTGCCGTCCGCACCGCTGCTGTTGGAAAATCAGGAAAAGGGCGACTTCACGGTTCAACTCAAACCGACGGTTGCCAGCCCGACATTTACTTTCAATGTCACCAGCAAAGATCCGGCAAAGCGTGCAGTGTTCGGCGATGTTCGCTTCCGCCGGGCGATGTCTGTCGCGATTAATCGCGAAGAAATAAACCAGACAGCATATTTCGGTGAAGGCAAGCCGTTACAGTACACCGGTTTTTCGCCGCTGCCGGACTTCGTGCCGGAAGAGCTGCAAAGCGCCTATACGAAGCATGACCCGGAGATGGCGAAAAAGCTATTGGACGAGGTCGGCATGACGGACACCAACGGAGACGGCTTCCGCGAGCTGCCGAACGGCGCCAAGTTCACCCTGAACCTGCAGTTCGCTACTCAGGGCATTGCGGGCAAAGTAGTCGAACTCGTTGCCCAGCATTGGTCCGACGTTGGCATCCAGACAACGGTCAAGGAAGTCACGCCGGACGAGTACCGCTCTGCCCAGTCTTCGAACCAACTGGACGTCGGCATGTGGCTAAAGGGTATGCCGCTGGCGTCTCATATCGGCACTAGTAACTATTGGATACCACCATTCGGCGGCTACTTCGACCTGCGCACTGGTATGCTGTGGGCTGAATGGATGGATAGCAAAGGCGCCAACGGCGTGGAGCCGCCGGAATGGGTGAAGACCATGGCGGAAGACGTCAACAAATTCCAAGCGGCCTCTCCCGGCTCCGAGGAACAGGCGAAGTACGGCAAGAAACTTGCTGATACCCTTGTCGACCAAATGCTGTTCATCGGTATCGTAAAAGCACCTGCACCGATCTATCACCGCAATGCATTGAAAAATTTTCCTGAGTTCAAGACCTGGTCCTACGAATATTACCGGACTTATCCCTACCGCCCTGTGCAATGGTACTTCGATGGCTAGCAAAACAGTAGATAGACTCCGCTGAGGGAGTTTGCCGGACCTGTCCGACCGACCCGGCAAACTGAGGTGGCGGCACTTGATGATCTGAAGTTTGTCTCGGAGCGCGCCAATGGTTCAATTTATTCAGTTTGCTGCAACACGCGCGGCAATGGCGGTGTTTACGCTGCTGACTGTCTCACTGATCGTTTTCACGCTAATGGAACTGGTGCCCGGCACTTGCGCCGAACGGTATCTGGCATACAAGAACACTCAAGGCGCCGGCATTTCGGTCGAAGATATCAAGGCGGAGGAAAAACGCCTTGGTCTCGACCGGCCTTTTCTGGTTCGCTGGGGCAGCTGGATCGGCAATGTGGTGTTCCGTGGCGAGTTTGGAGACAGCTGCATTCTCAGGATCAACATCAACCAGCTGCTGGGCGACAAGTTCCTGCTTTCACTAGCCATCTGCCTGGCCTCGTTGTTGCTGGCATACCTTATTGCGATCCCGGTGGGGATCATTTCGGCGTCATCGGAAAGTGCTGCCCTGAACAACTCTCTGCGCTTCATTCCCTACCTCGGTCTGGCCATGCCGAATTTCCTTCTGGCCCTGATCATCATGTTACTTTCGACCGTTCTGTTTGGCGATTCCCTCACTGGCCTGTTCTCCAGTGAGTACCGTGATGCCGAATGGTCGATGGCGAAATTCATAGATTTCTTGTCTCGCGCCTGGCTGCCGATCTTTATTCTCGGCTGGTCCGCCACGGCCTTTGCACTGCAGACGGTGCGTGCCCTCATGCTCGACGAGAACGGCAAGCTCTATGTGACGGCAGCGCGGGCAAGAGGATTGTACGGACGCCAACTGCTGTGGCGGTATCCGGCCCGTCACGCACTCGGCCCGATCATCAATTCTCTCGGATTCGATCTGAACCGCGTTTTCAACGAGTTGCCAATCGTCGCACTCATTTTGACATTGACGGAAGCCGGCGCCCTTCTGCTGGAGGCCCTTGCACGCTCCAATGACCAGCAATTGGCGGGTGCAATCATCTTCTTGCTAACGGCATCCATCGTCACCATCAACTTCGTCACGGATATCGCGCTCGCCCTTATCGACCCGCGTGTCTACAAGTCAGTACTAGGAGGTTGACCATGGCTGAAGTCGGCGAGAATGTAAAAGTCCGCACGTCCGAGATCGACTCCGAGCAGAAGAAGAAGGAAGCTTATTTCACCGCCTCGCAGAGTCAGCTTATCTGGGCACGATTCAAGAAGAACCGGGCCGCGATGATAGCGGCATTCGTGCTGGTGGTGATGGCGCTGACCGGGATTTTTGCCCCCTTCCTTTCTCCATATGACCCTACAATTGCGGGACGTAACACGACGTACCAGAATGGCGCACCGCAAATTCCGAAATTCTGTGACGAAAATGGGTGCTCTGCCCGACCGTTCATCTATGGTGTAAAACGAGAACGTTCCATCAAGACCAACTTCCGCTGGGTGACCAGCGTCGACAAGACCGACCGGCGTTATCTCCAGCTCTTTGTCCAGGGCTCTCCGTACTGGTTCGGGCCGTTCAGGTTCGAGACCCACCTCTTCGGGGTGGACAAGGGCATGATCCACCTGTTCGGCACCGACGACACAGGCAAGGACATCTTCTCCCGGACATTGCATGCCATTTTCACCTCTTTGGCCGTCGGCACTTTGGGGGTGTTGGTCAGTTTCGTGTTGGCGCTGGCGATCGGCGGGGTGGCCGGCTATTTCGGGGGTGTCATTGACGGTATTGTCCAGATGGTCACCGATGCTATCCGAACGGTACCGGCTGTTCCGTTGTTTATGGCGGTTGCTGCCTTCGTGCCCACCACTTGGTCGGCAGAAACGCGGTTCTGGTTCATTTCGATCATCCTCGGCCTGATCGGCTGGCCAACTCTGGCCAGGCGCGTAAGGACGCATCTTCTGGTGGAACGCAATCAGGAATATGTTCTGGCCGCCCAGCTTTGCGGTGCCAAGCCAGGGCATATCATTCGCCGGCACCTGTTGCCGTCTTTTACTTCCTATATCATCGTAGATCTCGTCATCTCGTTTCCGTACATGGTATTGTCGGAAACGGCACTGTCCTTCATCGGGCTCGGGCTCAAGGACCCGGTCAACTCACTCGGCGTGATGCTGCAGAAGACAACGTCGGCTGACGTGTTGTTGAACTACCAGTGGTATTTCATCCCGGTCATATTCTTCGTCACACTAGTTATGGCGTTCGTATTTGTCGGCGATGGGCTGCGGGATGCAGCCGACCCGTATTCAGGTACGAATAAATGAGCGAGCCACTAGTTTCCGTTGAAAACCTGACCATCCGCTTCGAGACGGATGAAGGCCTCGTCACGGCGGTTGACGATATCAGCTACAACATTGCGCCCGGCGAAATTCTCGGTCTGGTCGGCGAGTCCGGTTCAGGAAAGTCGGTGAACGCCAAGGCACTGATGCGGCTGAATGCAAAGAACACCGTCTACGATCCCGCCAGCAAGATTACCCTGAACGTGCCCGGCGAAAAGCCGATCGATGTGTTTTCGATCGGGCGCGAAAAGGACATGAAGCCGATACGCGGTGGCTTCGTGTCTATGATCTTCCAGGAGCCGATGGCCAGCTTTGCACCGGCCATAACCATCGGTGACCAGATGATGGAGCAGTTGCAGCTGCATACAGACATGACACAGAAGCAGGCCCAAACCCGTTCCATCGAGATGCTCGACCGGGTAGGCATTTCGGAACCGGCAAAGAGGTTCGGCCAGTATGCCTTCGAGTTTTCCGGCGGCATGCGGCAACGCGCCATGATCGCCATGGCCCTCTCGACCAATCCCAGGCTGCTGATAGCCGATGAACCGACCACGGCGCTGGACGTAACCATCCAGGCCCAGGTAATTGACCTGATGAAGGAACTCGTATCCGAGTTCGACATGGGCATCCTGTTCATCACTCATGATTTGGGCGTCATTGCCCAGACGGCAGACCGTGTTGCGGTGATGTATCTCGGCAAGATCGTCGAAACCGGACCAGTGCGCAGCGTCATTAAGAAGCCTGCACACCCCTATACCAGAGGCCTGCTGAACGCACTGCCACACCTTGACGACCTCGACGCCCCATTGCAGCCGGTGGCGGGTGACATCCCCAGCCCGCTCGAGCGGCCTTCAGGTTGTGTTTTTCACACCAGGTGTCCCGAATCTATACCGGGGCTCTGTGACACCAGCCAGCCGGAGAGAACAAGAATAAAGGCCAGCCATACGACCCGCTGCTTCGCGGTGGAAAAATCTCGGAAGGTCGCATGATGAATGCTCCACTGGTTCACATTGAAAACCTGTCCGTCCATTATCCGCTGGGACGCAGCCTGTTTGCCAAGCCAGCAGTGCTGAAGGCGATTGACCAGGTCAGCCTGGATATTCCCAAGGGGAGTTTCTTTGGCCTGGTGGGCGAAAGCGGTTCGGGTAAGACGACCCTGGGGCGGGCCATTCTGCGGGCAGCCCCGATTTCCGGTGGAAAGGCAATTTTCAACGACGGCGAAGTCGAATATGAACTGGAAGCGTTAGACGGCATCAAATTGCGCGACTATCGCAAGCGGGCCCAGCTGATTTTCCAGGACCCGTACGCAGCGCTTAGCCCCCGCATGACAGTTCGCGACATTATCGCCGAGCCGCTTGAGGTGATGAAATTAACCAAGAGCCGTCAGGAAACCGATGCCAGGGTACGCGAGATTGCAGCGAAGTGCCGTCTAAACCTTGAACACCTCCGCCGTTTTCCTCACGCGTTTTCCGGCGGCCAGCGCCAGCGTATTTCTATCGCGCGTGCCCTGGTTTGCGGCCCCAAGTTCGTGGTCGCGGATGAAAGCGTGGCAGCGCTTGATGTGTCAATCCAGGCTGACATCCTTAACCTGCTGAAGTCGCTACAGCGGGAACTGGGCCTCACGCTGCTGTTCATCAGCCATGACCTTTCGGTGGTCGCCCACGTCTGCGATTACGTCGCGGTCATGTATCTCGGCACACTGGTGGAAATCGCCCCGTCACGAGAGCTTTTCACCAACCCGCGCCACCCCTATACCAAGGCACTGCTGTCGGCCATTCCCTCGTTGGATCCGGATGACACGCGCAAGGCGGAGCGCCTGGAAGGTGAGGTGCCCAGCTCAACCAATCCGCCTTCTGGTTGCCGCTTTCATACGCGCTGCCGGTTCGCTCAGCGGGTTTGCCGGGAAAAAGTACCCGGCCTGGATCCTTCGCCTGGTAATGCCCTGGTGGCTTGCCACCTATGGGAAGAGGTAGTTGGCAAGTGATGGAAGCCTGCGACTGATCTTGCCCGCTTTTGGTGGATGGCTCAAAAAGATCCGACTGACTGTCTTTCGAAGTCGTCCGGGCTGCTGTTGCCAAGGTAACCGTGGCGTCGTTTTCGATTGTAGAACACCGAAGAAACTCTCCACGTCAGCATTATCCATTGCCTGGCAGGCAAGCGAAGCGCCGCCGATAGGGATTACAATTACCGGTACTGGTCATTCTCTGCCCGGCAGGCGTTGCCAGGCAACGCCGAAAGGGGAAGCAATAGCGTCTGGCTACTGCCCGGAGCATGTCTGCGGTGCGAAGAAGTCGCCATACTGACCAGCCCCGTTTGATTGGTCCGGTTTGAATGTTGGTTCTTGGGCTGTTGGAGTTCACCCCATTTCTGGTCCGATCTTCATGCGACCTTTCGGGTTGACTGCAACTTTTCTCTCTGAGCTTCGTAAGGCGTTGTCTGACATTAGCTCATCATGCATTCGTGGCGATGCATGATGAGCTAACGGTTTCGGGCACCAGTCAATTGAACGAATTGCCAACCATACCCGACTAAATTTCGACATCGATTGCGGTCAAGAAATCTGCTAGCTATGGAAACAATCAAACGAAACATATTCGAAACCCGGCCGCTGCATAGATTGATCCGCTAGATGAGACAGACGCTTCTGGGGTCAGCTTGTTGCATGCTTCACCGGAAAATGGCGGCAGACATTTTGCGAATGCTTGCATCAGACGGTCTCCCGATGGAAGGTATTTGACGAAATGCATGTTCAAGAAATTGATACTGGCTTTGAGGCAGCTATAGAGGCGCGTACCCCCTTCGTTGTCCGCGGTGTCGCCAAAGACTGGCCTGCACGAAATTGGACGCTGAAGGAGTTCGACTCGACACTCGATCCTGATGACTCCACTCAGTATTGGCGCCACTTACCGCAGGACCGTTCTTATTCAGAAAGTTTACCATACCCGCATTGGTTGAGTGGATACTGGCGCAAACGGGAGACACGTTTGGGGCTGGAGCGACCAATCAGATTCTGGCAATCACCCAAGGGCCATCAGACGCCATGGCACTACGACGGCAATGCCTTGGAAGTCATCAATGTCCAGCTAAACGGTTCTAAACATTTCACGCTGACTTCCCCTGACCATGAATTGCCCTTTGTCCGTTTCCAACCGATTTCGACGCTCGCCTACAGCGATGCGAAGGCGCCTACGCTGGAGGTGACGTTACACGGCGGGGACCTCATTTATGTCCCCAGGTTCTGGAGCCATCACGTTCGCGCTCTTGATGACAACAATCTCAATATCAACTGGGTCTGGACAGACTCGGCGTTTACGGTCGATTCTGCGGTAGCGGCACGGGAAGCCGAGCGGCTCGCCGCCGTCAGAAAGCTCGATGAGGACGCAATGCTGGAAGTGTTGCTGGCACCCCACGAAGCCGAGTATTTGCGATATGAACTGACTACATTCGGTGGCAGCCAGCACGCCAGTCTGGTCGAGCACATGTGGAACCAGATTACGCCATCCAGCGTCGACGAGCGTATTGAAATCGAGCTGAAAAATGAGTCGGTAGATGATTTCATTTCGCATCTGGACCCCCGCGGCCAGCGTCTCATGATCCGGGAACTGTTCGGACGCACCGGCTATCCAGAAAATGTCTCCGCCAACGGGTAAGTAGTCCAGGTTCAAGGATTCCAGCCCGGTGAGACACAGCAACTGTCAGCGGGAGAGTTCCGTTTAGCTCTCCACGCTCGCCTGGAGCACTTTTCAAAGAGATAGGCCAACTCTTTGGGTTCCAGGGTCAGGACCCTAAGACGCTCTATTTCAACGGCTTCCACATATACATGCCCACTTCGGGCGGATCCAACAGCTGGAATCCAGTCCGAAGTCCAAGCTTTGGAACCTTGGTCACTGCCATCATGTACGCGCCGCCAGGCGTATTGTTCTCGAAATATTGGGCAATCTCGCGAACAACTATTCGACCCAGCGCCGGCGTCCGGAGTCCTTTTCCCTGGTGATCCGGGTGCACCGCCGCATCAACGCAGGCGTAGTTGGTTCCGCCATCGCCAATCAATCTCGCCATAGCTACAACCTCGCCATCGCAGCGTACATGGACGCCGAATATGGTGTTCGGCAAGCCGCGTTCCGCTCCCTCGATCGATTTTTCGCCCAGACCGGCCACGCGGCGCAGCCTGAGGTAGTCGTCCACGCTGGGCGTGGTTCTCACAACGTCATAAGCCATCTGGCACTCCCTTTCGCTTCATTCCAATGTGCTAGAGCAATATCCATCCATGCGGATGGATATTGCTCTAGAAGCTTTCGAATTTGAGGATTTTGTTTGCACAGATCCCGACTGTTTGTTGGCTGGCAGACATCAAAGCTCGCCTTCGCATCAAGCCAGGTTCAAAGCTTGCGGAAAACGCAACCTTGGATCAAATCCCACTGATACGTTTCAGGATCACACTCGAAGAGCTCGTGGCGTTCAACTGCAAAACCGGTGGCGGCGATCTGATCCATGAATTTTTGCGGATCGTGCTCCTCCAGGCTATCATAACCGTATTTGAGTTTTTCTGCGGTTTGTTCCGGGGTCCTGTGCGGGCCATGCCAGGTCAGCTTCACCAGCCTCCCTCCAGGTTTCAAGACATCAAGGAACACCTGGCAAAGCCGCGTGAGCCGTTCTGCGTGGAAGGTGCCGATAAATCCTGTAGCCACCACAGTATCGAAGCCACCAGTGAATTCCTCAGCCAGGTCAAAAATGTCTGCGCACAGGATCTGCGTATTTGCGCCAGTTTCCAGTGCAGCGTTTTTGGCCTGAATAAAGCGCGGGTCAGTCGCCGAATTCAGGTAAGAAACAGTAGACTCGCTGATGTCGACACCGACGTACTTGTCCGGCACAGATTTGAACTTGTGCATGTAGTCGTAAAATTGCGGCCCGCAGCCAGGATTGAGCACGCTGTCTGCATCGACTTCCGCCAGAAAAGAATCGATGAAGGCTGTAACCGCGGGAAAATGCTGCCACCTGTGGTGGTCCTTGTCATAGTACCACTGGACATAGTCGATAGGTGAATTCGTGGGCATTTGAGCTACCTAGATTTTTTCGATGATCGTGAAAGATTTGTCATAGGGTAGGGGGTGTAGGGAGGGTAGGGAGCTGTCCGGGTATTCGGCGAAGCGGAGCCCGACGAATGAGCTGGAGCTGAGCGGAGGATAGACAAGACGACCCAATCCCTGTGGGCTTCGCAACACCAGCGGGAGGTTGGGCGGCATTCTTCTGACGACGTCGCGGATGAACATCGATTTTGTGTCAAGCGGCTGGGCTGACGTACCAACGCCGATCAGGAATGCGCAGACAACGCAGTCAAACTCATCGAAATTCGAAACATCAGCAAGCTCCGAATCGACAAATTCCAGCTCGTAAGGCGTTTCACTTTTGGCCACGTAAGCGTGAGCCAGTTCATTTGCCCGAGCATCGCGATCAATGCAAACTACCGGTCTGTTGAACTTCCGATGAAGCGCCATTGCAGTGGTCGGAAACGGCCCGGATCCCGCAAACAGAACCCGACGGCATCCTGCGAGTACTTCATAAAAGGCAGAAGGCAAGGCTTCGAATTTGTCCGCAACCTGTTTGGCGATAAGGTCTGATGCCTTGGGCGAAGCAATCGTTTCGCTTGCGCAGCGCCACTCGAGTTCGTGCTCGTACAACGCACGTACCGCATAGGCCTGCGGCAGCATTTCGAGTATCTCCGGATCTGAAAGAATCGCGCGCACGAGCGCCTGATCGGTTTCAACAGCATAGGACTCAAGTTCAAGAAAACAGCCTTCAAGCGGCGCAAGGACACTGCCAACGGCCTGATAGGGATCATCACCGGATACGGTCGCTGCAAAGGCGATAATTTCTGCCAACAGGTCCACGATTTTCGACCGGGCGTCTTGTGCCTGAAGCGACTTGTCTTGAGCGCTGACATCAAGCGTCTCGACGCGAGTGAGGTTGCGGTGACTCATTTCATCGACTCCGGTGAATGAGGCCATCGCCCGAAGGCAATACAATGATCCATGATTGAAAAGTACCGCTGCTTATTCTTATTCTTGCAAGTCTAACTTCACGCCCGGCCGTCCGGGTGACGACACTCTGTCGGCCGCGCCAATCAGCCGTTACCAACAGATGCGAGCATGTAACAGGAAAGCGCGGGGTCTTCAAGACGTGCGGTCCATTGATCAGCACTGCGGTTCGCAGTGCCGGTAACCTGTCCGGATTTTTGGTCTGCATTGGTTGGTAAAGCTGATGGGGCCGGTCAACAACAAAACGCGACAGATGTGTGGCCTTTTAA
>JBPCVV010000041.1:0-7247 GCA_051010195.1 Anderseniella sp. | reverse complement strand
GCGCCCTTTCGCCTTGTCAGAGGCAAAATATCCTCCCGCAGAATGGATAACATTAATGGGTCCTGACCCTAGTAGCCCACTTGAATGATAACCCACCCACGCAATGAAGCGAGATGCTTTAACAGGTGTTTGTCGCTCATTTCAATTGCTGGCTCAAATACCCAGGTTGGGGCATTGTTTGGGCAGTTGTGCTGGCAGTTCTGTTCTGGCCCACAACCGTCGAATAACGGATGGGCACCGACCAAACAAAACGAGTGCTTGCGAAGAAACACCCGTCATATCTGTTTTTAATGCTGTTGCCGTCAGGCCGCTGACATCCGCTTTCCATGAACTTCTGACAGCTCGTCGGCTCCCACTTACAGGCTCGGCTCATGTCAGAGTTGGGTCACAAGCAGCCTATCAGGACCTTAGCCCGAGCCAATTGCAGAAGCCAATTCTTCGGATGCAAATGCTTTGATCTGTAGATATGTCGGTACTCGCTGGACATCTCCATTAAACTCGCAGTTCTGGGACAAAGGAGATACTCATGAGCAAGGATCAACGGGACCCGAGAACGTTCCAGACCTTACGTCAATCCAACTCGCTGACGAGCTTGTGAATCGATTTGTCGCTCCCAGCTTTCTAGTATATTCAATGTGCCATTTGCCTCGTTACGAGTGAATTGCCGCTTGGTTTAGGAGCCTGTAATGAATGTCTAATGCTGGAAAATCATGGACCGCACTGAGTCACAGTAATCTGCTTATTTGGGCTGCAATTCCGATCTTTGCTGCGGGAAACTCCATCGTTCGGCTCCTCTTTGATCTCGGCAGTCAGCACGCGATCGACGGCCGAAACGCCATTAGTTTTTGCAACGTCCTCTTCGTCGGAAATTTGTGTGCAATGTTGACGTTGCTGGTTGTTTATCGAAAATCATGGACACGAGAACAGCTTACGGCACTGAGTGTGAGCCAGTGGGCATCGCTTACTGTGTTGGCCGTACTGTTGGGCGCTTTGGCTCCATCGCTGGTGTTCTTGGCGCTGGAAAAGGCGGACGTGACAAATGTTGTTCTGTTCGGCCGCATCGAGCCCCCTTTGTATATGCTTCTTGCATACGCTTTCTTGCGTGAAAGAAGCAGTCGATGGGCTGCGGCCGCTGCAATTGTCACGACATCTGGCGTTGTGCTGATCTTGTTTCTTCAACAAAAGGGTGGGCTACCGATGATCGGTGAAGGCGAATTGCTGGCACTCGCTGGCGCTGGCGTGTATGCCGGTTCAAGTGTACTCAGCAAGCGCATTCTTACCGACGTTCCCCTTGGTATTTTTATGGTTTTTCGAACCGGGCTAGGTGCGATAATTTTCTTTGTGATTGCAAGTTACCTATATGGGATTAATCACTTCCAAGATGCATTTTCTCCCTTCCTGTGGCAGTGGATGCTCGTCTATGGCGGAATTGTCGTCGTACTGGGTCAGGTTCTTTGGTTTGCTGGACTGCGCGGCGCAACGCCGTCAAACGTATCTCTCGCAAGTTCGTTCACCCCAATTGCAGGGGTGCTGTTCGCCATCGTACTCTTAGGTGAACAACCTTCAGCTGCTGTTTTGACCGGTGGTGCAGTAATGATGCTGGGAATTGCAGTAGGCGTTTACGGCATTCTTAGGAGCAGTTGGACACTCAGCAAAATGGCCGTTGACGATCAAGAAGCTCTCACACTTGAGGGCCACGCCAACTTCAAGGGCATCTAGGTGTGAACCTGAAACTTCGTGCCGCGGCCTTCTGCGTGCCGTGATCACTCCGCTTTGGGGAACTGGCTGCAGTGTAGATATGCCGGTACTCGCGGGACGTTGTTCAAAAACGTATCAAGCAAATTTGTCCGCACAACAACACTTAAGCGCTTTGCACGCCACGTCCGCTTTGGGTGCTGGTTCAACTGATCGCCGCAACTTTGGCACGTTGCGAGGCCGGTAGAGGGGCCGTCCACAGCATCACAAACGGACCAATCTCGGTATTGTGGAGTTTTTGCGCAGTGTACAACATGAAGAATTGCCCCTACCTCCCAAAATGCGCACTGTGTTGCCACCACCGCTCAGGTTATGTTTTCTGAAAACTGGCACGGATGGAGTGATTTGTGACAAGTGAAAGTATCCTTCGCAAGGCACAGTTGCTGACATATGGACTGCATCCTAACCTGGTCATCAGGTACAGTGCCCATTTTAGTGCATTGCCCAATATCGCGATGCCGGGAACATACAATGAGAAGATGCTGTGGAGGAAAATATTTGATCGTAATCCAGAGATAGCAAGACTAAGCGACAAACTGATATCGAAGCAGCATTTTTGCGAACAGTGCCCTGAAATCAAGTCAATTCCAGTTCTATGGGAAGGTCTTGACCCGCTGGAGATTCCACACGATTTGCTTCAAGCAGACGTAGTTGTAAAAACAAACCACGGTTCAGGCTTCAACATTTTCCTACGAAATGGCAACTACGACCGTCAACGTATCAATACTCGCCTTCAAAATTGGACTTCCCACCAATATGGTCGGTGGAACGGTGAGTGGGGCTATGGTGCGGTCGTCCCTAGGATTTATGTTGAACCGTTTTTATTGTCGGACTCAGGCTCAGCGCCAATCGCACTATTTGTTCATGTGTTCTCTGGATGCGCGATGTTAGTTGAAGTATTTGACGGTGACTCTCATGGTTCAGTTAAGTGCGATATTTTTGATGTTGAGGGTAGGAAGTTTGATGCGTGTCCGCACAACTATCGGGCTGTCGAGCAAAGACTGCCAAGAGGCTTTGAATTGCCCCCCACTTTTGATCTCGCGATTGAACTCGCTGAGAAATTGGGAAGAAATCTTGACCACGTGAGAGTGGATTTCTTGTCGTGCGGAAGCGATTTATATGGTAGTGAATTCACATTCTATCATGTTGCAGGATATGCACGTTGGACCGATCCTCGAATATCCCAAATGCTCAATTGTGCATGGCAGCTGAAGGATTCATGGTTCTTTGATCAACGTCACATCGGTTGGAAAGCAGAGTACGCTTGCAGACTGCTGGAGCGACTCGTGGCAAATGAACCAGTTTAGAATTTGCTGTTTTGGACACGTCCAATCCGTTGTCCATTGACCGGAAGGGGCCGCAATAAATTCGCTTGTTGAGCCCACCGTCAGAAGTTGACTTTCAACTTACCGACAAGACCAGTACCCTGACAGCGAAACTATGTGCAGCGCCGTCTGCTTTCTGTTTGTTTTCGTCTGTTCATTAATGATCAACAGAACTGCGTGTCCGCAAGCTTTCAGGACTGTTCGTGACCCAACGCAGTCAAATTCCGCGTCGATGGCACTTCCGTTTAGATCCAATCCCGGATCGCAGATGATGTCGGAGCAGGCAAAGTGAAACGTGCCTTGCCGACCGGCTGAGTTGGGAAACTGCAAACGCATTGCCGAGCATGATAAGGAGATTTGCTGTGAGCACGGGGTTGGTGAGTGATGAGCGCTATTTCTGGATTGAGATGGGGCATTGGATTCAATTGGGACAGTACTCTCAACCCTCCCCTGCCATGGATAGTCCAGACGGCAAGCGACGCATCCTGAACCTCTTACGCGCAAGTGGGATAATGAAGCAGCTCACTGAAATAGAGCCGCACATGGCTACGGAGGATCAACTTCTCAGGCTTCATACGCAAGAATACATCGATCATGTCAAATTGGTGAGTGAAACCAGCGGCGGCGAGGTTGGAGAAGAAACAGCAATTTGCGTTGGCGGTTATGATATAGCCCGTCTTGCTGTCGGAGGCTGTATAGCTGCATTTGATGCGGTGCTCGCCGGAGAGGTGCAAAACGCATTCGCTTTGGTTCGCCCTTGTGGGCACCATGCAGAGAAAGACCGTGGGTGTGGCGTTGCCGTATTTGGGAACATTGCAGTGGCGATCCTTGATGCTAAGTCCCGCATCGACCTTGGTCGAGTTGCAGTTGTTGATTGGGACGTCCACCATGGTAACGGCACGCAATCGGCATTTTATGACGATCCAAGCGTGTTGAGCATCTCCATCCATCAGGATCAGCTCTATCCTCAAGAAAGTGGTTTTCTCAACGAGATTGGCCAGGATAAGGGCCTAGGCTATAACATCAACGTTCCTTTGCCACCCGGTAGTGGACATGGTGCCTACATCGAGACCGTTAACCGCGTTATCCTGCCGGCCTTGCGGGCCTTTGCGCCAGATCTGATCGTCATCGCCTGCGGTTTTGACGCAAATGCTTTTGATCCCCTTGGGCGAATGCAGTGTCACAGCGACACCTACCGAGAGATGACAGCCGCTTTAAAATGGGCCGCTGAGGATCTTTGTGATGGTCGGCTAGTCGTTTGTCTCGAAGGCGGCTATGCCCCTAGCTATATTCCCTACTGTGGTTTGGCAGTCATGGAGACCTTGGCTGATGTCCGAACCGACGTGCAAGACCCCAAAGTTGATTGGATTGCAGAGTTTGGTGGTCAAGGGCTTCAGCCGCATCAGTCGCAGGTAATAGGAAAAGCAGCCGAGATAGTGGAGCTTCTATAGAGACGTCCAGAAACATGTCGGTTCCTGTACACTTAACGCCCGTCCAAGTTTTCGCCCAGACTTTCGTAGTACCCTCAACTCCGGAAATCTGACGGCCTTCCCCAGCACGGCGATTTATAGCACAAAATCTCCGTCATGCTGTGACGGCAGAACTTCTGCTTGGGGTCACAAGCAGACGTTTACGAGGGCGTAGCGTGACTTCCGCTATGTGCCAGCAAGAAACATTGGCTCCTCTCTAGCGTTTGTCTTAAGTACCGCAACATTGGCACGTTGCGAGGCCGGTAGAGGGGCCGTCCACAGCATCAAAAGCGGTCCCTGCCTTGACGAACGACGATAGTAGGCTCCACATTATGGCCCCCGCGGAAGAGGTGAGGAGTGAAGTATGACCAGCTACAATTTGGGAACCTATTCGCGCAAGGTATCGACCAATTCGGATAGGGCACAGCAATGGTTCGACCAGGGCCTGATGTGGATTTATGGTTATAATCACGAAGAGGCCATCCACTGTTTTGAGCAAGCGCTGACCCATGATGCGGCCTGCGCCATGGCCCATTGGGGCATCGCTTATGCGATCGGGCCGAACTACAACCACGCTTGGGACACCTACGACCCTGACGAAAAGAAAGATATGCTCGCCAAGGCCGCTACAGCGCTGACGGCTGCAAAGGACCTTGTCGATAGCGTCACTCCGGTCGAGGCGGCATTTATCACCGCTCTGCTAAAGCGCTATCCGGAAGACCCGGCAACGGAAGACTTCTCTGAATGGCATGACGCCTTCGCCAATGCCATGCGCAAGATCCACAAAGACTATCCGCATGACCTCGAAGTCTGCACAATCTTCGCCGAGTCGATGATGAACCGCACGCCGTGGCAGCTGTGGGATCTGAAATCGGGCAGCATTGCCGACAACGCAGACACGGCCGAAATCATCGGCGTCATCGAAACCGCTTTGTCGGACATCGACGGTGCCTGGGACCATGCAGGTCTGCTTCACCTCTACATCCACGTCATGGAAATGTCGCCGCACCCAGAACGCGCCCTGCGCCAAGGCGACCGATTGCGTCAGCTGGTACCTGACGCGGGCCATCTTAGGCACATGCCGACGCATATCGATGTCCTGTGCGGCGACTACCAGAACGTTGTTGATCGCAATGGCGAGGCAATCGTTGCCAACCGCAAGTACTACCAGCACCGTGGCGCCGACAATTTCTATTCGTTCTACCGCGCCCACGATTATCACTTCAGGGTCTACGGAGCTATGTTCCTGGGGCAGCCGTCAATAGCCCACGAGTCGGCCGACGAACTGGCCGAAACTTTGCCGGAATCGGCCATAAGTATACTCGGAGACTTCCTCGAGTGTTTCATCTCCGTTAAACAACACGTTCAGATCCGCTTTGGGCAGTGGCAGGATATCCTCGACACACCGTTCCCTCACGACAAGGAGCTTTATTGCTACACCACCGCCGTGTTGCAATACGCCCGCACGGTGGCATTGGCCAATCTCGGCAGACCAAGCGAAGCGGAGCAGTCCGTTCAGGCGTTCAATGAGGCCCGCGCCGCGGTGCCTGACAGCCGTTTCGTCATCAACAATACGGCCAAGGATGTGCTGGGCGTCGCCGAACAGATGATGCTTGGTGAACTCGAATATCACAAAGGCAACCACGCCGAGGCTTTCGACCATCTGCGTAAGTCAGTCGAGCTGGACGATAACCTGGAATACGACGAGCCCTGGGGCTGGATGCAGCCAACCCGCCATGCCCTCGGCGCATTGCTGCTCGAACAGGGCCACTACGAGGAAGCCGAGGCCGTGTATCGAGCGGACCTCGGTCTGGACTCAACACTTAGTCGAGCTTGTCAGAATCCCGGGAACGTATGGAGCTTACATGGACTGCACGAATGTCTCGTCAAGCGAGGCGAAAAGACTGAGGCGGCGCACATCAAGTTGCAACTGGACAAAGCGACGGCTCGGGCTGAGGTCACGATCAAGGCGTCATGTTACTGTCGCCAGAAAACAGCCGCATAACTGAATCCAAAAAGCAGCAGAGTCCGCTTCAGGTCATATGATGTTGCCCGGTCTTGGTGACGGTTCAAAAAGATCCGGTTGCCTGTCTTTCGAAATGGTCCGGTCGGCGCGGGCCGCAATGCAGTAGTGTCGCCATTACCTGAGGCGAATAGTAAGTCCGCCGAGACTGAGCGAAGCATCGATTCCTGCCTGAGTGCCGCGTAAACGCAGCTCGACGCCATTTGCATTTCGGGCAGCCTTGTTGCCGGCTCCTCCGCCCAGCGCGGCCGAAGCGCCCAACCCCGTGTACGTACCCTCGATATCTCGCATATTGCGAACATTGCGAGCTTCGCCGACAAGGTCGAGTGTGGACAAACCAATCACGAGCCCAAATTTGAACCCGCTGACCCTGAATTGACGCGTCTTTCCGCCACAGGTCACAGTGCCGCCGCCTCCCGAACCACCAATAACAAAACCTCCCTTGGTGATTTGCATCTGAACGGCGCAAGTCATCTGAGAGCTTGCAGAGCTGCTCCACATGCCGACAGCTGGAATGATGATTGCGGCCATGCCAACACACTTCTTCAAGGCGGTAGATTTACTCAACATTGTTTACTCCGAACTCCGATTACACCATTGCAATTCAACACCAATTTCACGGTTATGACCAGAATGATTCTGAGCCATCACTGTCCACAGCCTTTATCGGTCGAT
>JBPCVV010000040.1:0-7079 GCA_051010195.1 Anderseniella sp. | reverse complement strand
ATGGGAAGGCGACAGGTAGGTGTGGGGCCCCTGGAAAATTGCAACGGACGTCGTGTTGCCGCCTTCAATGATCTTCCAGTGATCATTGGCGCGGGCAAAATGCCCGCTCAGCCTGATTGACCCGTCTGGCGCCTCGCCCGCCAGCATGGGCAGGTGTGACACTTTCAGTCGGCCGTCTGGCGTTGTGGTGACAAGCGCCGCCAGCTGAATGGCGCGGGCTGCCTCCAGCAAGACATTTTGCCTGGTTTCCCGTGATGTATCACGCGCATAAACGACATCAGCCATGATGATCTCCCAATCGGCTTGTGGGCTCTTTAAAGGGCTGCCATTTTAGCCTTGTTTGCAGCGGCCAGTTCCCGTTCGGTCGCACCTAGATCATAGGCAGGTGACAGGATCAGTTCGGCTGATGCCAGGTCAAACACTAGGAAGCTGGTCATGTGCTGGATGAAGTCGCCCCAGTATTCCTCGAACACCCTGGTAAGCTCGTGTGACGCGACAGCCTTGGAGATAACGGTTCCATTGCCGCCGACCCGTACTGCCTTTCGCGTCAGCGGATCAAGAAAACAGATTTCGCAAGCCGGGTTACGTCGCAAGTTTGCCACCGTGCCGGGCGAACGGATATTGCCACACGCGACGGTGCGGTCATCCACCACCACGAAGGTGGCCTTGGGTGAGACTGCAGCCGACCCATCAGCCCGGACAGTTGCCACAAAACCGGCCGTATGGGTTCGGATCAGGGTTTGCATCTCGTCGGTAAGCATGGTCGGGTTGGCTCCTATCCGGCCTTGAAGTTGACGGCATGGTCCGGTGCAACCAGGCCCGCATGATTGCGCGGATCATCGACCGGCACACCGGTTGTCATCATCAGCGGCACGACGCCTGCCCAAATTGCCAGTTCATAGTCTTCTTCATCATCAACCGGGGGTCCAGTGCGGATCTTCACGGAAGCTTCATCGAGCGGCAGGCGCAAGACGGTTGTTGCCTTCAGTTCCTGGTCATTGATGGTCCGCAGTGCTTCCCAGCGCCCGGGAAACCAGATATCGAACATCGCTTTCAGGCTGGCTTCCTTGTCGCCTGGATCTTCGACAGTTTCTGCTTCACCGAACACCATGCACGAGCGGTAGTTTGCCGAGTGATGAAAACCCGAGCGCGCCATCACCATACCATCCCACAATGTCACGGTGAGGCACACCTGTGTGGCCTTGGCGGCGCGCAGAAACCGGCTGGCCGAGGAACCGTGCCAGTAGACATGGTCACCTTCACGCCACTGCATGGTCGGCGTGACGACCGGCGCTCCGCCAAGTTGATAACCGACATGGCACAAGGGCATGGCGTCCAGCACCGCATGAATGGACGCGGCGTCGAAGTGTCCGCGGTCATGCACTCTTCTGAGCCGGGTGCGCTCACTCGGTGCATCTGTTTTCCGGGCCATTGATCTTGTGTCTCCTGCTGTATCGACTCTGTGGCAGATCAGCGTAATAATGGCCTTGAAGAAAGAGCCAATATGAATAAGTTCAATATGTCCACTACAGATGCCGCCATCGCCGCCATCTCTCTCGACCGTGGCGGCGCTGCTCCCTTGCATGTGCAGTTGACCAGCCAGTTGCGCGACATGATCCTGTCCGGCCGTATCGTACCGGGCGGGCGGTTGCCGGGCAGCCGCGCCTTTGCCAGCGACCTCGGTGTGTCGCGCATCACCGTAACCACCTCCATGGATCAGCTGGTGGCAGAGGGGTTCGCCGAGGGCCGGCATGGCAAGGGATTGTTCGTGGCGCCGCATCTGCCGGACACGTCGCTGAAGATAACCGGGTATGACGAGCCGTTTGACATCCGGCCGATTGAATCGGGGCGCCCGGGGCCGGTGCCGTTTCAGCCTGCTGCGCATGATGCACGCCTGTTTCCACACCAGGAGTGGGCCAAGCTGCTGGAACAGGCCTGGCGATACCCGGATGCCCGCACAGCGTCCGGAATTGACCCGTCCGGGCATCCGGCACTGCGCGAAGCCATCGCGCATCACCTTCACGAATGGCGCGGGCTTCGCTGCCAGCCCACCCAGGTGTTTGTTACCGCAGGCGGCGGTGACGCCACCCAACTGCTCATCCGGGCGCTGGGGCTTGTGGGCCACGACGTGGTGCTGGAAGACCCCGGCTACCCGCTGTTTGCCAGCGAACTGTCGCAGCAGGGCGTCGAAGTGGTTCCGGTTGCGGTGGACAAGGACGGGCTGGACCCCGCCGCCATGCCGGCTGCCCGGCTGGCGATCATCACGCCGTCGCG
The DNA here is from genome assembly GCA_051010195.1 of Anderseniella sp. Lineage (GTDB taxonomy): Bacteria > Pseudomonadota > Alphaproteobacteria > Rhizobiales > Aestuariivirgaceae > Anderseniella. The sequence continues at coordinate 4,805 of JBPCVV010000040.1, read as the reverse complement.
GCACTATCCTACAGGCGTGACCATGCCGCTCACAAGGCGGCTTGACCTGCTGGCGTGGAGCGACCGGCATCAGGCACTGATCCTGGAGGATGACTTTGACAGCGAGTACCGCTACCGCGGAACGCCGCTTCCCACGCTGATTGGTCTGGCGGACAATGAGCGGGTGCTATACATGGGCTCGTTTTCCAAAGTCTTCACCCCGCAATTGCGGTTGGGCTACCTTGTTGTGCCTGAGCCGCTCGTTGCATCATTTGAAAGCGTACTGATGCAACGCGGGCCGCTGGCGTCGGCAGTCGCACAGCCGGCACTGGCGCAATTCATGGCGTCCGGGCGCTTCGCCACCCATATCAGGCGCATGCGGCGGGTCTACAGCGCGCGCCAGCAGGCCCTTGTCGAAAGTGTGTCGCGCCATCTTTCCGGATTGCTGGTTGTGCAGGCTGAAGCCGGTGGCATGCATCTGACAGCCCGGCTTTCCGACGAACTTGCTGCTCGAATTGGCGATGTGCAGGTGTCACAAAGGGCTGCCGCTGCCGGATTGTTGCTGCCGGCCCTTTCATCCTACGGCGCGGCATCTGCCGGTTACCAGGGTGTGCTGATGGGCTATTCGGGGTTTGATGAAACAGAACTTGACGCTGCGTGCGCGACATTGGCAGGCGTCCTTCAGGCATAAGATTGAAGCCGGGCAAGCAGGTCGCCCGGCACCATGACACCGTGTTTTGCAGCGCTTTCGCGATGTGCATGACGGCTGTTGCCGGGCAGGCGCACGCCTTCGTCTTCGCCAAGCGCCGACAACATGACTTCCAGACGCTCCGCAAACGGGTCTGGGCCCGCCTGATTTCCAGTGAACGCGGCGGGCGCCAGGGCGATGAACATCTGGCCCACATCACAGGGTCCACCTTCATTGTTGCCGAACAGGGGGGCCTGGAACGAAAAATTGGGCCCCGCCAGTCCGCCCGCAAGCACGTCGACCAGCAGGGCCAGCAATGATCCCTTGTAACCGCCCGCCGGCGCCATGGCGCCGCCGTCAAGCACTTCATGAGGATCGGTCGTCGGCTTTCCTGTTTTATCCAGTCCCCAGCCGAGTGGGATGGGTTTGTTCTGCGCGGCATGCTCTTTCACAGTCACATAGGCCACCTGCGAGGTGGCCATGTCGCCGATCAGGGCAGGGCGGTCGTCGCCGCGTGGAACCGCAAAAGCCAGTGGATTGGTGCCGAAAAAGGCATTGCGGCCACCGAAAGGGGCCATCAGCGTTGATGAATTGGCAAAGCCGATGCCGATCAGCCCGGCGTTTGCCGTGCGCTCCACGAACCATCCCAGGATGCCGGCGGATGACGAGCGCCGGATGGCCAGGGCGGCAATGCCCTGGGCCCGGGCAAGCCGGTGGAAGTCGTCCATGGCTTCATGGAAAGCAGCAAACGAAAACCCCTGGGCTGCGTCGCTGGCAATGGCGGATCCGGCAACCTGTTCATGTGAGGGCTGCGCAGTGCCGATAATCTTGTTGCACCTCAGATGCTCGCAGTAACTCGCCAGGTATCCAAGGCCGACGGTGCGTAGGCCATCGGCCTCGGCTTCGACGATGGCGAGTATTGCCTGCTCGAGCTGGATACCGCGCGCGCCTGATCCATGCAAGGCCTTGTGAGCAAGTTCGCGGACTTCGGCGAGCGACAAGCATTCATCGTGCGGCATGGCGGTTTCCTTGGTTGAGACCTGGCGCAGACGATAGTTGCAGGCTCAGTTCACGGCCCAGCTTCCGCTTCATGGCCTTGGCGAAATCCTCAAAATCATCAGCGCTGATGACGAACGAACCGGGGCCTCCTGTCACGTTGGCCCGATAGTAGGCCGCAAGGCCGGCATCGCCGTCAAGAATGGCCAGCCCGTTGATGGTGATGCCTTTTGAAACCGCCACACTGCGTGCCTGGGAGGGGTGATCACCGGAGTTGTTGCGGCCGTCGCCGGAGATGTCTATGCGGCGGAATTCGCCGATCTGCGCATTGGTTTCCAGCAGTTCCATGGACCGGTTTATGGCCGTACTGATGGCCGTAAAATTGCCGGTATTGGCACGTGGTGCTCCGGCGATCCTGGCTGCCAGCGCCCGGATGGATGCTTCCGAAGACACCACGGTCCAGTCGACCGCGACCTTGCCAAGCAGGCCACCGCTCCATTGCAGCAGCGCAATCGCGACCCCGTTCTTGTGCTGGCCGATGGCTTCAATGATCTCGCTGCTTGCAAGCGCCGAGGCGATGCCGCGCATCTGCAGGCCATATTCCATGTCATCGACGCTGGCCGATGTATCCACCGCCAGCACCAGTTCGATTGCCACAGGTTGTGCTGCTGCCGGCGCATTCGCCGGGAGCAGGAACAGCAGTGCAACGATCATCAACCTGGATTTACGGTATGCAGGCCGGCTCGACTTAAGCGCGACCCGAACGGCGTTCCACCGGGCCTGACAAGATGACCCGGGACCCGTCCACCAGTTCTTCAAGTGCCTCGCCACTGACCGTCATCACCTCATGATCGCCACGCTCTACGAGGCTAAGTCTAACCGGTTCGCGTGTGTGGTCGAGCCCGGGATGCAGGGTCGCCCGCGCCCCGGCGTTTGCCGGCATGAACGGCCAGTTTGCATCTAGCGGCTTGAATCGGACACTGCCGTTGCCCGCGCGCTGCACGATGGCGGGCCGTGGCCACTGCACCGGATCAGGTGTTCGCTCCGGCATCATGTCGAACGGGTTGAACAGGTCGGTGTCCACCGGGCGCAGGTGATCGTCTTCGAACAGTTCACCGCCGCTGAGCACCTCAGCGTACATGCCGCAAAAGGCGTGTCCGGTATAGGTGCGCAGAATGTTGACGACGTCGATACTGGTGTCGCCGCTCCAGGGGTCGGCGGCCGTCGCAGCGCAACGCAGGGCCGGCCGCAGCACCTTCATGACCACTGATCCGAACCGAATGGTCCTGCCGGCCAGGGAAAACTCCTCGAACGGGTCGAGCCCGGTGACATACAGGTTGCCGCGGAAGCGCAGGTGCGACAGCGTCAGCCCGCTGACCCACTCCAGCCATTCCACCGTCGCAAGGTTGATAATCGATACCGAAGTGTCAGTGAAGTCCCAGTGCCCATGGTCGTTGGCCAGCCGGTGAAGCCGGATGGGGCCCAGCGGCCCGGGGGTGAAATGCCGGTTCATCAGGCCGTTTACCGCGCTGTCGTCGCCACCGCCCAGTCCGGTTGATGCCGTCTCCTCGTTTGGCGATTTGACAGTGAGCGTGTCTTTGGTCTCGTCCACTTCGGCGCTGAACCCGGCCAGTTGCGGATAAACCGTCATCTGGATAAACGTGCGCGCCTGGGTCCAGTCGGTGTCGTTTTCGGGCGGCGGCTGGTTACCGGATGTGAAGGCAAATGCCCGGTCCCGGGCCAGGCCGGCGCCGGCGGCCAGCACGCTGCGCTCCAGCCGTTCGGCCCGAAACCCCTTGACCGGGTAGCGATAGATATACTCGATGCGAACTGTCATGTTACCTGACGGGGCGTTTGCCAAAACCAATGCGCTTCTTCAGGCGCTGTTCGCGGTATAGCGTGAACAGACCCGAACCGACAATCAGCACGATGCCCAGCATCGACCAGCTGTCGGGCACGTCACCAAACACCACATAGCCAAGGATCAGCGCGTAGACGATCAGCGTATAGCGGAACGGCGCGGTATAAGCGACCTCTGTGCCGCGCAGCGACATGACGGTGAACAGGTAGCCGCCGACCAGGAACACCGACCCCAGTGCAATCCAACCGGTCTGCTCTGCGGTGACCGGGTGAAAGCCCTCAAAGGCCGCCCACGCCAAACCACCCAGCATGACGCAGACAGAATTGGTGAAGGCAACGATGATGGAGGGCACGGTGAGATTGAGTTTCCGGGTCGCCAGGTCCCGGATGGCGACCGTGAATACACAGGCCAGTGCCAGCCAGATGTAATTGTTGAAGCCGTCGCTGCCTGGTTTGACAATCAGCAATACGCCGGCAAATCCGACCAGAATGGCGCTGAGCCGCTTCCAGCCGACGGCTTCGCCGAGGAAGGCAGCCGCCATGACGGTGACCACCAGCGGCACTGCCTGCAGCACGGCGCTTACATTCGGCAATGGCAGATGAAACAGCGCGATGATGAACAGGAAGGTGGACACAACGTCAAACAGTGTCCGCACCAGTACTTGCGCCGACAATGCCTTGGGAATGTCGCGCACGTGGCCCAGCATCACAACCAGTACGGCGATGACGGTGCTGGCGAACATGCCGCGGAGGGCGATGAACTGTCCGACATTAATCTGGTCCGACAGGGTCTTGGCCACCGTATCATTGAGCACGAAGCACAGCATGGCCACCGACATCAGTGTCCCGCCACGCACTGCCGATGGCACGGCTGTCTGGGTATCGCTCGAACTGGCGGGTGACGTGCTCATGACGGCCTTCATGGGAAACCTCTGCCTGTTGTCACCAATAGGCCATCCCCCAAGCTCGCGCCAGATACGGTTTTTGCAGGTGGGTCAAGCGTTGCACGCAGGTCTGCCTTGTGCGAAGAGCTAGATCACGACGGAAAACTGCAAGAAAAAAGCGGAGGAGGCTGAGATGGTTGAGGGTGGCAATGTGGATCATCGGTACGACAAGGGGTTTCCGGTTTCCTGGGAGCAGTTTCACCGTGATGCCCGGGCGCTGACCTGGCGGCTGGCCGAGTACGGCCCGTTTCATGCCGTCGTCGCCATTACCAGGGGTGGACTGGTGCCGGCGGCCATCGTCGCCCGTGAGCTGGGTCTGCGGGTCATCGATACCATCT
>JBPCVV010000039.1:0-5275 GCA_051010195.1 Anderseniella sp. | reverse complement strand
CTGCATGCCGTACACCGGGGTGTCGAGCCCTTCATGGCGGGCTTTCAGCTGCAATGACAGGAATTGCGAATAGTGGCGTGACTGGTGCAGGTTGCCGCCGTGAAACCACAGGGCCTCCTGCTGCGTCGGTTTCCACATATTGCGCAATTCGCCTTCCCATGGGCCCGGGTCTTTGGGCGTGTCCGAGCCGAGGCCCCAGCACTTGCCGACCTTGTCGGCTACCTGCTTGGAGATCAGCCTTTCTGCCCAGCCGTTCATGGAACCATAGCCGGTGGCATAGACCACGAGGTCGGCGGGCAGCTCCTGGCCGCTGTCCAGCACCACCGAGGTTTCGGTGAGATGGTCGGCCTGGCCCTTGGCGAGCTTAATCTTGCCGTCGGCAACAAGCTCCGAAGCGCCTACATCGATGTAGTAGCCGGAGCCGCGGCGCAGGTACTTCATGAACAGGCCCGTGTCGTCGGCGCCGAAGTCCAGGTCGAATCCGGCCTTTTCCAGCCGGTCATAGAACGCCTTGTCGCGTTTCTTGGTCTCGTCCACTTGCGGCTGCATGACAGCCGGCAGGACCTTGTAGGGCAGCGATGCGAAGATCAGGTCCGCGACATCGTGGGTGATGCCGTTCTTGACTGCTTCTTCCGAATAGAGTGCACCCAGGGCCACGTCCATCAGAGTTTCGGACTTGATGATGTGCGTGGATGAGCGCTGCACCATGGTGACATCGGAGCCGGCCTCCCACAGCGCGGCGCAAATGTCGTGTGCCGAATTGTTGGAGCCGACAACCACCACTTTCTTGTCCTTGTAGGCATCAGGGCCGGGATGCTGGCTGGAGTGCTGCTGTTCGCCCTTGAAGACATCCTGTCCGGGCAGCTTCGGCACATTCGGCACCGCCGACATGCCGGTGGCCAGGATGAGCTGTTTCGGCTTCAGCGTGACCTCGCTGCCGTCGCGGTCGACAATGACAGTCCATTCCCCTGCGGCTTCGTCGTAGGATGCCGACTTGGCCGTCGTGCTTGACCAGTAATTCAGCTCCATCAGCTTGGTATAGCTTTCCAACCAGTCGCCGATCTTGTCCTTCGGCGAAAAAACCGGCCAGTGATCTGGAAACGGCAGGTAGGGCAGGTGGTCGTACCAGACCGGATCATGCAGGCACAAAGACTTGTAGCGCTTGCGCCAGCTGTCGCCGGCACGTTCGTTCTTCTCGATGATGATGGTGGGCACACCAAGCCGCCGCAATCTTGCGCCAAGCGCGATGCCGCCCTGTCCGCCGCCAATGATCAGGCAATAAGGCTGTGTCTTGTAGCCAAGCTCGGCAGCTTCCTTTTCGCGTTCTTCGGCATAGGTGAGGCGGCCCTTGGCGGATCCATGTTGCACACCTTTAGGCCGATTGGCGCCTTTGGGTTCCTCAAAGCCTTTCAATTCCTGCAGTGACGTCAGCATGGTCCACGCCTTGCCGTCGATCAGTCGCACCAGTCCCTTGCCGCGCCCGGTCGCGGTCTCAAACGTAAACCAGGCATCGATGACGCCGTCGGCCTCGTTGGCCTCGCCTTCAATCTGGAAGTTTTCCGGTTTTGCGGGCCCGAGCGTTGCTTTCAGCATTGCCGCGATGTCGTCACGGCCCTCGGCGGTCTTGATGTTCCATGTCAGGGAGACCAGGTCGCGCCAGTAACTGTCGTCGCCAAACAGCGCGGTTGCGGCGTCGGTATCTTGTGCTTTCAGGGCGGTTTCAAGTTGCTCAAGCCAGGCCTTGACGGCCTTTGTCTGCTGAGATTCAGGCATGCATGTTTCCTTCCGGTTCTTGCTCCCCAGCACAACCCATGCGTGAGGCTAGCATCGTGCACGCCGAAACAGCAATTGGTGAACGTCTGGAATTCAGCCTGTTTCCGCCTGACAGGATTCCGCCCAGATGCGGTTTGCCGTATCGCGCATCTGCCGGGCTTCGTCCCAGCGATTGGACAGCTCTTTGCCGTCGGATCCGGTCATCGCGTACTCGGGCGGGCCCAATTCACACAGAAACACCGGCGAGCCTGTCGGATTGCGCTTGATCCACGAGTCAAAGCCGCGCCGCCAGAAGTCTTCAAACACCGCGACCCATTTGCGGTGCTGGGGGAAATTGATCTGCAGCTGGATCTGCTGGCGCGAGGCCACACGGCCCTGGAAACTGTCGGAGCGCTCGATGCAGCGTTGGATCAGGGCCTGGTTGTCGTCAGAAATCGGATACCAGAACTCGCGATCGACAATGTAGTGGGACAGGTCGCAGCACAACCGCATCTCCGGCACGGCATCGAGCAGCTGCAGTGTATAGAACAGGTCATTGGTGATGCAGTTGCGATGGGTTTCGAACTGGACGGGAATGCCGACCTCGTCGGCCATCTCGAGCCACTTGCGGATGACCGGAATGCCGCCTTCGACCGACAGCGGAAACACCTGGCCGATAATGTCGACAAATGGCGAGCCGAAATCCTTCGACATTTTCAGCGTGTCGCGCAGAGACTCGACCGTTTTGGGAAACGCGACGATCAGCGGCGTCAGATTGTTACGTTCAAGATGCGGGCGTACCTGGTGAGCGGTTTGAACATCTGCTGCTCCGAGATCGATTGCCATGCCGGAAAATCCTTCCGCCGCAACCATGTCGCAGACCTCTTCCAGCGGCAGTTTGACACCGTCAGGTGCGTGCGGCTGCATGGCCCACAGGGATTGATAGACCTGCAGGTCTGGCCGTTTCAACTCAGTCATAGGCAACCCGGTCGAGAGTGCCGTTGCGCCGGGTTATCCAGACCTCGTTCATGGGGTAATCGGCTTCCGACCTGCCGCCGGACAGTTTACGGATGACTTCGAGCTGGAACTCGATGTAGCCCATGCGGTGGACTTCGTGGCCAAGTTTGGTCTCGATCTCGTCGTTCAGTTCCTTGAGCTTCCAGAACGGCACCGACGGAAACGTGTGGTGGGCAGTGTGATACTGCATCTGCCAGCACATCCACTTCATCAGCGGATTGGTGTCGGTGGACCTTGTGTTGATCAATGTATTGTCTTCATGGCTCAGGCCCATATGCTCAATAGTGTTCTGCAACTGGTGCACGAATTTCATGGTCATCATCGGCGCCAGCCACAATATTACAGCTGCCCAGGACTTAAAGTAGACCGACACGGCGGCAACCAGCACGTAAGCTGCCAGCGACATGCGGGCCTCCTTGATTACCAGATCATGCTGGGTCTTGAAGACATACGGTTCGGTGATGATGCCAAAGGCAAACCGGAAAATCCGGCGGATGCGCGAATACCAGTAGGCCGGGCCGAAGAACCACAACAGATACGACGTCAGCGTATAGGGCTCGCGCACCAGTTCGCCGTCCTTGTCCCAGTTCTGGGTGTACTGGTGATGGGCGAAGTGCTGGATCTTGTCGAAGTCACGCGGATAGATCATCACGAAGCCGATCACGCGACCAAGCCACTCGTTCAGCCATTTGGTCTTGAACACGGTGCCGTGGCTCAGTTCATGCTGTCCGGCATAGAGAAAATTGATCAAGATGCCGTGGATCATGAACACCGGCACGGCGATCCAGGTGCCCCAGGTCTGCCACAGCAGGTAGCCGGTGATGGCAATTGCGCCCAGATGCGAACCGGCCTGCACCAGTCCACGGGTGTCCGAGCGCTCATACAGCGCGCGAAGATGGTCACGTTCCAGCAGTTTGCGGCGGGAAAATTCAGCGTCCATGTTTCTCGAGTCTCACCTGACTTAAGCCTGCCAGGCATGATGAGGTGACAAAATTTGGCATACAAGTGAAATTTTTCTCGTTATTGTTGACACATATTTGTCGATAGATTGGCCCTCCCCATGAGCAAATTCAACCGGTTGCCACCGGTAAAAGCGATGCGGGCGCTCGAAGCCCTGGACAGGTTGCGGTCGGCCGGTGCGGTGGCGGAAGAAATGTCGCTGACACGCTCGGCGGTGAGCCACATGCTGCGTCGGCTGGAGGACGACCTGGGTTTTGCCATCTCTGAACCCGATGGCCGCGGCATCCGGTTGACGGTTCGCGGCAAACGCTACGCCCGGGAGGCCCGGCGCGCGCTTGAAATCATGACGCGGGCGGCGGCCGATGAACCGGTTCTGTCCGGAGAACTGAAGGTGGTGGCCCCGCCCGGTCTTGCCGCGTTCTGGCTGGCAGATCGCATCGGATCGTTCACCGGACAGTTTCCGGATATCAACATTCATGTGGCGGCTGCGCGTGCCCTGGGTGATATTGGCGACGAAACAGCAGATGTGCAGATTGCGTTCGGCGAGGCGGCACAATTGCGCGATCAGGCCGACCTTTTGGCGCAAACTTCGCTGTTTCCCGTATGTGCGCCGTCTGCCATGAGCGCGGAGCCGGGTTTGCGCAAGGCATCAGACCTGCAACGCATGCCGCTCTTGCACCTTGTCACCCATGTGGACTGGCAGCGCTGGCTCGAGGCAGCCGGTGTGACACAGGTTGATCCGCGCGGCGGCCTGGTGTTTTCAGACATGCCCATGGTGCAGATGGCGGCATCGTCCGGTCACGGTGTTGCCCTGGGCGACGCGCTGACGGCGCGCTCAGCACTCGAAAGCGGCCAGTTGGTCAGGCCATTCGCCTTGTCGATACCCAGCCGCTGGAGCTATTACATGCGGGTGAACGAGACCGGCCCCGCGGGCGAGGCAGCACAGGCTTTTGCCACCTGGATCAATACGCAACTTGATGATGGACACAGGCAATGAAAACCACCATTGACGCAGACGGGGTCTGGTCGCCGCGCGGACGCGGCTTCTCCATGGGCGTTGTGCAGCCGGAAGGCAGGGTTATCCACTTCACCGGCCAAGTGGCGTGGGATGAGGACGAGCAGATTGTCGGCAAGGGCGATGTAGCCGAACAAACGCGCCAGTGTTTCCGCAACATCGAACGGGTGCTGGCCACGGTCGGGGGCAGGCTGGATGACCTTGTGGCGGTGACAACATATTACACCGACAGGTCGCAATTGCCGCTGATCCAGCAGGTGCGGGCTGAATTTCTCGGTGCAAAGAATGCGTCCACCAGCACATCCGTCATGGTTGCAGGGCTTGGGCATGAGGACTTCCTGGTGGAACTTGCACCGATAGCTGTAGTGCCGGACAACCGGTTCGTGGCGCCTTAGGGTCCGGACTCATTAATCTTAGGCAATTCTGTTTGAACGAAAGCATTCGAATGATGGTGAAACAGCGCAAGGCAAGGCTTTCTGCCTTGACGAGCATTTTTCGCCTTCAGGCGGGTGCTTTCGTTAAAACCCGGAG
>JBPCVV010000038.1:0-2769 GCA_051010195.1 Anderseniella sp. | reverse complement strand
AATTGCGCCGCTTCGCGACGGTGGCGGACAAGTCTGGTGACTGCGCCCAGGACCTGCACGATCCAGTGACGCTGCCTCGGGCCGGTTGCGACGGTATCAGTTGCGTGAGTTGTGGTAGTCATTTGCGGTCTCCTTCGGTTATCTGGAAACCACCATGCACGATGCCTCCTGACAGCATATTGTCAGCATCCCGGAGGCGCTCCTGACAGCATGATGTCAGTAGGCTTATGCTAGGTGTCAGTTATCGCTAACAAGGAGACGCCAGGTTCCATGCGCCGCGCCGACAGACTGTTCGAGATCATCCAGTTCATGCGCCGTCAGCCACTGACGCGGGCGCGTGACCTGGCCGAAAACTTCGAGGTTTCGGAACGCACCATCTATCGTGACATCCAGGATCTGATGACATCGGGAGTGCCGATCGAAGGGGAAGCCGGGATCGGCTACGTGCTGCGTGCGGGGTATGACCTGCCACCACTTATGTTCAAGGAAACCGAAATTGAAGCGCTGGTGCTGGGTGCACGTATTGTGCAGTCGTGGGCAGACAAGGAACTGGCGGACGCAGCTACCGACGTGATTGCCAAGGTCGAAGCCGTGCTGCCCGACGCGCTGCGTACCTACATGACCAATACCGCCCTGCTGGCACCATCTGAACACTATATGGCGCCGCTCAAGTTTGAGCTGGGAGAGCTGCGCAATGCACTTCGAGACAATCGCAAAGTGACGATCGGGTATGAAGATGCCCGCGGTGATCCCACAAGCAGACAGGTCCGCCCACTGTCCCTGGCCTATTTCGGTCCGGTCTGGCTTATGGCGGGCTGGTGCGAACTACGGGACGATTTTCGAACCTTCCGGCTTGACCGGATCGGCCAATTTGAAGTGGCTGAAGACCGGTTCAAACCGGAGCCGGGCAAGATGCTGAAAGACTTCCTCGCCCGTGACGACACGTGGATTCGCGGAAGCGAGAAGCTCAAGGAAACGTTGAATCAAGAGATTGATTAATTTTTGAGACTATTTTTCTCAAAAATTGCCATCTGTCCATTGCCTTTGGTAAATCTGGCACTGGCTGGCACCACAAAGCCGCACTAGAACACCTTCCATGGGTTGATTGATTTCCCGTAACAGCGCGCACGGTGTCCGGGTGACACAGGAGAGGTGGTTTCCAATGAAGATGACAACAGAAGAAGCATTTGTAAAAGTTCTGCAGATGCACGGCATCGAGCATGCCTTCGGCATTATCGGTTCGGCCATGATGGCCATATCGGACCTGTTTCCCAAGGCAGGTATCAAGTTCTGGGATTGTGCACACGAGTGTAATGCCGGCATGAGCGCAGACGGTTACACCCGCGCAACCGGCAAGATGTCAATGATGATCGCCCAAAACGGCCCCGGCATCACCAACTTCGTCACACCGGTCAAAACCGCCTACTGGAATCACACGCCACTGTTGCTGGTGACACCGCAGGCTGCCAACAAGACAATCGGTCAGGGCGGATTCCAGGAAATCGAACAGATGAAGCTGTTTGAAGACATGGTGTGCTACCAGGAAGAAGTGCGCGACCCTTCGCGCATGGTGGAAGTCTTGAACCGCGTGATCGAACAGGCATTCCGCCTGTGCGGTCCTGCACAAATCAACATCCCGCGCGATTACTGGACACAGGTTATCGACATTGAGCTGCCGCAGATCGTTCGCCTTGAACTGCCAAATGGTGGTTCGAATGCCATCGATGATGCCGCAAAGCTCCTGTCGGAAGCGAAATTCCCTGTCATCCTGAATGGTGCAGGCGTTGTCATCGGCGGCGCCATTCCTGCTTCAGCTGCGCTGGCTGAAAAACTGTCCGCGCCGGTTTGCTGTGGCTACCAGCACAACGATGCCTTCCCCGGCTCACACAAGCTGCATGTAGGCCCGCTTGGCTATAACGGCTCCAAGGCCGCCATGGAACTTATTGCCAAGGCCGACGTTGTGCTGGCGCTGGGGACCCGTCTCAACCCGTTCTCGACCCTGCCCGGCTACGGCATCGATTACTGGCCGAAGGATGCCAAGATCATCCAGGTTGACATCAATTCAGACCGTATCGGCCTGACCAAGAAAGTGAGCGTCGCTATCCAGGGTGATGCCAAGGCAGTTGCTGAACAGTTGCTGGATCGCCTGGCTCCGAGCGCCGGTAATGCTGGACGCGAGGACCGCGAATCGCTGATCCACCAGAGCAAATCAGCCTGGTTGCAGCAATTGTCGTCCATGGACCATGAAGATGACGATCCGGGCACCAACTGGAACGAACGTGCCCGCGGCCGTGAACCTGAGCGGATGAGTCCGCGCATGGCATGGCGTGCCATTCAGAAGGTGTTGCCGAAGGAAGCCATCATTTCCTCTGACATTGGCAACAACTGCGCTATCGGCAATGCCTATCCGACCTTTGAGAAAGGCCGCAAATACCTCGCTCCCGGGCTGTTCGGTCCGTGCGGGTACGGTTTCCCGGCCATTCTGGGTGCCAAGATCGGCTGCCCGGACACTCCGGTTGTCGGATTTGCCGGTGACGGTGCATTCGGCATCTCCATGAACGAGATGACGGCATGCGGCCGCAATGACTGGCCGCCGATCACCATGGTGATCTTCCGCAACTATCAGTGGGGCGCGGAAAAGCGCAACACCACCCTCTGGTTCGATGACAACTTTGTCGGCACCGAACTCAACCTTGGCGTTGAATATGCCAAGATCGCCGAGGGCTGCGGCCTGAAGGGCGTCCAGGTTACCACCATGGACGAGTTGTC
>JBPCVV010000037.1:0-3032 GCA_051010195.1 Anderseniella sp. | reverse complement strand
ACTGAACGTTCCGTATGTCTATGACCGGGTCGAAGGCTGGCCCCATGCGATGGACGCCTTTTCGCCCATAGGCGAGCGCACACTGTGGTTCGTGCACAAGTTTCTTAAGCAACACATGCCGTCCGATAAAATGCTTGCCAACCAATAAAACAGTGGGTTCGACATGAGCTTCAGAAAACTTGTTCGGGCGATGATGCTCGCCGCCCTGAGCATACTTGCTACGCCGCTTGCTGCTCAGGAAACCAAACCCAATTGCTCACTTCGGTAAGTGCGAACTCAATTCGGACCAGTTTCGCGGGGTATGACCATGCCACGGTGATCACCGCAGACACAGGCCAGATCAAAATCTATGCACGCCTCCCGTTGTGGTCGGGGATTCAATTCAGCTGTTTGTGACAGGTCCAGGTGGTTCTAGCCGCGCCAAGCTGGTAGCATTCTGCACGGGTCAGGAGGTCACGATGGGTACAACGCTGTTTTATGTGATCGCTGGTGCCGTTTTCCTGCTCTCGATGGCCGTGCGGTTCAAGCTGAAAACCACCTACCAGAAATGGGGACAGGTGCGCAGTGCGACCGGCAGGGCCGGTGGACAGGTAGCTGCGATCATCCTTGCCCACAACCAGCTTGACGCCATCAGGGTCGAACCGGTGGAGGGCGTATTGTCCGACCACTACGACCCCCTGAAAAAGCGCATTGGCCTGTCCAAGGATAATTTCTTCGGCAACAGCGTTGCCGCCACTGCCGTGGCCGCGCATGAATGCGGCCACGCCATCCAGGACGCCACCGGATATGGGCCGCTGAAACTGCGAAGCGCGGCCCTGCCGATCGCCAGTATCGGCGCGCGGTTCGGCCTGCCGGTAGCCATCGCCGGCTGGCTTTTCGGCTCAAGCTTGCTGGTGCAGCTTGGTGTGCTGGGTTATGCCGCATCGATCCTGCTCACCTTCTTGGTCCTGCCGGTAGAATTCAACGCCTCCAAGCGCGGTCTTGAGCAGCTCAAGGCGCTTAACCTGGTCTCCAATGACGGGTATGCCGCTGCCGAAGAAATTCTCAAGGCGGCGGCAATGACCTATGTCGCCGGGGTGGCACAGTCTGCCGGATACCTGATCTTCCTTGTCATTTCCGGTGTGCGAACGGTTTTGGGCAGCCCCAAACCGCCTCCCGGAATCCTGCCTTAAGCAGCAACTGCCCACCAGCACAGAAAGCCACGCCCGATGGACAACAAACAGAAACTCAAGATCAAGACCTCTACCATCTATATCGCCGGTGCCGTTCTCGCGTTCCTTGCACTGCAGGAGCTGGTGATTGGCCCAATGATGGCGACCAAGACACAGGAAGTCACCTACAGCCAGTTCCGCAAGGATCTTGTTTCCGGCGGCATCACCGATGTCACCGTCGAGCCCGAAAACATCTTCTACACGTTGAAATCCGCAGGCCAGAACGCCAACAATACCCGCAAGACCGTACGCGTCGACGACAGGGATCTTGTGCGCGAGCTTGTTGCCGCCGGGGTGGAGTTCGAGGCCGAACAGGCCAAGGGCACCCTGATCGGCACCATCCTGGGCTGGATTTTGCCTGCGCTGCCTTTCGTGGCGATCTGGTGGTTCATGATGAAACGCATGGGCGGCGGCGGCCGTGGCGGCATGATGTCGATCGGAAAGAGCAAGGCCACCGAGATCACCGGCGAGATGACCGGCGTCGATTTCGACGATGTGGCCGGTGTCGACCAGGTCGAGCAGGAGCTCAAAGAGATCATCGAGTTTCTCAAGAAGCCCGAGCGGTTTGTGACGGCGGGCGCAAAGCTTCCCAAGGGTGTCCTGCTGCTTGGACCACCGGGCACCGGCAAAACCCTGCTGGCCAAGGCCACCGCTGGCGAGGCCGGGGTGCCCTTCTTCTCGATGAGCGGCTCGGAATTCGTTGAGATGTTCGTCGGCGTAGGCGCCTCGCGCGTGCGCGACCTCTTTGACCAGGCCAAGGCCAAGGCCCCCTGCATCATCTTCATCGACGAGATCGACGCTGTCGGCCAGTCGCGGTCCTCGGGCATGGCGATGCGCACCAACGACGAACGCGAGCAGACCCTGAACCAGCTGCTTTACGAGATGGACGGCTTCGATTCCAACGCAGGCGTGGTCATCATGGCGGCCACCAACCGGCCCGAAGTGCTTGACAAGGCGCTTCTGCGGGCCGGGCGGTTCGACCGCCAGATCGAGGTGCCGTTGCCGACCGAAAAAGGCCGCCGGAAGATTCTCGAGATCCACGCAAGACCGGTGACCCTGGCCCCGGATGCCGATCTCGACAGGCTGGCGCAGATCACCGCAGGCTTCTCGGGCGCCGATCTTGCCAACCTGATCAACGAGGCGGCGCTGATGGCGATCCGCCGCGGCTCGCAACAGGTAACCATGGACGATTTCGATCTCGCCATCGAACGCATCGTTGCTGGCCTGCAGCGTGACACGCCGCTGCAGGGCGAGACCCGTAAGAAGGTCGCCTACCACGAGGGCGGGCACGCACTGGTCTCACAGCTGATGCCGCTGACGGATTCGGTACACAAGGTCAGCATCATTCCAACCTCCAAAGGCGCGCTCGGCTACACTATGGAAATGCCCGAGGAGGATCGTTTCCTGATGTCCAGAACCGCACTGGAACAACGGCTGGCGGTGATGTTGGGCGGACGCGCCGCGGAACTGCTGATCTTCAAAGAGACCTCTACCGGTGCCTCCAACGATCTCGAACGCGCCACCGCCATTGCCCGGCGGATGGTGACCGAGTTCGGCATGTCCGAAGATCTCGGGCCGGTTCGCTATGTCGGCCCGGCGGGCAAGGGATATCTAGGCGGTCAGTCGGCCGCGCTCGATCTCAGTCAGGACACCAAGATGCGGATCGACAACGATATCCGGGCCATCATTGACGAGGCGCACGAGGCCGCCATGAAGACTCTGTCGGACAACCTGTCGGTTCTGCACGCAATCGCCGAGGCGCTTCTGAAGGACGAGGTCATCGACGGCGAAACCGTGGCAAGGTTGGCCGAAGGCTGACGA
>JBPCVV010000036.1:0-5430 GCA_051010195.1 Anderseniella sp. | reverse complement strand
ATGCTCGCGATTGCCGAAATACGGGAAAGCAACAGGGGCGACGGTGTCGTGATCTTCGTCCGAGATGAAGGTCATTTCGAGCTCGGTGTCTTTGCCTTTGCCTTCTTTTGACTCAAGATTCCATTTGCCGCTGTTGCTCCAGCGGAAGCCGACGGAACCGTTAGGCACGACGACCTTTTTCGACTTCTTGTCGAATGCGACCGTTTTCCAGTCCGGGTTTTCCTTCTCACCAAGCCCGCCCTTGAAATCGGAAGCGCGCAGCTGACGATCCGGGATCAACTGGCCGTCTTTTTCCACCAGCTTCACCAGCATCGGCATGTCGGTATAGCGACGGCAGTCATCCTCGAAATACTCGGCCTGCCGGTCGAGGTGATATTCGCGCAGGATGACGCGGCCGATCGCCAGGGCAAGCGCCGCGTCGGTGCCCTGCTTGGGGTGCAGCCACATGTCGGAAAACTTGGCAGCTTCGGAATAATCCGGCGATACAACGACCGATTTGGCACCCTTGTAGCGGGCTTCGGTGTAGAAATGCGCGTCCGGCGTGCGGGTCTGCGGCACGTTCGAGCCCCACAGCATCAGGAAGCCGGAATTGTACCAGTCGGCACTTTCGGGCACATCGGTCTGCTCGCCCCAGGTCATCGGAGACGCCGGCGGCAGGTCGCAGTACCAGTCGTAAAACGACATGCAAACACCGCCCATCAGGGACAGGTAGCGCGATCCGGCAGCATAGGAAACCATGGACATGGCCGGGATCGGTGAGAACCCGATAACCCTGTCGGGTCCCCATTTCTTCACCGTATAGGCGTTGGCGGCCGCGATGATCTCGTTGACTTCTTCCCACTTGGCGCGAACGAAACCGCCATGTCCGCGCACCTGGATATAGTCCTGGCGCTTTTGCGGGTCTTCCTGAATGGCTGTCCACGCGGCAACCGGTGTGCGGACCGCACGCTCCTTGCGCCACTGCTTCAACAGCCTGGCCCGCACCAGCGGGTATTTGACCCGGTTTGCAGAATACATGTACCAGCTGTAGCTGGCCCCGCGCGAACAGCCGCGCGGTTCATGGTTGGGCAGGTCAGGCCGGGTGCGCGGATAGTCGGTCTGCTGGGTTTCCCAGGTGACAATGCCGCCCTTCACATAAATCTTCCATGAGCATGAGCCGGTGCAGTTGGCACCATGGGTGGAACGCACGATCTTGTCGTGCTGCCAGCGTTTCCGGTAGCTGTCTTCCCACGAGCGGTCTTCATTGGTTGTCACGCCATGGCCTTGCGAGAACGTGCCGGTATTCTTGCGGGCCAGGAAGTTGAGACGGTTGAGCAGGTTACTCATTTCGGTTTCTCCAGTCTGTTCGATGGCGCGGCGCGCGCTTGCACGCACCGCTCACTCTGTTCAGATCACGGGTTTTGCACGTAGGCGTTCTTGCGCAAGTAGAACCACCAGTTGATCGCAATGCACAGCATGTAGAAGGCAGCAAAGCCGTATAGGGCCAGTTCCGGCGTCGCCAGCTTGATCTGCTCGCCCAGCACCTTCGGGATGATGAAAGCGCCATATGCCGCCACTGCCGAGGTCCAGCCGAGAACCGGACCCGCCTGTTCCTTGTCGAACACGATGGCGATGGTGCGGAAGGTCGAGCCGTTGCCGATACCGGTTGCGGTGAACAGCACCAGGAACAACAGCAGGAACGGCACGAAGTACTGTTCAGGCGTTGCCGAGCCGTAGGCCTGCTTCATGAAATACGCGACACCCAGGGCGCTTGCAACCATCACCACCGATATGATCTGGGTGACTTTCGCCCCGCCGATCTTGTCGGAAATCATGCCGCCGACCGGCCTGATCAGCGCACCGATAAACGGCCCCATCCAGGCATACATCAGGGCGCTTGGGCCGTTCGGGTTTGCCGTGTCGTGGGTCAGCACACCGTCGACCATCACATGCTGGAAACCGAAGATCACCTTGATGGCCAGGGCAAACGCAGCCGAATAGCCGATGAACGATCCGAACGTCATCGTGTAGATGATGGTCATGGCCCAGGTGTGCTTGTTGTTGAATATCTTGTACTGGCGCGTCAGGTTGCGGCCGATCTGTCCGGGGATCATTTTCAGCAGGATGACCGTTGCCGCGATGACCAGCGGAAGCACAATCCACTTCGATACGTTCAGGCCCGATCCGCCGACGCTTTCCGGCAGCATGAACCACAGCCCGCAGGCGGCTGTGACCATGCCGATCAGCAGCATGAAACTGATGGTTGCAAAGGCGCCGAGCGGATTGGAAATGTTTGGCGAGACATGCTCGTCGCGGATGTTGTTCATGCCGAACCAACCCGCAACCGCCAGCGGGATCAGGAACACCAGCCAGATGTAGCCGGCATTCTGGATATAAGTTTCAGAGCCAGCCGGAATCTTGCCGATCAGGGTGCCGCTGGTATTCTGCAGGATCAGAGCCTCACCGCCGAATATCCCGATCGTCATGGCAAGCGGCACCAGGATCTGCATCGTCGTGACCCCGAAATTGCCCAGCCCGGCATTCATGCCCAGCGAGTAGCCTTGCGTCTTCTTGGGAAAGAAGAAACTGATGTTTGACATGGACGAGGCGAAATTGCCGCCGCCGATGCCCGACAGGAATGCCAGGATCTGGAAGTGCCACAACGGCGTGGTCGGATCACTCAGCGCCAGCCCGGCGCCGGCAGCCGGGATCATCAGCAGTGCGGTGGTGAAAAATATCGTGTTGCGGCCACCCGCAATACGGATGAAGAACGTGCTGGGTATCCGCAAGGTCGCACCGGTCAGGCCGGCAATGGCGGCCAGGGTGAACAGCTGGGATTTTTCAAACGGAAACCCGAGATTCAACATCTGAACCGTGATAATCCCCCAGTACAGCCAGACCGCAAATCCGCACAGCAGGCTGGGGATCGAGATCCACAGGTTCCTGTTGGCAATTGTCTTGCCTTCCTTTTCCCAGAAGGCCTCGTCTTCCGGATTCCAGTTGCGTAGATCTTGTCCCACATCATTCTCCTGTTTCAGTGCAGGTGGCAAAGCGCCTGCTCAAACCGTTGACCGGAAAGTCCGGCATGTTGCCTGGTGTGCAGGCCGCCAGCAGCGGCCTGCATTTCGTGTTGCTATTCGGCAGGCTTGAGATCGCCCGCGGCGGCTTTGCCCTTTGGTTTCGCGTGCGGCTCTTCAAGCGGCTTTTCGGGAACATCCGAGAGGTACTTCTCTGCTTCCAGACCAGGATGACGGGCCCGATCCATGCGGTGGATTGCAACATGCATCCAGATCGTGGAGATCGCGACGAGTACGAACATCAGCATGTACGGCGCCGTCCACACGCCAGTATAGTCGAGCAGGATGCCGAACGAGATGGGCAGAACAAAACCGCCCAGGCCGCCGATCATGCCGACTAGGCCGCCGACAGAGCCCACATGATGCGGGTAGTAGACGGGGATATGCTTGTAGACAGCCGCCTTGCCCAGGCTCATCACGAAACCGAGCACAATCGTAAGAGTGACGAAAACCGAAACATTCAGGCCGATGTCAAAGTTGATCGGACCTTCGATGCCCTGCACCACATAGCTGGTGTTCGGATAGCTCATCAAGAACAGGCAGACGAGCGACACGATGAATGTCAGGTACATCACGAAGCGCGCGCCCCATTTGTCCGACATCCAGCCGCCCAGCGCACGGAACACCGAGCCCGGCAGTGAATAAAGTCCGGCGAGTACGCCGGCAGTCGTCAGCGGCAATTCGTAGGCGCCGACATAATAACGCGGCAGGAAAGAGGCCAGCGCGACGAAGGCACCGAATACGAAGAAGTAGTAGGTGGCGAAGCGCCAGACTTGCATGTTTTTCAACGGCGCCAGTTGTTCTGCCGCCGACACCGCCTGAGTGCCGGTCTTCTTGCGGCTGGCCTGAGCCGGGTCTTCTTTGGCCAGGATGTAGAACAGCACTGCCGTGATCGCCAGGACGATGGCGTAGACCCGTGCAGTGCCCTCCCATCCTATCGCCACCACCAGGAACGGAGCTGCAAAGTTGGTAACAGCCGCCCCGACATTGCCGGCGCCGAATATACCGAGAGCCGTGCCCTGGCGTTCCTTTTCAAACCATTGCGAGACATAGGCCACGCCGACGATGAAAGACCCGCCAGCAAGACCAAGCCCGAGAGCGGCCAGCAGGAAAACCTCATAGGTCTGCACCGAGGTTAAGAGCCACACGGCCACGGCGGTGACCATCATCTGCAGCGGGAACATCAACCGCCCGCCAAACTGTTCGGTCCACACGCCGAGGAAGATGCGACTGACGGATCCTGTCAGGACAGGTGTCGCGACCAACAGGCCGAATTGCGTGTCCGACAGGCCAAGATCCTGTTTGATCTTGACCCCGATAATCGAGAATATCGTCCACACCGCAAAGCAAACGGTGAACGCGAATGTGCTCAGCCCCAGTGCCCGGTACTGGTCTGAGCGAGTGACGCCATCAAGCGTGTGCATTGATTCAACCCCTCGTGGTTTGCACGGGCATTTCGCCGTGCAGACTATTTAAAACGGGGTCAGACTTGGCAATCGGGCCTTTGTCGAGTTGATCTATGTCAAGGAATCAACCGGTCGAAAGACAAACAAATGCCGTCAGCACACAAAACAAGACAACCATATATACCTGTCAAGAATGCAAATTGCGGACGAGGCGACCGCTTGCTACATTGATCAATTGACATCTTGATGTTTATCAAGGAGAGGGAACGTGCGAGCCAGCGATCTGCCGCAAGTCAGGGCATTGCGACTATTCAACAGCATGCAGGACAAACACTTCGATGCGCTGATGGAAGTGTCGTACCTGCAGACCTTTCCACCGCAACTGGACCTGATTACCGAAGGAGACCTGGCAGACTTTCTGTACATCGTTGTGGAAGGCTCGGTTGAGCTTTACGCCCGTTCCAACGGGCGGGAATCGGCCATGGGTCTCGTTCGCCCTGTCGGCACGTTCATACTCGCTGCCGTCCTCAAGGATGCTGTCTATCTGATGTCGGCGCGTACCGCACAGCGCTCGAAAATCCTGCTGATACCGTCACAGAACATCCGCCAGGCGTTCCAGCAGGACGCGGAGTTTGCCCGCGCCATCGTATTGGAACTGGCAAGCTGCTATCGCGGTGTAGTCAAGGAGTACAAGGACCTGCGGTTGAGAACCGCGGTTGAACGCCTGGCCAACCGGCTGCTGCGCTACCACAACGACCAGGGCGCAAGCGGAACACTCCGGTTGCCGCACGACAAGCGTACCCTGGCATCCGTCCTGGGCATGACACCGGAAAACCTGTCGCGGGCGTTCAACACCCTGAAACCCTACGGCGTTGAGGTGGACGGCTCGACCATCACGCTGTCCGACCTGAAATCGATGGAAACGCTGGCCAAGCCCAATCCGCTGATCGACGACCGCAGCACCTGAC
>JBPCVV010000035.1:0-6919 GCA_051010195.1 Anderseniella sp. | reverse complement strand
TCGATCTTTTCGAAGATGCCCTCGTCGCAACCGCGAACAGCATCGGACAGTTCAACGTCAACAATGTCCCATGACACGTTGCCGGCTTCAACCTGGGCTTTTACTTCGGCGATACCGCCGGAATAATCGACCGAGTTGATCTTGGTACCGGTCTTGGCAGTGAATGGCTCATGATAGGCTTTCACCTGGCTTTTCGTGTAGGCGCCGCCCCACGATACAGCCGTAAGCGAGCCTTCGGCGCTGGCCGCTGTCGAAACAGCTCCAAGTGCCAGTATCGACAGGCTTGTTGTTAAAAATTTCTTCATTCAGACTTACTCCCTTTGGTAGAACGGAGGCTCAACAAAACCCCCGGTAAACCGCCCTGCTCTCACTATTGAGGCAGAACAGAATTTCAAAATATCAATCAGGCTGCCATATCATCCAGCGCACGGCAATCTTCAGCTTCCCATCCAACCGTGGTTGTCTGGCCCTCACTGAGTTCATGATGCTCGGCATTGTTCGGCACCTTGACGATAAAGTCCGGGTGCCCGGCAACCGACATGCGCGTGCGAATATGGTCGCCCAGATAAATCAGCTCTTCGACCTTGCCGGTCAGCGTCACCGTGTTCTTGTTCTTCTTCGGCTCAATGGCAACACGTTCAGGGCGAACCGATAACAAAGTGCGTTCTCCCTTTTTGCCAATGCCGACTGCCAGCGCCTTGACGACATCACCGGAATCCAGTTTTACCGTGGCCAGCTTGTCCTGGCCTACGCCCTGCACGGTACCGCGCAGCTTGTTGTTCTCGCCGATGAACTGGGCGACGAAAGAATTCTCCGGACGTTCATAAAGCTCTTCCGGGCTCGACAACTGCTGAATGACACCGTCTTCAAAGACCGCAACGCGATCAGACATGGTGAGCGCTTCAGACTGGTCATGGGTCACGTACACAACAGTCACGCCAAGTGACTCGTGAATATGTTTGATCTCGTACTGCATCTGCTCGCGCAGCTGCTTGTCCAGCGCGCCAAGCGGCTCATCCATCAACACCAGGTCAGGTTCAAACACCAGCGCACGGGCAACCGCCACACGTTGCTGCTGACCACCTGAAAGCTGTGCCGGACGCCTGCCACCAAACTCCGGCAGCTCCACCATTTCCAGCACCTTCTTGACGCGGTCTTCCTGCTCTGACTTCGACATGCCCCTGACGGCCAGCGGGAAAGCCAGGTTTTCGGCAACCGACATATGCGGGAACAAGGCATAGTTCTGGAACACCATGCCGATGCCGCGTTTGTGTGGCGGCACATTGTTGATTGGATTGCCGTTGAGATAAATCTCGCCGTGTGTGGCAGGCTCAAACCCGGCCAGCATCATCAGCGTCGTTGTCTTACCGGAACCCGATGGGCCCAACATTGTGACAAACTCGCCTGTGGCGATATCGAGATTCAGATCTTTTACAACCAGTGTTTCACCGTCGTAACTTTTCTGAACGTTTTGAAAGCGAACCATCGGTTCGCCGGTTTCACCAGCATTACCCATTCAACACCCCGAACAACGTTCCACCCAAATGACCGCGCATTTTGACGCACGGTCTCTTTTTTTGATGAGGCAAACATAAACGCTTGCCTGACAATTTGGCAACAGTGATCATTTTTTCACCATAATCAACAGCGGAAACGTCTTTTCCTGTTCAAATAGCGCCATATCGGGCGGATTGGTTAATCCCACGCAATATGCGTGCCAAAGATGGCCCGCTATCCGTGCGCCATTCCACTGTGCGGCAGGGATTTCCAAAACCGGCCGTTGCAGCTTGACGAGGCCGCCTGCTGTCGCCAAATATGACGGCATGACCAACTCCATTGAAATTCCCGCCGACGCGACATCTGAAATGATCGATCCGTTTGGGCGCAATGTGAGCTATCTGCGGGTGTCCGTTACGGACCGCTGTGATTTCCGCTGTGTGTACTGCATGTCAGAAAACATGACCTTCCTGCCCAAAAAGGACATTCTCACGCTGGAAGAGCTCGACCGGCTGTGTACCGTGTTTGTCGAAAAGGGTGTCAGGAAGCTGCGCCTTACCGGCGGTGAACCCCTGGTGCGGCGTAATATCATGTCGCTGTTTGAAAACCTGTCGCGGCATCTGAAAACCGGCGCGCTTGAAGAACTGACCCTGACCACAAACGGGTCCCAGCTCGAGAAGTACGCCTCGCAGATGGTCGATTATGGTGTGCGGCGCATCAATGTCTCTCTCGATACGATCGATGCAAAAAAATTCAAGGATATCACCCGGTGGGGCGATCTGGACAAGGTGATGAGCGGGATCAGGGCCGCGCAGGCTGCCGGCCTTGCCATAAAAATCAACATGGTCGCCCTGAAAAATTTCAATGAAGATGAAATCGAACCGATGATGAAGTGGTGTCATGCACAAGGCATGGACCTGACATTGATCGAAACCATGCCACTCGGCGAGATAGAAGAAGATCGCACAGACCAGTACCTGCCCTTGTCGGTGGTGCGTGCCAACCTTCTCGACAGCTATTCGCTTGAAGACATCCCGTACAAGACCGGTGGCCCGGCCCGTTATGTCCAGGTACGGGAAACCGGCGGCAGGCTCGGGTTCATTACACCGATGACACACAATTTCTGTGAGAGCTGCAACCGGGTGCGGCTCACCTGCACCGGTACGCTTTACATGTGTCTCGGCCAGGACGATGCAGCCGATCTGCGTGATCCGCTGCGTGCGTCTGAAGGCAATCAACTGGTGAGCGCCGCCATAGATGAAGCCATTGGCCGTAAACCGAAAGGCCATGACTTCATCATCGACCGGCGCAGCAAGTCTCCCGCCGTCACCCGCCATATGAGTGTGACGGGAGGTTAGGGCTTTTCCAGTCGAATGAAAAAGCCTCCGGGCGATACTCGGCGCACCAAAAGACGGCAATTGAATATAGTTGTACTCACTTGCCGTATTTCCGCCTAAAATGGCGCCGGTGCCATTGACTTATTCCGGCCGGAAACCGAAACAGATGCGGGGCAAGTACTCCGGGCCTGACGGCCAGGGGAAATTCAGGGAGACGTAACGGTGAGAATGAACCGACGTAAGGCAATCGCTCTTATAGGAGGGGCTGCCGCAACCACGAGTTTGGCCACGCCAGCCTTGTCCCAGAACAGGAAGATTACTGTTGGCGCGTTGCGCTTCACAAGTCATTCGGGCAGCTTCGTTGCCTTTGAACGGGGGTATTTTACCGATGCCGGCCTGGACGTGGAACTGAAGTTTTTCCAGGCCGCCCAACCGATGGCCATCGCCATCGCATCGGGCAGCATCGACTATGCAGTCACCGCGGTCTCGGGCGGCCTGATCTCGCTGGCGCAAAAAGGTGCGATCAAGGTCATCGGAGGCGCGCTTTCCGAAGAACCGGGTATCGACGGGCAGAAAATCCTCGCCTCTGATGCTGCATTCATGGCGGGTGTCACCTCCCCGAAGAAGCTGGACGGGAAAGTGTTCGGCATGTCGACGGCGGGTTCAAGCTTTCATTACATGGGCTCGAAAATTGCCGCAGCCGAAGGTGTCTCCGTCAAGTTTAAACCGCTGCAGAAGGTCGGCGCCATCATCGGTGCCCTGAAATCGGGCCAAATTGACGCCTGGTCGATCGTGCCGCACATCGCCAAGCCGCTCGCCAAATCAGGTGCCGCGCACATCATCGGCAACGTGGCGGACTACCTGCCCAACTACCAGATTACGACAGTGTTTACCTCCGCCAGGAACGCCGCTGAACAGAGGGACATGACCAGGGACTTCCTGACCGGGTTTTCCAAAGGTGTTGCCGATTACAATGCGGCGATGATTGCCAGAACCGGCGGCCAGGATGGCGTCGATGACATGGTCCGGCTGATCCACAAGTATGTCTATGCCGACCGCCCGCTCAAGAAGGCCGCGCCGTCGATTATCAATGGCACCATGCGGCTGAATGAGGGCGCCGCGTTGAACGTGGCCTCGATCGAGGACCAGCTCAAGTGGTTTCAGTCCGAAGCATTGGTCGATGCAGATATGACGATGGATACACTTGTCGATGCGAGTTATGTGAAAACGATCCGCGCCTAGGCCAACGCGGGGTTCTCCTGGGCCCATCACGTTGGTCAAGAACCAGAATCAGACCACCGACGGAGCACAGTTCATGGATATTCGTCTTTCGGGGATCAGTCATTCCTACGGCGACTTCGAAGTCCTGCGCAATATCTCCCTGGACATTCCATCGGGCAAGATCGTCTGCATTGTCGGTCCTACCGGCTGTGGCAAGTCAACACTGTTGCGGCTGATCGGCGGGCTGGAACCGCCAGACAAGGGAAGCGTGCTGCAACTGGGTGAACCGGCTGAGGACTGCCTGAACCCGCTAACCTACGTATTCCAGGATTTCGCCCTGCTGCCGTGGCGCACCGTTGCCGGGAACATATCCCTGGTGCTGGAAGACCACGACCTAATGCGCGCCGACATCAAGAAAACCATTAGCGACGTGCTGGCCCGCACCAGGTTGACGGATTTCGCCCGTGCCCTGCCCAAACAGCTGTCAGGGGGCATGAAGCAGCGTGTGGCCATCGCCCGGGCGCTGGCCGTGAAGCCGGCCGTCATGCTGATGGATGAACCGCTTTCGGCGCTCGACAGCCAGACCCGCGAACTGCTGATGGATGACCTGGTTGCCCTGTGGTCACGGCAACCGTTTTCGGCCGTCTACGTGACCCACAATCTGGACGAAGCCGTCCGCATGGGCCATTCAATCGTTGTCCTGTCGCGCTGCCCTGGCGAGATACGCGAAATCGTACATTTGGAAAAACCCCTGGACGAGCGCAGTTATGGTGACGGCGACCTGCAGTTCCGGCAGAAGTATCTGTGGAACCTGATGCGCGATGAAGCCCTTGCCGCGGATTCGGAACTGATCAATGTCTAGGGTCAGGGCCCATTATTCCTATGCAATTCTGTTTGAAGGAAAACATTCGAATGACGGTGAAAAAGCGCAAGGCGAGGCTTTGTGCCCTGTCGCGCGTTTTTCGCCATCAGGCGGGTGTTTTCCTTCAAACCCGAAGGGCGGGGTTTATTTTGCACCTGCCATCGTTGAAAGGACTTGAAAACCGGACGGTTTCCTGCGCCCTTTCGCCTTGTCAGAAGCAAAGTATCCTCCCGCAGAATGGATAAGATCAATGGGTCCTGACCCCGAGCCGAAAGAAACAGACATTGCTCGCCAGGTTGCGTTTCGTGGCGGCGGTTTTGCGCCGGTGCCCAATCGTTGGATAGGCCTGGGCGTGTTCGTAGTGCTGATCAGCCTGGCTGAAATCGGCACGAGGTCCGGTTTTATTTCGCCGCTGACGCTGCCCAAGCCGTCGGACGTCCTGCTCACGTTCCGCGAGCTCTATGACTCAGGTCTGTTGTGGACGCACCTTGGCCCTTCTCTGAGCCGGCTTGCGATCGGTGCTGCGCTCGGTGCGACTCTCGGCATCGGCATAGGCGTGCTGATTGGCCTGTTTTCCCATGTCCGCGCTGGCCTGGTTCCGCTGGTCGCCGCCATATTCCCGATACCCAAGATCGCGCTGCTACCGCTGTTCGTGATCTGGTTCGGCATTGACGAGGCCTCGAAATACGCGCTGATTGCATTCGGGACCTTCACACCGACCGTCGTTGCCACCTATGGCGCGGTGGACAATGTGGATCGCACCCTGATCCGCATGGGGCAGAGTTTCGGAATGAGCTGGAAATCCATCGTCGGCAAGATCATCATGCCCGGCGCCATGCCGGGCATCCTGTCGGGCCTGCGGATTTCGCTTGCCATCGCAATCATTCTGCTGGTTGCCGCGGAGATGCTGGGGGCCGAGCACGGCGTCGGCGCCTATATCCTGGAGGCAGGTTCGCTCTACAACCTTGAACGGCTGTTTGCCGGCGTCGTCATCCTGTCACTGCTGGGCGTACTGCTCAGCGCCGCCATCGGCGCGATTGAGCGTTATGTGCTGCGCTGGAGAACGTGACCTGGCCAACGATGGCCAGGATCGCGCTGCCACGCTTTCACCAAAGAAGATCAAGCCGCACCGCAACCTGATCGCGGCGCGGAAATGCGTAATTGTCGGCGTGAAACCCCACTTCGAAGCCGAGCACATCCCGGTCAAAATCGATCTGTCGCTCCAGATCTGAACACGGCACGCACGGAGTTATCCGACGCATTCGCATACCTAACGCCCTCCTGTTACATCCAGCAAAACGCCGTTGACATAGGACGCTGCCGGTGACAGCAGCCATACGACACTTTCCGCCACTTCCTCCGCAGAGCCTCCCCTGCCCATGGGAACCTGCCCCTGCAGGCACTCGACCCGGTCCGGCTGGCCGGATGAGGCATGGATGTCGGTGTGGATCAGTCCAGGACGCACGGCATTCACCCTGATGCCATTATCAGCGACTTCTTTCGACAGTCCCAGTGTCATAGCGTCAATGGCCCCTTTGGAGGCCGCATAATCTATGAACTCGTTGGGCGACCCGATCCGCGCCGCGGCGGACGACAGGTTGACAATCACACCACCATTGCCGCCATGGGCGGTACTCATGCGGCGTACGGCTTCGCGCGCGCACAGAAAGCTGCCGGTGACATTGACCCTCAAGGTCTCGTTGATGCGGTCAGCAGCCAGTCCTTCAAGCCTGGATTTTTCGAACAATATGCCGGCATTGTTGACAAGGCCTGCAAGCGGCGGCAGTTCCTCATCGATCCGGTTGAACATGCTGGTGACATCTGCCTCAGATCCCACATCAGCCTTGATCGCCACACCCTGGCGGCCCAGCCCGCTCACCTCGGCGGCCAGCTTGTCCGCTGCGTCGGCGGACCGCGCATAGTTGATTGCCACGTCATATCCATCACGTGCCAGCAGTCTCACGCAAGCCGCGCCAATACCGCGGCTGCCGCCGGTAACCAG
>JBPCVV010000034.1:0-6598 GCA_051010195.1 Anderseniella sp. | reverse complement strand
CGCGCCGTCCGTGCCAGGGCGCTTCCGGCCGCACAACCCGGATTCCCATCTGCACCATTGCCTCGACTTCGTCCACCAAGCCTCTCCAGTGGTCGAATTCAACACAGATTCCGTGTCCGAAAATCAGTGTCGGTGCATTTTCAGCACGAGCGGGCTCATAGACGCGCGCGATCACCTGGTCGTTCATGCGCGGCGAAGGCGAGTTGAATCGCAACCAGTAATTGTGCCCGCCATCCCCGCTTTCCAGGCGATGCGAAACCGTTACCTCCGGCATTATGTCCGGCGGCGCGAATGCCCTGGCCGGATCAGCCAACAATGAGCCGTAGATCGCTTCGACATCTGCCGGAGACGGAATCTGCCATTGTACGGGCTGGACGTCCCGTGCCAGCCGCAACGGAATGAATTTCCGGCGCAGGTTGTTGTACCGGTTGCGGCAGGTAAGACGCTCATGTTCTGCCTGTGATACCACACCAGTCGAGGGTGCATCGGTCCCAAAGAAGACGTTTTCCCAATCGCGCTCGATGCCCGCCATGTGATGGCGAACGTTTTCAAATTCGTTGAGAGTGGTTTTGATGCGTGCCTCAAGGCGTGAAGACGGCATGACGCCGGCACTGCTGAAAAACCGATCTATGGACCCGTCTGCCGCTCGCGCTGCCGCCCACAATCTTGACAGGGGGAAAAACCAGTAGGCGACAGTGTTAAGCGCAACATAATCAAACCACGGCCGGGCCACCAGGTTTCCCAACGGCGTGCGTAGTGCTGCCACCAGAAATTCCTGAGTAGTTGGGCGCTGCAGTTTGGTCATGAAACAAATGCTATCATTCGGCTTCCAGTGAAGCATTGAGTTGGATCATTGAATTTGCATGATACTGGAGCAGGTTTCGGTCGGCCGCGTTCGGCTCAACCTTGCCTTGCCCGTTGATTGTTATCAAATTCAATCTGGTCATCAGGTCGATACCATCGGTGATAGCGGTCTCCTCGCCACCGTCCTTGATGCCTGGGTGCGCACCCTTTGCGCGCAGGTCTGCCAGTTTCTTCAGTGCTTCTTGCTGCAGTTGATTTCGGGACATGGGCTCATCCGTCGTCAGCAGTACCATGGCCAGTAAAGGCACTGCCAGCACAGGTATTGTCTCGATAATCCTGCCATGAAGCTCCTTTCCCAACGCCTCGACTGCGTCAAACAACGGCTCCTGCTCGAGTGAGACCAGGGATACGTCATGGCGCTTCGACCAGTCGCGCAAGGATAACGGTTCTCCGAAATTGGCGGCCGCCACGCCGAAGCCCTGCCACCGGCGGGTGAGTTTGAGCCATATCTGGCGGCACACGAACACCAGCGTGGATCCAAGAACAAATCCGGCGCCCCTGCCACGATAGTCAGTGTCTACATTTGCGATCAGCGTACGCTGCTCCACAACGCGATCAAAGTTTGTGCCCACGGGAACAAAATAGATATCGCTGTCTCCTGACGGGTCAAAATTCCGACACACATAGCTCAACAGGCCCAGTTTCGGTGCGTTGACCATGCCGTTTCTCGACAGTGCCCCTTCACTGAATATGGCATGGGGCACACCGGCAGCGGTTGCCATCTGAACATACCGTCTCAACACAACCCGGTATACCGGATCGTCAAGGTTGCGGCGCAGGATGTATGCACCGGCCAGCCGCAGGATGGCCCTGAACGGCCAGACCCGTGCCCACTCCCCTGCTCCATAGGACAGCGCGGCTCGCTGTGAAGCCAGGTAGGTCACCAGCAAATAGTCCAGATTGCTGCGGTGATTGATGAAAAACACAACGGACGCCGCTGCCGGCACGTCCTTTTGCGCCGCATCATGCACCCAGCCCACCCTTACATGGTAGAAGTAACGCAGGAAACGGCGGGCAATCCGATAACCGAGATTGAAATAAATATAAGGGTTGAACGACGGGACGATCTCACGGGCAAAGGCGACGACTTCCGCCATCACGCCGTCCCGGGTCACTCCGCGTTCATTGGCGATATGGGCAACCGTGTCAAGCACTTCGGGATCGTAAACGAGACGGTCGATCAGCACCTGGCGTTTGGTGAGTTGAAACAGGGGCAGTTTGAGATCGAAACGCCGGTTGACATCCAGGATGGCCTTGTTGACCGAGCGGCGCGCCATCCATCTTAGCGCCGGGAGCAGGAAGTGATTGACCACTGCCAACGTTGCCAGGACAACTGCAAGCACGGCAAACCAGGTAGGCAGAGTAATCGTTCCTGACATCTGTATGTCCGCTCAGGTCACATTTCGTCGCATCAGTTCGTTGGTTAAGGGTAGTTGACTTCCCCAGGCCCGGAAATTCCTGGCTCCTAGCATAGATGATGTCGTCGCGAATGTGCAGCACCTGATCCGGGCAAGGCGCCGGCTTCGCACACAAGTGCCTTCGTGGCGCTGCGCCAGACACATTCCGGGTTGTTCAAACTGAACTGGCAGGATGCCGGAACATCCCGCTTAGCTGAAGCAGGACCGAAACCGGCAGCCTCTACATCGACCGTGCGCAGCTAGTCGCATTGCTGAACAGGACATTGTTCACAATGGCAATGCGTGACCGGTCGAGACGGCCATCGAAATTCTTGACCACACGCTTCATGCTGGCCTGCATGCGGGTCTTTTCCAGCAACCAGCGTTCGGTGCCTGCTGCTGTCTGCATGTCGGCGGCAAAGCGATATTCATCGCCGGTGTTGAGGTTGCCGGCAAGACGTTCGGAGATGCATTTGCAATAACTGGGGCCGCGGCCGAAGCTGCCGTTTATCTGGCGGTTGCGTGTCACATCGCTGCACCGGTCAGCAAAATAGCGCTGGCCACTGGCCAGATCCTGTTCCGGCGTCATTTCCGGAATGAACGGCATCGCCACCAGCCCCATTGCCATGAACCCGCCAACACCCATCAGGGCGATTTTTCCGATACCCATGTGACATCAAACAAAAAATCTACGTACACCTGCGAAACAATAGGGCATTGTTGATTTCAGATGACTTAAGGGAAGTTCGACAATTTTATCGGTAACGATGTCCTGCGAAACACTTGTTCTTGTCCTCGGCGATCAATCGTCGCAGCGGGCGGCAAGATATGTTCATGCCCTTTCATGCAGAAACTGTTTCAAGAATTCCAGGTCAAGGCAACTGCCGTACAATGACTGGCATCCGACCTAGTCGCTCTCGGGAGTGTCCGCCTTGACGCGCTTTGCCCTGGTTTGCCGTTTCGGTTTTACAGGCGGATTGGCCAGTTCGACCTTGACCGGACCACGCATGGCGATGTCGCGGTGCGGGTATGGAACGTCGATACCCGCCTCATGCAGCCCGTCCCACAGCAGCAGGAACACATCACCGCGCACATTGACGGTACCCTGCCCCGGATCCCTGATCCAGAAGCGCAGTTTGTAGTTGATGGAACTGTCGCCGAACTCTGTGATGTGACACACCGGCGGCGGTACGGCCTGCACGCGCTTGTGTGTCGCGGCCACTGACTTGGCCAACTCGCGCACGTCGTGCGGGCTGGCATCATAAGTCACCCCGAAATCCAGGTCGATACGCACCAGGTCCGAGGAATATGACCAGTTGATCACCTGCGAGGTGATCAGGTCTTCGTTCGGAATGAGGTATTCGCGGCCATCGCGCGATATCACTGAGGTATAGCGCGCGGCCAGTTCGTTGATTTTGCCGTAGGTGTCTCCAACCGAAATCACGTCTCCCGGCTTGATGGATTTGTCCACCAACAGGATAAAGCCGGAAATCAGGTTCGACACCACCTTCTGCAGGCCAAAACCGACGACGAGACCAATGGCGCCCGAGAACACCGCCAGCGCGGTCAGGTCGACACCGACAAAGCTACACGCGGCCAGAACCGCGGCGATCATCAGTGCAGCCTTTATCAGCTTGCCAAGCAACACCTGCAGCGACGGGTTGATATCTTCACTGGCCTTGATCCGGTTGTCGGCAAACCGGCCGATCAGCATAGCCAGCCACATCATCGCCGATACAGTCAGGACGGAATTTATCACCAGCAGCGGCGTCAGCCTGATCCCCTGCATCTCTATGCCGAAACTGTCGAGGGCGCTGATGGTTTTCGGCAAAAGGTTGAGAATCGACAGAGCTGCCACCGACCAGGCGAGCAACTCTATTGTCTTGGCCATGAACCGGTTGCGGATCAGACGCGAGGCAATCGAGATGATAACCCAGGCGGTACAAAGCTTGGCCGCAATGCCAATCATGTAACTGCGTGAGATCCACGTGATCGCCTGCATGGCCTCCATGGCGACCCACAGCAACAATGCCAGCAAGATCCAGCGCAGCCGCCGCAGCACAACAGCCAGCACGCGCAGAAGTTGCGGCTGGCCCTTGATATTGCGCACATAGGCTTCAAGACGTGGTGTCAGCCAGCGATTGAGAATAAGCGCACCGGCAAACGCTGCCAGAATTATGGAAAGCTGTATCAGCGCCCATTGCAGGCCGATATAGGTGGATGTAATGCCAATCTGGATCAGCCAGTCGGAAACGAAGCCCGATACATCAGTCATCAAGTCAGACATATCTATTTCCCCTGGGGCGGAAGCGGTTTGATCTTCTGTTCCTCTACCAGTTTGGGCCTCTGCGCCGGCGATGGTTGATTGGTCTTCGCTGCCAGGAGACATGATCTTCGAGTATCCTCACCCCGGTCTGCGCATCCGGAAAGCCTCTTTCACCACCGTGTACTCTGAATAGCCCATTCGCATGATCGGTTGCATGGCGGCCGTGTTCACCCTGCCGTCCTCGATAAATTTGTCATCAATATACACACCGATCACCTGTCCAACCACTATGGCGTAACCGCCGGCCGCATTGTCGTGTCCGGGCAGGTCGACGGTCTTTGCATACCTGCATTCCAGGCCAACCGGACTGGCGGCAACCCGCGGCGGTTTCACCAGAACGCTTCCAGCCTTCTCGAGCCCGGCAAGTTCAAACTCATCAACACCGCTCTCAACAGGCGCCGAAGACTGGTTCATCTGTTCGCGCAACTCCCAGGTGGCCATGTTGCAGACGAACTCCCCAGTCTCGACGATGTTGGTGATAGAGTCTTTGCGGCCGGCCGACCCGAACACGACATAATGCGGGTTGTCCGACATGGCGTTGAAGAAGCTGTACGGCGCGAGGTTGACCACACCTGCTGCCGAGATGGACGAAATCCAGCCGATCGGCCGCGGTGCAACCAGGGCCTTGAACGGATCATACTGATGGCCATGGTTGTTTTCTTCCGTACCGTAGAACATAGACGCTCCGTTCATTCCTGTAGATTTGAAGATTGTGTAGCTTGATGGCGTCCGGCGGGCCGTGCTGTCAACCGGTGATGACACAATTGTCACTTGAGCAAGTGCCCAAGCATTGCCATGTTGCAATGCAACATAATTGTTTCAAATCATTCTGGAGATTGCCACATGCTGAAGGGCAAAACCGCACTGGTCACCGGCTCAACATCGGGCATCGGCCTGGCCATGGCAGAGGCACTGGCCCGCGAGGGCGCAAACATCATGCTCAATGGCCTCGGTGATGCTGCCGAGATAGAAAATACCCGCGCGGGCCTGGAAAAGCGCACCGGGGTAAAGGTTGCCTTCCTGGGCGCTAACCTGATGAAGGCCGATGCCTGTGCCGATCTGGTGGCGGCAACCATGAAGGAGTTCGGCGGGATGGACATATTGGTCAACAATGCCGGCATGCAGTTTGTATCCCCGATTGAGGAATTCCCGGTCGAAAAGTGGGATGCGATCATGGCACTCAACCTGTCGGCGCCGTTTCACACCATCCGGGCCGCGCTGCCCGCAATGAAAGAAACAGGCTGGGGCCGTATCATCAATACCGGCTCTGCCCATTCGCTTGTCGCCTCCCCCTTCAAGTCCGCCTACGTGGCCGCCAAGCACGGCCTCGCGGGCCTGACAAAAACGGTTGCGCTGGAGGCGGCAGAACACGGCGTGACATGCAACACCATCTGTCCCGGCTATGTCAGCACCGAACTGGTCGAGGACCAGATTGCTGACACGGCCAAGGCACGCGGCATGACCGAGAAGGAGGTCGTCCAGAAAGTCATCCTGGAAGCCCAGCCGACAAGGGAATTCGTCACTGTGGAACAGATCGCCGGACTTGCCGTGTTCCTGTGTTCAGACGCTGCTGCCAGCATGACCGGTGTTATCCTGCCGATTGACGGCGGCTGGACGGCGCACTGACCATGGCCAGTTCCAAGTCGATAGCGCTGGCCCTGCAAGGCGGCGGTGCCCATGGCGCCTTCACCTGGGGTGTACTGGACAGGCTGCTGGAAGACGGCCGGTTGAACATCAACGCCATCACCGGCACCAGTGCAGGCGCCATGAACGCTGCAGTGCTGGCGCAAGGGTTCACCCAGAACGGTCCTGACGGAGGCCGTGAGGCGCTTGAGACGTTCTGGCATGCCCTATCGGTGATGGGTCAGGCCAGCCCGATCAAACGGTCGTTCGTCGACATGCTCACCGGCAACTGGAGCCTCGACGCCTCACCCGCCTACAACATGCTGGACGTGATGTCGCGCATTGTGTCGCCCTATGACACCAACCCGTTTGACATCAACCCGCTGCT
>JBPCVV010000033.1:0-2669 GCA_051010195.1 Anderseniella sp. | reverse complement strand
GGCCACCATGCAATCGGCGGCCGATGAAAACATGCCGGCCTTCCTGTCCAGCGCGGAGACGCTTTATCGCAATTTCATGGGCCAGGCGGCGACTTGAGCCGGGTCCTCAGAAACAACTCCGCCCCGTTTTCAGCCGCGTGTTCGAGAAAGGTTTTATACCGCGGTGTGGCGCCGGGAAAGCTGGACAAATCCTTGGTGACAATTTTCTTGGCAGTCAGGCTATTGCAACTGAACAGCAGAAAAGGATCGATCTGCCCGAGACCTTCGCTGGCATAAGCGTGCTGGAACTCGGCGCTGAAATTTGAGCTTATGCGGGGTGCTCAATCTACCCGCCTGTCTTTTGCCCAAGCACAACAGAGCAGCCGGTATAACCGGTATGAGTGGCAAAGTCGGCCGTGCGCTGCCAGACAGCCGCCGCGTCCGGCAATGCGGCCAGTTCATCGACAAACCCCGCAAAGCGTGATTCCATGTCGGCGCTCCCGCAGAAAGTTTACGTGGCGGGATGTTCGCGCTCAAGGAGTGCAAAAACAGTATATCGATTCTGCCATAGTGCGGCAGGCTTAAGGTTTTCGTGCCGGGTGCTTGTCACCGCTATCCGGCGGGGTTGGGGAGATTGGCGTGACTTTGCTCTGTCAGCCAGTCCCACATTCTGCTCACGGAAGATGAACCGCGTGACTTCCGGGGAGCCACGACGAAGAACCCGAGATCCTTCTGCACAGTCTGAGGGAAAGGTCTGACCAGTCGGCCCGAGTCCAGTTCACCGGCGAC
The DNA here is from genome assembly GCA_051010195.1 of Anderseniella sp. Classification (GTDB taxonomy): domain Bacteria; phylum Pseudomonadota; class Alphaproteobacteria; order Rhizobiales; family Aestuariivirgaceae; genus Anderseniella. Next base: position 1,901 of record JBPCVV010000033.1, on the reverse strand, counting down.
GAAGAGATCACCGGCCAGTGCCACGCCCTGACCGGCAAGTGCCGCATCAACCGCGTGGGCGGTCTGGTTGAATTTGATGGTACGAAGCTCGCTGGCAGACCTGCCGGGCAGAACCTGCTCGATGAAAAGTGGCCAAAGCCCGTGCCCGTCCAGCAGCAGGGTGTGATGTTCAAGGTCGCCCGGCGTCAGCAGCGGATGATCACCTGCCAGCAGGGCCGGGCTGCACACCGCATAAAACTCTGACGAGAACAAGGGAGCCGATACGAGGCCGGAGCCCTTTGGGGCATGGCCCTGCCGGACGGCAAGGTCAACGCCGTCGTCCTGAAAATTGGCCAGGTCGGACGACGCCACAATCTGTACGTTCAGGTCGGGATTGGCATCGGTAAACTGGGGCAGGCGCGGTACCAGCCATTTTGTCGCGAAAGACGGCGTGACGCTGATCGTCACTACGCCCTGGTGCGGTCGCAGCTCATTGGTCGCATCACGTATCAGGTCAAAGGCCCTGTGCAGCGGCGTGTGGTACTTGCGGCCTGCTTCGGTCAGCGCCAGGCCTCTGGCCTGCCGGTCGAACAATTTCATCTGAAGGTCGCCTTCCAGCGCACGCACATGCTGGGCAACGGCGCCCTGGGTGACGCCGATTTCCTCAGCCGCCAGCCGGAAGTTCAGGTGGCGACCGGATGCTTCAAATGCTTTCAGCGCATTCAAGGGTGGTAATCGGGCCAAGGGCTCCATCCGCTACACAATAGTTTTTCTACAGTCTAAAGGGTGTTTTCGTGGTTGGTCAACGGCGCGCCTGTAGCCTAGTTTACCGACATCCACGAATTCCAACACTATCGGCAAACGAGGTTTGACATGTCTGAACAGAAAGTAGCGATCATAACGGCGGGTGGCAGTGGCATGGGAGCTGACTCAGCACGCAAGCTTGCCGCGGATGGCTTCCACGTCGCCATCCTGTCGTCATCGGGCAAGGGAGAGGCACTGGCTGAGGAACTCGACGGCATCGGCGTCACCGGGTCCAACCAGTCGCTTGACGATCTTCAGCGCCTGGTCGACGGTGCCATGGAAAAGTGGGGGCGCATCGATGTGCTTGTAAACAGTGCAGGCCACGGACCGCGCGCGCCGGTCCTGGAGCTGAGTGATGAAGACTGGCACACCGGCATGGATGTCTATTTCCTCAACGTGGTGCGCCCGACCCGCCTGGTCACCCCGATCATGCAGGCACAGAAATCCGGCACCATCATCAATATCTCGACGTTTGCCGCGTTTGAGCCGAACCCGGTGTTCCCGACATCAGGTGTGTTCCGTGCCGGGCTGGCCGCCTTCACCAAGCTGTTCTCAGACAAGTACGCGGCAGACAACATAAGGATGAACAATGTGCTGCCGGGCTTCATCAACTCCCTGCCGGAAAAACAGGAGTTCCTCGAGCAGATCCCGATGCAGCGCTACGGCGATTCGTTGGGCGAGATCGCGTCTGTCGTCGCCTTCCTGGCGTCAAGCGGCGGTGCCTACATCACCGGCCAGAACATCCGGGTCGACGGCGGGATAACCCGGTCCGTGTGACGCGATCGAAACAGGCAGTCCAGGCCCGGGACAACCGGCCAGATGGAACATCTGTATCCAGTTGATTTTCTTGAAAATTATCAGGAACAAAACATAGTTTCCGGCTTGCAGCTCCGCTGCTGCCGGCAATGCCAGAACGAAAAAACAGCTGCTACGAACACCGAAATGGCATGTGCCAATACCGGCGACGCAACAGCTGTTTTACTCCGTGACCCCCTCAGGTCTTCCGGCCCGCCCCAAGCTCTCCAACACGCTAGATGTGAAGGGATGGCAGCACAATCAGTTTCGGCGGCGCGGCTGCGCTTTTTTGAAAACTGTGTCTTATTTGTCACAGTAGTGCC
>JBPCVV010000032.1:0-4186 GCA_051010195.1 Anderseniella sp. | reverse complement strand
CCGCGCGGGCAGGCTTCCATGCACGCTGGCTTGGTGCAGTGATTGCAGATGCGCGGGATATAGAAGAAGTAGGAATTGGGATAGTCGCCGGCGCCGACATCCTCGTCCCAGTTCATGCCCCATTGCGGTTCATCGCCGATGGGTTTCAGCGCCTCGTTGCCGGCGCCGTCAAACAGGGCTTCCTTGTAGTTCAGTTCAAAGCCTTCGCCGAAGTCTCCCTGCGCCGGGCGCACGCCCTTTTGCGGTTCGCCGTCCTTGAAGCCGCCACCCATCTGTTCCCAGTCCTTGGGCGTGCCGTGGCCGGGCGCGGTATAGACCTGGTTCCACCACATGCCCTCCTGGCCCTCGCCGGAGGTCCACGAGGTCTTGCAGGCAACGGTGCATGTCTGGCAGCCAATGCACTTGTTGAGATCGATGACCATGGCCACCTGGCGATTGCTCATTTGAACCACAACTCCTTCAGGCCTCGATTGTCAGTGGTGACCAGTCTGCCGACACCGCCTTGATGCCGGCACGCTCCTCGTTGGAGCCGTTCCAGACCGCAAAGCCGATCTGGGTGTCAATGCCGGGTGCAAGGTTAGCGGCTTCCGGCCCGCCCGCAAGGGTGCGCAACATTACAATTGTCCAGTAGCCTTGCGACCACCCGGCCGTCACGGTTTCGCTGACCGGTGTGCCTGGCACGGAAGACCCGATGCCCCAGGCGATGACCGAGCGGATCTTGTTCTTCATGGCTTGCCACTGGATGAACTGCACCGGCTCTTCCTCGCTGCCCATGGTCCACAAAACCGGTTCGCCCCTGATCGGGAAAGCGATGGCCGCCCCGTCCGGGAACCCCTCGCGGCCGCCGGTTTCAGGCTTCTCCGACGCCCAGCGCAGGCGCACCGCGATTGTCGTGCCGTCATGCACCGATTGCGCCTTGAGACTTGCCAGCTGGCCGTAGGGCCGGTCGCGCCAGTTGGCCTGGATGAAGCCGTTGGGCTGCATTTCCACAGGTGCGGGCACCATTTCGATGGTTTCGGCAAAAACCTGGTGCCAGCCGGCCGCCGTGGTGGCCGCGTAATCGGCAATGGCTGTAACTTTTACGGACCGCAAGGGCAGTGCCTCAAAACTGGTTGTCTGTCAGGTGATATATAGGGACTGACCCACCGGTTGCACAGGACAATCGGCGGCCCTGCGCCATTGTGCCTCTCATGGCCATGCCCCCGGGCAGAACATGCGATTCACCTACGATCGTCATTCCAGCGAAGGCTGGAATCCATCCCGCAACGCATACATCACCTCGCGGTGGTAATGGCCCCCAGCCTTCGCTGGGGTGACGGGTGTGGTGAGCGTTCGGCAAATCAGCTGCCGGGCTATTGACCCGGCCCACCGTCATCCCCGTGAAAACGGGGATCCACTCACAGGTCGGCAGATGTATCCGGCGTGGATTGGATTCCCGCTTTCGCGGGAATGACGATTGCGGAATGTGCGTCGTGACCCACTGTTAACTGTCACCCTCGGAATACTTCACGCCGGGCAGAACGCAGAGCATTTCGTAAAGGATATTGGCTCCGATAAGCGCCGTGTTGCCGCTGGGATCATAGGGCGGTGAGACTTCCACCAGGTCACCACCGACCAGGTTCAGGCTTTTGGCACCGCGCACAATCTCCAGCGCCTGCCAGGTGGTCAGCCCGCCGATTTCCACCGTGCCGGTGCCGGGCGCGAAGGCCGGATCAAGGCTGTCGATGTCGTAGGTGAAATAGCATGGGTGATCGCCGATCTTCTCGCGCACCTGCGCCATCAATGGTGTCATGGACTTGTGCCAGCACTGTTCCGCGGTGACCACGGTAAAGCCCTGCTCGCGCGGCCAGTCGAAATCTGCCGGTGCATAGCCGGTGCCGCGCAGGCCGATCTGGAACACCTTGTCATTGGCCAGCAGGCCTTCTTCAACCGCACGGCGGAACGGCGTGCCGTGGGCGATTTTCTCACCGAACATGTGCTCGTTGATGTCGGCATGGGCATCGATGTGGATGAGCGCGACGGGTCCGTGTTTTCTGTGCATGGCGCGCAGGATGGGCAGCGTCAGCGTGTGATCACCACCCAGCGTCAACGGCATGCAATCCTGCGCCAGGATGCGGTCAAACGCCTTCTCGATGATTTTTACCGATTTCTTCAGGTCGAAGGTGTTGACGGCCACATCACCGATATCGGCAACCTGCAGCGTATCGAACGGAGCCGCCCCGGTTGCCATGTTGTAGGGCCTTAACATGCAGCTTTCCGCCCGGATCTGGCGCGGCCCGTGCCGGGTGCCGGAACGGTTCGAGGTGCCGATGTCCATGGGCACGCCGACGAAACAGGCATCCAGGCCGCGCGCCGTTTTCGCCGTCGGCAGGCGCATCATGGTGGCGGGACCGGCGAACCGCGGCATGTCGTTGCCGCCCAGCGGCTGGTTGAATCCGGAAGCCATGATCGTCACTCCTCTGAAGCAGGCGTTTTGTTGAGCGAGCGGTAGGACTGGATGACCTGGCTGTCGTCGGCCCTGCCGAGACCGGCGCCGGACGCGGCCAGGAACATCTGGTGTGCTGCGGCCGACAAAGGCAGCCCGTGACGCGCAGCGCGACCGTGATCCAGCACGATGCCGAGATCCTTGACGAAGATGTCCACGGCGGAGCGCACTTCGGGTGCTTGTTCCAGCATGCGCAGACCCCGGTCATTCAGCATCCAGCTTGACGCGGCTGATACCGACACGATGTCAAACACCGCCTTGGGGTCGACGCCGGCGGCTTCGGCCAGTTGCAACGCTTCGGCCGCAGCCGCGATATGGACGCCGCACAGCAACTGGTTGATCAGCTTGGCGGTCGAACCGTCACCGTGTTGTTCGCCGACATGGAAGATGTTGCGGCCGACACCGTCAAGCAGCGGCCTGGCGGTTTCAAAGACGTGGGCCGGGCATGACGCCATGATGGTCAGCGTGCCGGTCTGGGCGCCTGCCACGCCGCCGGACACCGGCGCATCGACAAGTGTGAGCTGGTGTTCTGCCAGCTTCTCGCCCAGGGCTTTGGCCTGGGCTGGCGGCTGGGTGCACGAAGCGATCACGCAGGCGCCTGATTGCAAGGCTTCAGCGGCCTTGCCGGACCCGAACAGGACATCGTCGGCCTGGTCGCCATTGACCACCATCAACACGAAAAAATCCGCTGTTCTGGCAGCGTCCGCAGCACTGTCGGCAACCTGGCCGCCGTCATCGGAAAATGCCTTCAATGCGCCCGGATTGACATCAAACGCGGTGACCAGGTGGCCGGTTTTTACCAGGTTGACGGCCATGGGCAGACCCATGGCACCCAGTCCGATGAAGCCAATTTTCATCCTTGCGCCTTCAGCTCTATGCGCCGGGCATGCAACACCGGTTCGGTATAACCGGACGGCTGCTTGCGGCCCTCAAACACCAGGTCACAGGCTGCCTTGAATGCAATGGAGTTGTCAAAGTCATCCGCCATGGGCCGGTAGGCCGGATCGCCGGCGTTCTGCTCATCGACAATCGCCGCCATCTTCTTCATGGCCTTCATCACCTTGCCCCGGGTGACCACCTTGTGGCGCAGCCAGTTGGCCAGGTGCTGGGCGGAAATTCTCAAAGTAGCGCGATCTTCCATCAGGCCGACATTGTTGATGTCCGGCACCTTGGAGCAGCCGACACCCTGGTCGACCCAGCGCACCACATAGCCGAGAATGCCCTGGCAGTTGTTCTCGATCTCGTTCTGGACTTCCTTGCGGTCCCAGTTCGGGTTCGGCGCCAGCGGAATGGACAGGATATCCTCCAGCTCCGCCTTTTCGCGCGATGCCAGCTGTTCTTGCACCTCGGCCACGTTGACCTGGTGATAGTGGGTCGCATGCAGCGTGGCTGCGGTCGGTGACGGCACCCAGGCGGTGTTGGCGCCGGCCTTCGGGTGCACGATCTTCTGTTCCAGCATGTCGGCCATCAGGTCCGGCATGGCCCACATGCCCTTGCCGATCTGGGCGGCACCCGGCAGGCCGCACTCAAGCCCGACATCCACGTTCCAGCGTTCATAGGCATCGATCCAGGTGGACGCCTTCATGTCGGCCTTGCGGATCATCGGACCGGCTTCCATGGAGGTGTGGATCTCGTCGCCGGTGCGGTCGAGGAAGCCGGTATTGATGAAGAACACCCGCGAGCGAGCGGCGCGGATGCATT
>JBPCVV010000031.1:0-26864 GCA_051010195.1 Anderseniella sp. | reverse complement strand
GCTATGCCGCCAAGGGCGCAGGCGCGGCCGGTGTCCTGTCTGTCAACGCGGACCTTGTGACGGCGCTGTCGATACCGATCGTGCTGCTGCTGGTTGCAATTGGCGTGCGCCGGATACGCAAGTCCATTACCGATTAGCGCGTCGCGGACACATTGTGCTGATTGCCTGTTGCGGTTTCTGCAGATTTCAATAATACATGCTGACGTTCGCCGAGCGAGCGATCACTTTTCCGGACAATCTGGCCGCAATGCCGTTTTTGGAAGGTGATATTATGGTGGGCCTGTAGCTCAATTGGTTAGAGCCGACGGCTCATAACCGTCTGGTTGCAGGTTCGAGTCCTGCCGGGCCCACCACCCTTATCCGTCTCTTTCCATGCTATTCGCAATCCTCCAAGAATACTCCGACATTCCGGCGGGTTAGCGGAATCGTTGGCGCCACCTTCTGGCGGTGAGACGAGACAGTAGGGTCTGAAGTGGCGCAAATACACGCCGCGTCTCAGTTGGCCAATCGGACCACCAGAAGGTTGGAACCGCCAGGCGGGGTAACTGGTAGCGGTAATTGAAGCCGGTTGAAGTACGGGGAGAGCCTAGTTGGACATCCTCAAGACCTGTCGCTGCTCATTCCAGCAAGTCGGGATTTTGCCGATGCGCTTGAGTTGTTCGGTGGTGAGGTCGATTGGCTGCTTGCCAGTGAGAATGGTTTTGGTGATGTCCGGTGCGAGGAAGGCAAATGGTAGGATGCGGCTGATCTCGCTTGCTGGTGTATCCTCCAGTTCGGCAATCGCATCCACCTGTCCGTCTTCAAATGCTTTGGGCACGATCGCGGTGTGAGCTAAGAGAGTATTTTGCTCATCTGGTTGGTTATATTAGGCGGCGGATTTGCGGTGAAGCAAGCGCCGAGTTTCAAGTGTCTGTCGTTTGATCCTTTCCCTTTGCAACAGGATGGTTTGCCCACGTCCGAAGTAGACGTCGGCCGGTGTGAGGTTGTTCAGGCTCTCGTGATAACGCTGATGGTTATAATGATCGACGAACGCCTCAATCTGGGCTTTGAGGCCGCCTGGGAAGAAGTAGTTGTCCAGCAGGATGCGGTTCTTCAGAGTTTGATGCCAACGCTCGATCTTGCCCTGTGTCTGCGGATGATAGGGTGCGCCGCGGACATGGTCCATGTTCTTGTCCTCCAGCCATTCGGCCAGGTCACCGGAGATGTAGCTGGCACCGTTGTCGGACAATAACCGCGGTTTGTGAATGACGTTGGCCTGATCGCAGCCTGATGCCTGCAGGGCCAGCTCCAGAGTACGCGCCGTTCGGCGGCATTGTGCCCAACGTGGTTCTACAGCCGGGTACGCGCGTGAACACGGGGACAGCCGTCATGGCTTTGATCGACAGCGCCAACCCGATCATCAACGTCCAGATCGCGCAGAATCATCTTCGATATATCCGGCCCGGTCAGGAAGCCGAGGTGACCTTTCCGCTCTATCCTGGAAGTACCTACCCTGCCAAAGTAACAAAAATATACCGTGCCAACGCATCTGGCCAGTTGCAGCCGTCGGGTCTGGTGGCGTCGGTCAATGAATCCGGAACAGAGCGCTTCAATGTCACGCTGACGCTCGAGGGACCCGCGCCAGAGCTTCCGATCGGGGCGTCTGGAACCGCAGCAATCTACACAACAGAGTTTACCGCGTCACATCTCTTCCGACGGGTCATCCTTCGAATGACAGCCTGGTTGAATTTCATCATGGCAGGCTGAACGCAGAGGACGGAAAGCGTCAGCGGTGTGCCTTTGCGGACATTCAGGTCAAGTTATCGCGACGGGTCTTCAACTCGGTGCCCCTGAAGACCCTACATCATGTTGGTTTCTGGGCTAAACGACGCGAAAGGACGACAAGGGAACATGTCAATGGGCTATTACGAGTATATGAACACTCCAGCGAGCGTGGTGGATTTTGCACTCTCGCCAGATCAAGAGGATCGGGCGAGCGCGCTGCATAAGGATCTGATCGTATTTGAAACCCTAATGGAATGTAGCTGGTACGACGGCATGCTCGGTCACATGAAGGCCGGTGGTGCGACAGGCGGAGGTTTCTCGATCGGAACAGCAGGTCTAGCGTGTCTGACATCAACGCCTACGCGCGGCCATCTAAGGCCCATTCTTTAAAGTGTCATACAATTGGTTTGATTTTGATCAATTGTGAACCAGAATGATCATTTTAACGTTAGTAACGTAACGTTAGATACTGGATCAGTGCCACTGATATGAACCTACATTGTTCCATAAACGACAGAAAATTTAATGACTTCGACCAGTTCCGCGATTCGTTGGTAGGGTGGGACACTGACTTGACGCAAGTCAGCTCCGGACCGTTTAGTTTGGAGTGGACGGAAGTTGTTTTTGACGACGGGTCTAGCATTTCGCGCACCAGAGAAAATAGCCGCCTGGTCGACAGAATGACGGTCCAAGACAACAGTATCATGCTTGTAGTCTGTTTTACGCCCAGTATTTTCAGCGGGATTGAGGTTTCCGAAGGCACGTTGCTGATCTTCGGTCCTGGACGAGAGTACCTCAACATTTTGCCCCAAGGCTACCACGATTTCACCTTTTTTGCGTCGATGGACTATCTGAGAAACCATGGGCTGACCATAGGAGATGAAAGCTTCGATTACCTGACACCGGAACAGAGCGTTTTTAGTCTAACCGCCTGGCAGCTGGACGGGTTTCGCCAGCTGTCGCGAACGCTCAACATGCTGGCCAGACAACAACCGGCTCCAAACGATCAAGATATCTGGGCTCTTGCGGCTCGCGAGCGCGCGATCGGCTTGTTCAAAAGCGCGCTACAACAATCGAACCGACAACGGGCTCTCACCTTGGTAAGCAAGCTTCCACAAAGGCTGCTAACAGCGAGGGCACTTAGTCATATAGATAAAGCAGGCCTGCGCAAGGAATCCGTTGCCTCGATATGCAATTCCCTCGGCTGCAGCGCCCGCACCTTGCAGATCGCGTTTGAGAAAACTTTGGGGCTGACCCCGTTGCAATATCTTCTGGCTCGGCGATTGCAGTCTGCTCGGCACAACTTGCTGACGCCTCTCCAAAGGAAGACGACCGTGACAGAGATCGCCGCCGAGTCCGAGTTTTTTCACTTTGGCCGTTTCGCGGAATATTATGGTAAAATGTACGGAGAGCTGCCGTCTGAAACAATAGGTAGAGCGCATCGGTTGAGTATCCACGAACCCTGAGATGTCAATCTATCGTCCACCGGCGAAGCACACATAAGCTCTTGGCGTTGCATGTAGGTAACGGTCAGCCAGCCTTGACCTCGGTTATAAGAAGCTTCGCAGACTTTGACTGGTTTATTTGCAAATCGGATGCTGGAACAATTGAGTCCACACCCTAGTTGTAGCTGCCGCATAATTACACTTTGGAAACATCCAAAATTACAGATCAGCCAATTGGCGCAGCCCGCCTCCAGATTTGGAGCCTAGGGTCAGGACCCCTTAACCTTATACAATTCTGTTTGGAAGAAATCATTCGAATGACGGTGAAAAAGCGCAAGGCAAGGCTTTGTGCCTTGTCGAGCATTTTTCGCCTTCAGGCGGGTGTTTTCCTTCAAACCCGAAGGGCGGGGTCTATTTTGCCCTTGCCATCGTTGAAAGGACTTGAAAACCGGACGGTTTCCTGCGCCCTTTCGCCTTGTCAGAGGCAAAATATCCTCCCGCAGAATGAATAACATTAATGGGTCCTGACCCTAGTCTGTTGCGAAACGGGAAAGGGAGGCGGCATCATCGTCGGAAAACACGGTACGTCCGTTTTCCAGACGAATGCGGCCCCGGGCAAGTGCATTCAGCACCGCCGGATAAATCCGGTGTTCAACCGGCAGTACCCGCGCCGCCAGATTATCCGCATCATCGCCTGGCATGACCTTGACAACGCCTTGCGCAATGATCGCGCCGGCATCGAGTTCTGCAGATACGAAATGCACCGAGCAACCGTGTACCCGTACGCCCGCCTGCAAGGCCTGATCATGGGTGTTCACGCCCTTGAACAGGGGCAGCAGGGACGGGTGGATGTTGATCATGCGGCCATCCCATTTGGCGATAAAACCGCCGGTCATGATGCGCATGAAACCCGCACACGCGACAAGGTCGGCGCAGTTGGCAAGCAAGGCTTCGTGCATGGCCGCGTCCAACGCTTCGCGGCTACCCAATGCCTTGTGGTCAAGCGCCACGGCGGTGATGCCGGCCCTTTCGGCGGTCTGCAATCCCGCTGCATCCGGGCGGTTCGAGATCACGCATGCGACTTCGTAGGCGCATGTATCGGTCCTGGTGGCGTCAATGAGCGAGGCCATGTTCGAACCGCGGCCTGAAATCAGGATGCCTACGCGTTTTCGGCCCATGTCAGTGCTTGTCCCCGAACAACAGGGTACCGGTATATTTTACCCTGGACTGGCGGCTTGCGCGGGCGGCAATCTCACCGAGCCGTACCACCTGTTCACCGGCCTCTGCCAGAGTCAGCATGACATCATCGGCCTTGGTCGCGCTGACCACCAATACCATGCCGATACCGCAATTGAAGGTCCGCAGCATTTCTTTCTGGGCTAAGCCGCCGTTTTCCGCCAGCCATCCGAACACGGCCGGCGAAACAACGCTTGCCAGGTTGATGTGGGCGGCACACTCATCGGGCAGCACCCGCGGAATGTTCTCCGTGAAGCCGCCGCCGGTGATGTGCGCCAGTGCCTTGATACCAGTGTGGGCTTTCAATGCGCTCAATATGGGTTTCACATAGATCCGCGTTGGAGCAAGCAATGCCTGGCCCAGGGTTTGCGAACTGTCGAACGGGGCCTTGTTGCTGTATTTGGCACCACTCACATCGACAATCTTGCGGATCAACGAATAACCGTTTGAATGCGGCCCCGAAGAAGCCAGGCCCAGGATGATGTCACCGGCTCCTATGCCTTTTTTCGGGAGTATCTTGCGCCTCTCCACCGCACCAACAGCGAATCCCGCCAGGTCGTAATCGCCGCCATGATACATTCCCGGCATTTCAGCCGTCTCACCGCCGATGAGCGCACAGCCCGCCTGTCGGCAGCCCTCCGCGATGCCGGCAACAACATCGCGAGCGATGCCGACATCCAGCTTTCCGGTCGCGTAATAGTCCAGGAAGAACAACGGTTCGGCGCCTTGCACAACGAGATCATTGACTGACATTGCAACCAGGTCGATGCCGACACCGGAGTGAATGCCACTTTCAATGGCCACCCGCAGCTTGGTGCCGACGCCGTCGTTCGCGGCCACCAGCACCGGGTCCTTGAACCCGCAGGCCTTGAGGTCAAACAGGCCGCCGAACCCGCCGAGCGACGGGTTTGACCCCTTGCGCCGAGTCGAAGCCGCCAGTGGTTTTATGGCATCCACCAGTGAGTTGCCCGCCTCAATGCTGACGCCCGCATCACTGTAGGTCAGTCCGTTGTGCTGTTTTGTCATGTTTGTGCCTGCACACTACGCTTGAATTTTCTGCCCGCCGCTGCCATTGACTGTTGTGTCGGTTGACACTGGCACAAAGGCCACCCTTATTGGGTGATTGAGTGGGATGGTTGCAAGGAAAATCGCCGGGTAATGAAATCATTTATCCACGACGCGCGGAACATGTGCACAAGGACGACAACTGGCCTGCTCGACTGCGTGCAGAGCGGCCGTGGTCAACCTGCAGGAGCCATGCGCCTGGCAGTGACACGCGCAATGCTGGTCGCGTTTGTCTGCCTTGTTGCAGTGCCTGTCGCGTTTGCGGCCGAAAATCCGCTGTACACGGTGACCGGTGTTGAAGTGGACGTGCGCGCGGAAACCGCAGCCGAAGCCAAGAAACAGGCCATCACCGAGGCAAATATAAAGGCATTTGCCATCTTTGTGCAGCGTGTTGGTGGTGGCGCCCTTGTTGAAGGGTTATCGGGTATTCCGTCGAAGCGGATCGACGCCATGCTCGACAGCTTGTCGATTGAAGAAGAACGTACTGGACCGCAGCGCTATATCGGCAAGCTGACGGTGCGTTTCCTGCCGGGGAAAATGCGCAAGATCATGGCTGAGCTGGGTGTCGGCTACAGTGAGAGACTGGCGCCCAGGACAGTCATCATCCCGGTGTGGCGCACACCGGATGGTGTCATGGTATGGGAAGACAATCCATGGCGCACGGCCTGGTTGTCGCTGCGCGCGGAGAACTCGCCGGTTCCGCTGATAGTCCCGCTTGGTGACCTGGCAGATACCGACACATTGACGCCCGAACTTGCCGCAGGCCGGGACGAAGCATCACTGGAAGCAATCCGATTGCGCTATGAGGCAGAAGCCGTACTGGTGGCAGAAGCGGCAGCTGTCGGAGACGATACGGTGCAGGCTACCCTGATCGGCCGCAGTGCTGTTGGGAACCTGGAGTTTGACAAGGCCTATGTTGCCGAAAACGGTGGCGGTGTCGCGGAAGCCGCGAGAGTTGCGGCATTACGCTTCCATCAGGTCATGCTGGTGCGCTGGAAGAAGAAAAACGAAACTGGCCCGGTTACACAAAGCCTGCCAGTAGCGACACTGCCGATTGCGGTTGCGTTTTACTCGACCGAGGAATGGTCGGCATTGCGGGCACGGATACTGTCGACGCCGGGCGTGTCTGGGGTCGATATCTCAACAATCTCACAGGGCGGAGCCATCGTGCAGTTGTCCTATGTGACGGGATTTGAACAACTTCGGCAGTCGCTTTGGTCGGCAGGCCTGGCGTTGCAGAATGTAGGTGGGACATGGGTATTGCAGGCAAGTTGATGCGCTGGAGCGCTTTGCCGGTGTGTCGGCAATGACACTGCCCAATTTCATCACCATCGGGCGCCTGTTTCTGGTGCCGGTCATCGTGTGGCTGCTGTACCAGTCGCTTTACCCGGCTGCGTTTTTTGTCTTCGTGCTGGCCGGTGTTTCGGACGCCGTGGACGGTTTTCTGGCCAAGCAGTTTGACCTGGCATCGGAGCTCGGTGCCTATCTGGACCCGATTGCTGACAAGGCGCTGCTGGTCACTATTTATATTGTCCTGGGTATCTTTGAGCACTTGCCGAGCTGGATCGTGATTATCGTGGTCAGCCGGGATGTCGCCATTGTTGGCGCCGTTATTCTGTCCTGGCTGATGGACCGGCCGGTCAAGATGGAACCCAACCTGGTGTCGAAAGCCAACACGGTCATGCAGATCCTGCTGGTCATTGCATTACTCGCCGCGTTGGCGTTTTCTTCAGTGAACACTGCTATGGTCACTGCCGGTGCATCAGTTACCGCAGCACTGACACTGGCATCCCTGGCGGTTTATTTGCGTGACTGGTTGCACCATATGGCAAATGCTGGGTCCATCGACCGGTCTGCCGGTTCTGCTGATGAGGGTTGAAGGCAATGACAGTCCAGCGTCAGGTATCCATATGGCTGATCGTGCTAGGTGCGATTATTGCCTTTATGTGGCTGTTCGCCGAAATAATGCTGCCGTTCATTGCCGGTATCGTGCTGGCTTACTTCCTGGACCCGGTCGCAGACGCCCTTGAACGCCTCAAACTGCCGCGGTTGGCGGCAACTCTCATTATCGTGCTGACCAGTATATTTCTGTTCGTGCTGGTATTGCTTCTGGTGGCGCCGCTGATTGGAGATCAGATCGGCAAGCTCGCCGAGCACCTGCCTTCCAACGTGTCGACGCTGGTTACATTGTTCAATGATCTGGCGCCAGCATGGATGAAGGAAGCGCTGGCCAAGACCAGCGCCTCTCTCCCAACGTCCGGGTCGGAAATCGCGACCAAGGCTGCGGGATGGGTGGCAAGCCTGCTGCAGTCGATCCTGTCGGGAGGTCTGGCGCTGTTCAACCTCATGTCGCTGCTGATCATCACACCCCTGGTTACGTTTTACATGCTCAATGACTGGGACAGGTTGGTAGAGCGCGTCGATGGCTGGGTGCCGCGTGATCACGTCGAGACCGTGCGCGCTGTAGCGCGCGACGTCAACTCGGCGATGGCCGGATTCATTCGCGGACAGGGTACTGTCTGCATGCTGCTGGGTGTATTTTATGCGATCGCGCTGATTACCGCGGGCCTGGATTTTGGCCTGCTGATCGGCCTCACGGCAGGGCTTTTGTCGTTCATTCCGTTTGTTGGCTCCGCCATTGGCGGTGTGCTCGCGATAGCCACAGCGTTGGTGCAGTTCTGGCCGGATTGGGTCCAGATACTCATCATCGCCGGCATCTTTGCCCTTGGCCAGTTTATCGAAGGTAATTTTCTGTCTCCGAAACTGGTTGGCCAGTCGATCGGCGTCCATCCGGTCTGGCTGATGTTCGCGCTTCTGGCCTTCGGTTACCTGTTCGGATTTGCCGGTATCCTGCTCGCCGTGCCGCTGGCAGCGGCCATTGGTGTTCTGTCGAAGTTTTTCTTGAACCAGTATCTGGCATCGAAACTGTATCTGGGGGTCAGGAAACCACGCAAGCCCACACCACCTCAGGGTGGGTAAGTGCCGTGGCTGCCGGCTCCGCACATCAACTGACACTGGATCTGCCCCACAGGGTGGCAACCGGGCGCGATGACTTCCTGGTTTCAGGCGCCAACGAGGCCGCCGTAGCGGCTGTCGATGCATGGCCCGACTGGCCGTCTCCGGTACTCATTCTTGTAGGGGCCGCCGGATCCGGAAAGAGCCATTTGTGCGACGTTTGGTGTACCCGGGCCAATGCCCCGACAGTGTCAGCGAGTGCTTTGGAAAGAGCAGGCGTGGCTGATCTGATGCATTCCGGCGCCGTCGCGGTGGAGGACGCTCCGGGTGATGGGATTGATGAAGTTGCGCTGTTTCATCTGATAAATCTTGCCCGTGAGAACTCTGGCAGTATCTTGATAACCTCATGCGATTACCCATCGCACTGGAACGTGGCACTACCTGATCTTGTTTCCCGGCTCAAGGCAGCCCAGGTAGCCAGCCTGGGTGATCCTGATGATGATCTGCTGCGCGGGCTGCTGGTGAAACAATTTGCTGACCGACAGTTGCATGTCGATGAGGCTGCCATCAGTTACATGGTGTTGCGTATGGAGCGCTCGTTTGCAGCGGCCCGCTCGCTGGTGGCAAGAATTGACGCGCGTGCCCTGACTGAACGGGCTGAAATTACCCGCAATCTTGTCGCCCGGGTTATGCAGGACGACGACGATCAGGATCCAGCATCTGATTAAGGCTCTTTGCGCTGAGTCATTGGGCGCGATGTCATCGATATGTTACAGTTTTGTATCAGTTCCTTCGGCGTTGGCTGTCTGACAGCGGTAAGTGCGGTTCTGATCAGACCGTGGAGCCAGGAAGCATGAATTTAGAAAGCAAGGAAACCGAGGAACTGGCGAACGCCGAGCCGGCGCAGGTCAGTATCGTTGCCGATGCGGATCTGCTCGGGTCGCCCAAGCGGTTTTTCAACCGCGAGTTATCCTGGCTGGGGTTCAACTACCGGGTTTTGATGGAGGCCAGAAACACCGCTCATCCTTTGTTCGAACGGCTTCGGTTTCTGTCCATTTCGGGTAACAACCTGGACGAGTTTTACATGGTTCGCGTCGCCGGGCTCGCTGCCCAGATTCGGGAACAGGTGACCGGCCTGTCCCAGGACGGCCTGAGCCCTGCTGACCAGCTATCCAGCGTGCGCGCCGAGGCCGGCGAGCTGATGGGCGAGCAGGACAAGCGCTGGCATGCCCTACGCGAGGAACTGCAGGAAAGCCGGGTAGAACTGGTCAACACCGATCAATTGACTGCAGAAGATCGTGCCTGGCTGGACGAGCGGTTTCATGAACAGGTCTTGCTGGTCCTGACACCAATCGCAATTGATCCGGCGCACCCGTTCCCGTTTCTGCCCAATCGCGGCCTGATGATTGCGCTGCAACTCGAGCGCAAGTCTGACGGTGAACAGATGAAAGCGCTTGTGCAGGTGCCACAGCAGCTGGAGCGCTTCACCCGGTTGCCAGGCAGCAAGGCCGGTAACGGCCAGGCGGTTGCCCGTTTCATCATGATCGAGGACATGATCACCCACTTCACGCCGCGACTGTTCGCCGGGTACCAGCTGCAGGGCAGGGGCGTGTTTCGCATCCTGCGCGACAGCGATATCGAAGTGGAGGAAGAAGCCGAGGATCTTGTCCGGTACTTCGAACGTGCCCTGAAGCGGCGGCGTCGCGGCAGCGTGGTGCGGCTGGAAGTAGACAGCGGGTGCCCGGAAAACCTCCGTACCTTCATTGCCCGCGAACTCAAGGCCGAGGCTGATGCCGTTGTCATGTGCGACGGCGTTGTGGGCTATGCCGATACGTCCCAGCTTATCGTGGATGATATGCCCGAGCACAAGTTCCCGCCCTACAATCCGCGCTTCCCGGAGCGCATTCGCGATCACGGCGGCGACTGTTTTGCCGCCATCCGGCAAAAGGACATTATTGTTCACCACCCCTATGAATCGTTTGATGTCGTTGTGCAGTTTGTCCGTCAGGCGGCCCGGGATCCCGAGGTCGTTGCCATCAAGCAAACGCTATACCGCACCTCCAATCAAAGCCCGATTGTCGAAGCGCTGGTGATGGCGGCCGAGGCCGGGAAATCCGTCATGGCGGTGGTCGAACTGAAAGCCCGGTTCGATGAGGAAAAGAATATTCAGTGGGCCCGTAACCTGGAACGTGCGGGTGTACAGGTGGTGTTCGGCTTCGTCGAACTCAAAACCCACGCCAAGACCTCGATGGTCGTGCGCCGCGAAGGCGGTCACTTGAGGACTTATGTTCACTACGGAACCGGCAACTATCACCCGGTTACGGCGCGCATATATACGGATATGTCATTCTTTACCTGTGATCCTGCTTTGTGCCGGGATGCGGCACGCCTGTTCAACTATGTATCCAGCTATGCCGAGCCCACCGAACTGGAGCGCATAGCCTTGTCGCCCCTGACACTGAGCAAGCGTCTGCTCTCGCATATCGAAGAAGAGATCATACACGCCAGGGCTGGCCGGCCGGCGGCCATCTGGGCGAAAATGAATTCACTGGTTGATCCGGAAATTATCGACGCGCTGTACCGGGCCAGCAGTGCCGGTGTCCAGATTGAACTGGTTATTCGCGGAATTTGCTGCCTCCGGCCTGGGGTGCCGGGCCTGTCCGACAATATTCGCGTCAAATCCATTATCGGCCGCTTCCTGGAACATTCACGCATCGTCTGTTTCGGCAATGGCGAGGGATTGCCGGGCAAAAAGGCGCGCATCTACATTTCGTCGGCTGACTGGATGCCGCGCAACCTGCATCGCCGTGTCGAAACGCTGGTGCCGGTGGACACACCGACAGTGCATGAGCAGATACTCGACCAGATCATGGTTGCCAACCTGAAGGACAACCAGCAAAGCTGGCAATTGATGCCGGACGGCAGCTCCGAGCGCGTCACGGCGGGACCGGATGAGGAGCCTTTCAACGCTCATGACTACTTTATGAACAACCCATCGTTGTCTGGGCGCGGAAGTTCTTTGAAAGATAGCTTGCCACCTGCTATTGCCGGTCGTTAAAGGCAATGCGCGGTCAGGGGGTGATTCTGATCTGCAGTTCAATAGCGGGACAGGTCTGAGTGAACCCGGCCAAGAAACTCGACAGGATTTCCGACGCCCCTCCGGTGGCGGTGGTGGATATCGGTTCAAACTCCGTACGCATGGTTGTGTATGACGGCCTGCGGCGCGCGCCATCACCCATGTTCAATGAAAAGGTCCTGTGTGCCCTAGGGCGCGGTGTGGCGGAGACCGGCGCGCTGGACCATGAGGCTTCGGAACGCGCCCTGAACGCCATTCGGCGGTTTCGCGCCCTGTGCAGCCAGATGAATGTCAGTGAAATCTTCTCCGTAGCGACCGCTGCGGTGCGCGACGCCTCCAACGGCCGTGATTTCATTGCAAACGCCAAGAAAATGCTTGGTGCTGATATCGGCGTTCTGACCGGGCGTCAGGAAGCCGCATTTGCCGCCAAGGGGGTGTTGTCTGGGATTCCTGACGCGGACGGTATTGTTGGAGACCTCGGTGGCGGCAGCCTGGAACTTGTAGACGTGTCAATGGGCAAGCTGCGCGACGGCATAACCCTGCCGTTGGGGCCATTGCGGATTCTGGGCGAAACCGGTCCCGACCTCGACGCGGCCACGCGCTACATTGATGCCCAGCTTGACCGAGCCAAACTGTTGCAGAATTTGGAACGGCGGACATTTTACGGAGTTGGCGGTGCCTGGCGTAACCTTGCCCGCCTGCACATGGCACAGATCCATTATCCTCTGATTATCGTCCAGGGCTATACGCTGGACCGTTCAACCGCCCAGTCGCTGGCAGATTTCGTATCGCGGCTGTCGCCCGATACCTTGAAGGTTATCGATGCCGTATCCAAGAGCCGGTCGGAAACACTGCCGCTGGCGGCACTGGTGCTGGAAAGACTGCTGGCGCGGACCCAGCCCAAAACCATGGTCACATCGATCTACGGTGTTCGCGAAGGCCTGCTGTTCGGCAAACTCAAGAAGCGCGTGCGTGATTCAGACCCGCTACTCAATGCCAGCTGGGATTTCGCCAAACGCTATGCACGGTCGCCAAACCATGAACTGGAATTGTGCCAGTGGACCAATGCACTTTTTACCAACAGCAAACTGCCTGAAACCGAAGAGGAACGCCGCCTGCGCCATGCGGCCTGCATGATGGCTGACATTTCCTGGCGGGCCAATCCCGACTATCGCTCCGGCCGGGCGCTGACCATCATTTCGCAAGCCTCGATTGTGGGTGTGGATCACCCCGGAAGACTGTTCCTGGCCCTGGCTGTGTTCTTCCGCTACCAGGGCATCAATGCCAAGCATGCACCGCACGAGTTTGTCGACCTGATTCCGGAAGACTGGCTGGAACGGGCCCGCATCCTGGCCGGCGCCATGCGTTTGGCTTATGTGCTGACCGGCGCCATGACCGGCCTTCTGCCCAAGATCAAATTGTTTATCGACGGCAAGAACCTGGTTCTCGACATACCCCGGAAGCTGTCTGACCTGCACGGTGAATCGGTGGCGAAAAAGGTCAACCAACTCGCCGGTGCCATGGGTCTTGAACCGGAGATACGGCTGGGGTAATCGCGGCTTGCGGCGATTTGGTCCTGCGATACAATCTGCCTACTCTTGAGCCGGTGGGCGCGGCGCTGCTGTTGCCGTTGTCGACAGCCTTGCCTGGCTGATCAAGCTGGTGCTCGTTTAGGCGCTGAAAATATCGGGCTTGCCGTCCCTGATGCCGATGGCCAGCTTGCCGGTTTTCAGTCCTTCTGCAACTTCGCCGAACAGTTCATGCCGCCAGCCCCGCATCATCTGCAGGTGATCCCCACCATTGCCGGCAAATTCCTCGATGTCAGCCGCGTTGGCAATCAGGCGCGGCGCGATATTTTCGCGCTCACACACCACCTTCAAGCCCAGCTTCAGCACATCGGCAATGGCAGATGCACCTTCCGGCTGTGGTCCTTTTGACGGTTGCAGCGGCGGCAGCTTGTTCTTTGGCATGGCAAGGCCGGATTCAATGGCCCGCAGGATTTCATCGCCTAGCCCGCCGTCTGCCAGGCCGCGCGGCAGGGCGCGCAGTTTCGCCAGCCCGGCCTTGTCGCGCGGTGCCTGGGTCGCCAGTTCGGAAATGGCATCATCCTTGATAATGCGGTTCCTCGGCATGTTCTTGAATTGGGCGCGTTCCTCGCGCCATTTGGCCAGGGCGACGGCGATACCCATCTGTTTCGGGTTGCGCGGCCGGAACTTCAGGCGCTTCCATGCGTCATCCGGATTTGAAATATAGGTATCGGCAGAGGCGATGACCGCCATTTCCTCTGCCAGCCAAGGCGAGCGGCCGTTATCGGCCAGCATGCCACGCAGTTTTTCGTAAACCACCCGCAGGTGGGTTACGTCGGACAGGGCATAGGCAAGCTGCTTGTCGGTCAGCGGGCGCCGGGCCCAGTCGGTGAACCGGGACGACTTGTCGACCTGCTGGCCGGCCAGTTTGCGAACCAGGGCTTCGTAACCAACCTGATCACCAAACCCGCACACCATTGCGGCGACCTGGGTATCGAAAATCGGTGTCGGTGTCGCGCCGGTTGCTTCAACAAAAATCTCCACATCCTGACGCGCCGCGTGAAACACTTTCAAAACGGCGTCGTTGGCCATCAGCTGGTGGAAGGGCTCAAGATCGATGCCGTCGGCCATCGG
Source organism: Anderseniella sp. (assembly GCA_051010195.1). Lineage (GTDB taxonomy): Bacteria > Pseudomonadota > Alphaproteobacteria > Rhizobiales > Aestuariivirgaceae > Anderseniella. The sequence continues at coordinate 12,663 of JBPCVV010000031.1, read as the reverse complement.
GTCGATGATCACTTCTTCCCCGGCTCCGGCAATCTGGATGAGGCACAGGATCGGCCAGAACGTGTGCTCGCGCATGAACTCCGTATCCACGGTCACATAAGCGTCTGAGGAAAGCGTTTTGCAGAGGCGGGCGAGGTCTTTGGTAGTGGTGATTACTTGCATGGGCAGGGACAAAGCCAGAATGTGGGGCGCAAATCAAGCGCATCGCTGCAATCTGCGGTTGAAAACACGATCAATTGCTCTTGCGTGGGCCTTTGTTGGCAGCCTTGTGGGCAAGCCTGTACATCACGGGAGAGGTTCTCAGCAGTGTTGCATAGCGCTTCTTGGCCTTCATGTCGGGTGTCCGGCGCACGGTCATCCGCCACAATGTCACTACGACAAGGCTCAGGTGTACGATACTGGTATAGGTGAAGAAGAAGTCGGGGCCGAAGATGGATAGGACCTGTGCGGCGACGAACGGCCCGATCATCGCGCCCAGGGAAAAGAAAAAACTCAGGCCTGCGGCGACAATCACATACTGCCCGCGTTTGGCGCGATCGTTGGCATGGGCCGCGGACAGCGAGTACAGCGGCAGGGCAAAGGCGCCGAACATGAAAATCCCGGTCAGAGCCATCGAATGGGATGTGCCGGCGGCATAGGACAACACGAAACCCGACGCGGCAGCGCCCAACGTGGCAATGATCAGCACCCAGCGCCGGTCGAACCGGTCCGACAACCAGCCGAGCGGCAGTTGCAAAACCGCGCCGCCGATGATGCCGGCGCTCATGAACGTGGCTACACCTGTAGTGTCAAACCCGATGTCAGATGCGTAGATCGGTCCCATCAGGCGGAAGGTCGAATTGGTCATGCCGATGGTTATGCAGCCGATGCAGGCCAGTGGCGAAATGGCCCATATGCTGGCAATGGAAAACTGGAACTCGTCAGGCGGTTTTGGCGCGGTTCTGTCCATCAACGATACCGGGACCAGCGACAGGCAGGTCATGATCGCGGCGATGGCAAAGATGGCGAAACCGTAGGCGCCGAACACCGGCAGCAGGAACTGCGAGCCGGTCACCGCGGCCAGGTCCACCAGCCGGTAAACCGACAGTGTGCTGGCCCGGTGGGCATTGTCGACGGATGCATTGAGCCAGCTCTCGATGACCATGAACAGCCCGGCAAAACAGAAGCCGGAAACGAACCGCAGCCCGATCCAGGCCACCGGATCAAGCCACAACACCATGGTCAGTGATGCCGAAGCCGCAATGGCCGCCAGTCCTGAAAACACGCGAATATGCCCCACTGCGCGAATCAGCCGGGCGCTAAACAGGCACGACAGCATGAAACCGGCATAATAGCCGGTTCCCATAAGCCCGATCAGGGATGGGTCGAACCCCTCATGGGCAGAGCGCAGGGCAATCAGCGTGCCCTGCAGGCCGTTGCCGGCGAGCAGAATTCCAGCCGCGGCGAGCAGGGGAGATAGGGGAAGAATGAAGCTCATCGATGTGCGCCCGCGCAAAGCGAATTCAGTGCGTCATGCCTTCCTATTCCTCAGGCGCGCAGTTCTCAAGCCAAAACCTTGACAAATAAGCCGCCTCGTGCGCTTTTCCCGCGCATTCCAACGCACAAGTTCCGTGTTTGCCAAGAGGGTTACCCATGCACGCCTATCGCAGCCATTCCTGCGCCCAGCTTTCCAGTTCCAATGTGGGTGAAACCGCACGCCTTTCAGGCTGGGTTCACCGGGTGCGTGACCATGGTGGTTTGCTGTTCATCGACCTGCGCGACCACTACGGCGTGACCCAGGTTGTGGCAGATCCGGATTCGCCCGCCTTCAAGACCGCCGAGGCTGTGCGCGGCGAATGGGTGATCCGCGTCGACGGCGAGGTCAAGGCGCGCTCTGCCGACACCGTCAATCCCAATCTGCCGACCGGCGAAGTGGAAGTGTTCGCCCGGGAAATCGAGGTCTTGTCCAAGGCATCGGAACTGCCGCTGCCGGTGTTCGGCGAACCCGATTACCCGGAAGATATCCGTCTTAAATACCGCTTCCTCGATCTGCGCCGCGAAACACTGCACGCCAACATCATGAAGCGTTCTGCGATCATTTCAAAGATGCGCTCCGAAATGGCGGTTGCCGGGTTCAACGAGTTTTCGACACCGATACTGACAGCGTCCTCGCCGGAAGGCGCGCGTGACTTCCTGGTGCCGAGCCGCATTCATCCCGGCAAGTTCTATGCGTTGCCGCAGGCGCCGCAGCAGTACAAACAGCTGCTCATGGTTTCCGGCTTCGACAAATACTTCCAGATTGCGCCGTGCTTTCGTGACGAAGACCCGCGCGCAGACCGGTTGCCGGGCGAGTTCTATCAGCTCGACGTGGAGATGAGTTTTGTCACCCAGGACGACGTGCTGGGCGCCATAGAACCGGTCATGCGCAACGTTTTCGAGGCATTTTCCGACGGCAAGCCGGTGACGGCGGAGTTCCCGCGCATTGCCTATGCTGATGCTATCCGCAAGTACGGCACCGACAAGCCCGACCTGCGCAATCCCATTGAAATGCAGGCGGTCACCGAGCATTTCGCCGGGTCCGGTTTCAAGGTGTTTGCAGGCATGATTGCGTCCGATCCGAAGGTCGAGATCTGGGCTGTTCCGGCCAAGACCGGCGGCTCACGCGCGTTCTGTGACCGCATGAACTCATGGGCACAGGGTGAAGGCCAGCCGGGCCTTGGCTATATCTTCTGGCGCGGCGAAGGCGAAAATCTTGAAGGCGCAGGCCCGCTGGCAAAGAACATCGGGCCGGAGCGGACCGACGCCATTCGCACCCAGATGGGACTTGAAGACGGCGATGCCTGTTTCTTCGTCGCCGGCCTGCCGGAAAAGTTCGCTGCCTTTTCAGGTGCTGCCAGGGACAGGGTGGGGACCGAACTGAAGCTGGTCGACGAAGACCGTTTCGAGCTGGCCTGGATCGTCGATTTCCCGTTCTACGAATACAATGAGGAAGAAAAGAAGATTGATTTCTCGCACAATCCGTTCTCCATGCCCCAGGGCGAGATGGACGCGCTGGAGAACCAGGACCCGCTGACTATCAAGGCCTACCAGTATGACCTGGTGTGCAACGGTTTTGAGATCGCCTCAGGCGGTATCCGCAATCACAAGCCGGAGACCATGGTCAAGGCGTTCGGAATTGCCGGCCTGCCAAAGGACGTGGTGGAAGAACGCTTCGGCGGTCTGTACCGGGCATTCCAGTACGGCGCGCCGCCCCATGGCGGCATGGCGGCCGGCGTCGATCGGGTTGTGATGTTGCTGTGCGGCACCCGCAACCTGCGCGAAATAACCCTGTTCCCGATGAACCAGCAGGCAGCCGACCTGCTTATGGGCGCCCCGTCAGAAGCAGAACCGCGCCAGTTGCGCGAACTGCACATGCGCCTGTCGCTGCCGAAAGAGTAGGTCTCGAACCGGAAATGTGTTTCACAGTATCCCCGCGGGCCGCAGGCTGCGTGCGGGGATCTATAGTGTGGAATGTCGCCTTACGCTGCTGTAGGCTTGACGACATAACAAGATCCGCCAGGACATGAACAATCCGGAAGAAGCGCCTCCATGCCACGTATAGTCACTGACGAGCTGCGCGAAAACGCGCTGCATTATCATCGCAACCCGAAACCGGGAAAACTGGAGATCAAGGCCACCAAGCCGTTGTCCAACCAGCGCGATCTGGCGCTGGCCTATTCGCCCGGCGTGGCGGCCGCCTGCATGGAAATTCATGACCAGCCGGCAGAAGCCCATTCCCTGACGGCGCGCGGCAATATGGTTGCGGTGATCACCAACGGTACGGCCGTTTTGGGACTTGGCGATATCGGTCCGCTTGCCTCCAAACCGGTGATGGAGGGCAAGGCTGTACTGTTCAAGAAGTTTGCTGACATCGACGTGTTTGACCTTGAGCTTGATGCCGCGGATTCTGACGCATTCGTCAACACCGTCGCAACGCTGGAACCGACCTTCGGCGGTATCAACCTGGAGGATATCAAGGCGCCGGAATGCTTCATCATCGAAGACAAGCTCAAGCAGCGCATGAACATTCCGGTGTTTCATGACGACCAGCACGGCACCGCCATTATCGTGGCCGCTGCTATCGTCAACGGCCTGGAAATTGCCGGCAAGAAGCTGGAAGACGCCAAGATTGTCACTTCCGGGGCCGGGGCCGCCGCCCTTGCTTGCCTCAACCTGGTTGTCGGCATGGGAGCGAAACCGGAAAACATCTGGATATCGGATATCGACGGCGTGGCCTATGAAGGTCGCGACGGCATCAACCAGTGGATGGCGCCCTATGCCAAGAAGACCGAGGCGCGCACCCTGGGCGATATCATAGATGATGCCGACGTGTTCCTCGGCCTGTCTGCCGGCGGTGTTCTGAAACCGGACATGGTTGAAAGGATGGGTGACAAACCGCTGATCATGGCGCTGGCCAATCCCAATCCTGAAATTCAGCCGGATGAGGCCCGCAAGGTCAAGCCCGATGCGATGATCTGCACCGGGCGGTCCGACTTCCCCAACCAGGTCAATAATGTGCTGTGTTTCCCGTACATCTTTCGCGGTGCGCTGGACGTCGGTGCGACGGCCATCAACGAGGAAATGAAGATCGCTGCTACCCACGCCATTGCCACACTTGCCCATGAGGCAGTTTCGGAACTGGCAGCGCGGGCCTATGAAGGCGGCGTCTCTTCGTTCGGGAGCGACAGCCTGATTCCCAACCCGTTTGACCAGCGCCTGATACTGCGCATCGCACCGGCTGTCGCGAAGGCAGCCATGGAATCAGGTGTGGCCACCAGGCCGATTGACGACTTCGATGCCTATGTGGAGCACCTGACCCGCTTCGTGTTCCGGTCCGGCATGATCATGCGGCCGGTTTTTGCCGCTGCCAAACAGAACCCCAAGCGCATCATCTATGCCGAAGGCGAGGATGAGCGCGCCATGCGTGCGGCATCCCTGGCCAAGACCGACGGCTGGGCGATCCCGATTCTGATTGGCCGGCCCGAGGTGATCGAGCGCCGCGCTGCCTCCTTCGGCCTGCATCTAAAGGCCGGTACCGATATCGAGGTGATCAATCCGGAGTCGGACCCGCGCTATCTGGACTACGTCAACACGCTGGTAGAGATCGCCGGCCGCCAGGGCGTGCCGCTGAATGCGGCGAGAACACTGGTGCGCACCAACTCGACCGTGATCGCGGCACTGGCCATCAAGCGTGGCGATGCGGACGCCATGATCTGCGGCCTTGAGGGCAGGTTCTACAATCACCTAGATCATATCCGCCGTATTATCGGCATGGGGCCGCGTACCAGAGATTTCGCGGCCATATCGGGCTGTATCCTTGACCGCGGCGTATACTTCTTCGCCGACACCTATGGCAATGTGGATCGCTCGCCTGCGGAGATGGCACTGTTGACCCGCAGGGTGTCGGGCATAATCAAGCGCTTCGGTGTCGAACCCAAGGTGGCCCTTTTGGCCAATTCCAGCTTTGGCTCGGCCGAGTCACCGGAAATCCAGCTTATGCGCGACACCGCCGATCTGCTGCATAAGGAAGGCACCGACTTCGAGTTTGACGGCGAGATGCACGGCAACACGGCCCTGAATGAAGACCTTCGCCGGCGACTGTTTCCCGGTTCCACTCTGAAGGACGAGGCCAATGTGTTTATGTTCCCGAATTCCGATGCCGCCAACCTGGCTTACCAGCTTGTGTTAGAGCTTGGTGCCGGCACACCGATCGGCCCGATCCTGGTGGGTGCCGCGGCAACTGCCCATGTGCTGGTGCCGGCGGCTACGACCCGGTCCGTCGTCAATGTATCGGCGGTCGCGGCAGTCGAAGTGCAGGCGCGCATCGATTACGCCAACTCCATCACGAAGGCTCAGCGCCAGTAATTTCAGGTTTTTGCTTGCTGAGCCTGGCAAACTGCATCTGCTGTCGGATGAAGGCAACGATGAACAGGCCAGTCATGACCAGCACGATGGTCGGGGCAGGGGCCGAGTCCAGGTGAAAACTGGCAAACACGCCCGTAACGCTCGAACCAACCGCAACAGCAACAGCGACCGCCAGCATGGTCGAGAACTGTCGGGTGACCAGAAAAGCGACCGCCCCCGGGCCGATCAGCAGGGCGATCGCCAGGATGATACCGGACGCTTTCAGCGCGCCGACAATGGCCAGCGAGATTGCCGCCAGCAAACCGTAATGCAGCCAGCCGACCTTCAGTCCGATGGCGCGGGCGTGCTGCGCATCAAACGCGTGCAACAGCAAATCCTTGCGCCAGATCGCCAGTCCGGCCGTACAGAGGGTCGAGATGATGGCGGTTTCTGCAACATCGGCCCAGGTCACACCGAGCACATTGCCGAACAGGATATGGTCGAGATGCACTTCGGTCTGTATCGCCACATACATCACCAGGCCCAGTCCGAACATGCCGGAAAACACCACGCCCATGACCGTGTCCTGCTTGATCCGGGAGTTGCGGTCCAGGAACCCGGTGGCCAGGGCACACGCCATGCCAGCGGCAAAAGCACCGGCGGCCAGGGGCGCACCTACAATGTAGGCCAGCACGATGCCCGGCAACACTGCATGTGAAATCGCATCCCCCATCAGCGACCAGCCTTTCAGCACGAGGAAGCATGACAGGGCCGCCATCGGCACCGAGAGCAGGAATGTGATGACGAATGCCCGTTGCATGAACTCGAAAGCGAACGGTTGCATGATCCAGTCAAGAACCGCCGTCATAATCGCGTCTCCAGCGCCGCGCGCGCTTTTGCCCTGGCCGCCAGCATGCCGTGTTTGGGCGCCAGGAAGAACGCGATGAGGAACACAACCGTCATCAGGATGACAATGACGCCGCCGGTTGCCCCGTTGACGAAGTAGCTGAGATAGGCACCGAGGAAACTGGTCACCGCGCCGATGGCAACAGACAGAATGATGAGACGGGGAAACCGGTCGGTCAGCAGGTAGGCGGTGGCGCCTGGCGTGACCACCATGGCGATCACCAGGAACGCGCCAACAGTCTGCAGCGCGGCAACGGTGCAGGCAGCGAGCAGGGTGAAGAACACCAGCCTGAGGGCCGTTGTGTTGAGGCCGACCGAGCGGGCATGATCCTCGTCAAAGAACGTCGCCATCAGGTCTTTCCATTTGAGCAACAGCACGGTCATGGAGACGCTGCAAATGATGACCAGTTGCACCAGGTCTTCAGGTGTAATGGCCAGTATGTTGCCGAGCACGATGGTCTGGATATTCACCGAAGTCGGTGACAGGGAAACCATGAACAGCCCCAGAGCGAAGAACGATGTGAAGATCAGGCCGATGATGGCGTCTTCGCGCAGCTTGGTGCGCTGGTTCAGAAACAACATTGTCAGTGCCGCCAGGCCGCCGGAGAAAAACGCCCCGATGGAAAACGGCAGGCCCAGCATATAGGCGCCCGCAACGCCGGGCACAATGGCATGAGACAGGGCATCGCCGATCAGCGACCAGCCCTTCAGCATCAGGTAGGCCGACAGGAAACCGCACACTGCGCCAACCAGCGCACAGGCCCACATGGCATTGACCATGTAATTGTAGGTGAAGGGCTCCAGCAGCAGGTTCATTTCTGTTTCTGCTCCGGCTCTTTTTCTCCGTCGCCATAGATCACGAACGGGCGTTCATCATCGGTCAGGACGGTAACGGTGCGGGCATCGTCATCTTCGTGCAGGTCCTCACCGCCCAGGGTGAACTGGCGCAGCACGCCGCCAAAGGCGTGTTCAAGATTGGTCTGGGTGAACACCTGCGCGGTTGGCCCTTCTGCGAGCACGGTCCCCTTGATCAGGATGGCTCGGTCGCAGAACTGCGGCACCGAACCAAGATTGTGGGTCGAGACCAGCATGATGTGGCCTTCATCGCGCAGGCCCTGCAACAGCTTGACGATCGCGTCCTCGGTCTTCACATCCACGCCGGTGAACGGTTCGTCAAGTAGGATTATTTTGCCTTCCTGGGCCAGCGCCCTTGCCAGGAACACCCGCTTTTTCTGTCCGCCGGACAATTCGCCGATCTGGCGCTTGCGGAAGTCGCTCATGTCGACCCGCTCCAGCGCACTGGCAACCATTTCATGGTCACGGCGCGCCGGTATTCGCAGCCAGTTCATGTGGCCGTAGCGTCCCATCATTACAACATCCTCGACCAGAACCGGGAAGTTCCAGTCGACTTCTTCGGACTGCGGCACATAAGCCACCAGGTTGCGGTCCAGCGCCTGTTCCTCGCTCATGCCGAGCATGCGCACGTCACCCTTGGCCAGCGGTACAAATCCCATGATGGCCTTGAACAGGGTGGATTTGCCGGAGCCATTGACCCCAACCAGGGCGGTAATGGTGCCGACGGGCAGCGAGAAACTGGCATCATAAAGAGCCGTGTGACCGTTGCGGTATGTAACGGTCACATCGTGAACTTCGAGCCCTTCATTGTGTGCCTGATCTGCATTGTGTGCCTGATCTGCCTTGTGGGCCTGATCTGCCGGAACCGGATTCAGCATCACTTCAGCCCCGCCGCGATTGTTTCAGTTGTGACGCTTAGAAGGTCGAGATAGTTGGGCACCGGGCCATCCGGGCCGGACAGCGAGTCCACGTACAGAACACCGGCATAGCGCGCGTCGGTTTCGCGTGCCACCTGTTTTGCCGCGGCCGGGGAAATAGTGCTTTCGCTGAACACTGCCTTGATGTTGTTGGCCCGCACCTGGTCGATCACCTGGCGCACCTGCTGCGGCGTTCCCTGTTGGTCGGCGTTGATCGGCCACAGGAACAATTCTTTCAGGTTGAAGTCCCGCGCCAGGTAGGAAAACGCGCCCTCGCTGGTGACCAGCCAGCGCTCCTTGTCCGCGATGGATGCAAGCGATGCCCGGATGGGTGCAACCCGTGCCTCGATTTCCGCCTTGTATTTTTCTGCATTTGCCTTGTAGGTGTCCGCGTTTTCGGGATCCTGCTCAGCCATCGCGCGGGCGATGTTATCGACATAGGTTTGTGCATCCGTCGGGCTCATCCAGGCGTGCGGGTTGGGTTTGCCGGCGTAGGGACCTGCCACGATGCTCATCGGCTCGACCCCCTCGCTGATGACAACTGAAGGCACGCCGGACAGGTTGGCCAGGAATTTCTCAAACCACTGTTCCAGGTTGAGACCATTCCACAGGATCAGGCCGGCCCCCTGGGCGCGGACAATATCCTTCGGCGTTGGCTGGTAGTTGTGGATCTCCGCACCGGGCTTGGTGATCGACACCACTTCAGCGGCGTCGCCGGCAACATTGGAGGCCATATCGGCGATGATGGTGAAGGTAGTGACGACTTTCAGTTTGGCGTGGGCGGTCTGTGTCAAACCGGCCATCGCCAGCGTCAGCGATGCCAGGATGGCAATCCGTTTCAGTGTTTGACGCACGTATTCAGCTCCGGTGAGGCTAGTGTTTGTTGTTACTTTATGTAAATGCAAATTATTTGCAATAAGGAAATGCAATGTCGCTGATTGTTATTGCAAATGATTATCATCTTGATATTTTGCATATATGGCTACACCATTGGACAGTGACGAACTTTTGAATGCTCTGCGCGAAGGCGGTGCCCGCATTACCAAGCCGCGCAGGCTGATCATCCGGATCCTCGCCGACAAGGGAGACGAGCATCCCGACGCCATGGACATTTTCAGGCGTGCGGTCAGGCAGGACAGCCGGATCTCGTTGCCGACCGTCTATCGAACCTTGAAAATGCTGGAAGAACACGGCGCCATACAACGCCATGCCTTTGTCGACGGCAGGTCGCGTTACGAACCGGCGGACGGGCCGCATCATGATCACCTGATCGATATGGATACTGGCGCGGTCATTGAATTCCAGTCCGAAAAGATCGAGCGACTGCAAGAAGAGATCGCCCGTGAACTGGGCTACGAGATCGTCCACCACCGGCTCGAGTTGTACGGACGTAAGACTAAAGTATAAGGTTTTCACCGACCGTGGCATTTATGCAACACTTTTCAAAATAATGCATCACCGCCTGTACTCACCCTTGAACATTCTGCGTGGCCGCCTCTATGGTCAGGTCATCAAGACGATGAATACGTCAAGAGATTCGCGAGCAGGAGGTTCCATGCGCCGCACACTACTAACTCTTTCAGCGATGGTGATCGCAGCAGCTGTGGCAGCGCCAACAGCAAGCGCGGCATCGCGAAACGGTAAGCAGTGCAACAACTTTTTCGACTGCCTTTTTGGTGGAATCAACAACAATTTCGGCGACAGGAGCCGCCCCGGCTTTAATTTTGGCGGTGGCAAGAACTACGGTCCGAGTACGCGGAGACTGATCAGTTATCCGCAAGGGACTAAGTACAAGACGGGCACCATCATTGTCGATACGTCCGAGCGTAACCTCTACTTCATTCAACCCGGCGGAAAAGCCTACAGATACCGCGTTGGCGTGGGTCGTCAGGGCTTCCAGTGGTCCGGAAGCGCGAGAATCTCCCGCAAGGCCGAATGGCCAAGCTGGACACCTCCAAAATCCATGATTGCGCGCGAGAAGAAAAAGGGCATCATCCTGCCGGCACGCATGGAAGGTGGGCCCAACAACCCGCTCGGCGCCCGCTCACTTTATATCGGCAGCTCGCTTTACCGCATTCACGGCACCAACAACCCATCCTCGATCGGTGGTGCCGTGTCGTCCGGCTGCATTCGTCTGACAAACACGGACATCATTGACCTTCACAAACGCGCCCGCGTCGGTGCGAGGGTCATCGTGCGCCGCTAGCAGGCAGCGCCACATATAACTGGTTTTGCAGGGGAGCCTTGGGGGGTTACCCTGACCCCGGAACGCACGAGGGGGCTCAAGCGTTCCGGGGTCTCTCATTTTGGGCACCTGTTTTGGTGTGCATTATATGCCCGACCAGTTTGCCGGAACGTCTCCACCAGGGCTGGACAGCAATCGGCGAGGTGAGCATATTGCAGTGCAATATAGTTCATCTGTCGCCATATCCTGAATGAGGCTCCCGCCATGCTGCCTGCAACGCAAACCCTGTATTTCGAAGATTTGTCCGTCGGCCTGGCGGAAACCTACGCCAAGGAAGTCAAGTCGTCCGACGTCATCGGTTTCGCTGAAATTTCAGGAGACCGCAATCCGATCCATCTGTCGGAACATTTTGCTGCGCAAACCCCGTTCAAGGGCCGGATCGCCCACGGCCTGTATACCGCAAGCCTGATTTCCGCGGTGATCGGCACCAGGTTGCCGGGGCCGGGCGCGATCTACATGAAGCAGACGCTGAATTTCCGGGCGCCGGTGCGCATCGGTGACATTGTGACGGCCCGCGTCGAAGTGCTTGAACTGAGCGACAAGGGCAACCGGGTCCGGCTGGCGTGTAGCTGCTCGGTGGAGGATGTGCTGGTGCTGGAAGGTGAAGCCCTCGTGAAAGTGCCCGGTTCGGATGACGACTAAAATCTCCCAGGCAACTCAATTTCAACACAACTATAGGTTACTCCTTGTACAGAAATTCGTAACGGAGTTCGCCGAATCTGCGGATGATTGTTATCGACATAACTGACTAAACGTCAAAAAGGCGCCCCCGGGGGAAGGTGAAACTGGCGGACAACCCTTGAGAAAGGACCCGTGGTCATGACTCGGTTGGGTAATTTTTCCCTTGAAACCCTCGCTGTGGATGCAATGGCGGCTGAACTCGATTTGCTGGAGGGGCTGGCCGCACGCGGCGGTACGCTGGACGAATACGATTTGAACCTGCTTGCCCAGTGCAATGCGCGCCTGTCACGCATGCTGCAAGCGCTTGCTGCCAACGCCGAAATTGCTGAACCGCGCCCAATACCTTCAAGAAACCGGCCCGCCAGGGTCAAAAAGAAGCGTCGCCGTTCGTTGAAGATGCACCATGTCTATTCCCTGTGAAACACCGGTTGCGAAGTAAACCAGGTTGAAATTTCACAGAAGTGACGCTGCCAGCAGCATAGCCCCAAGCCCGATAATGCCCAGGCTCAGTGCAGTGCCGAAGCGGTTGTCCAGGTTCAGCTTCGACACGATGCTGAGGAACCGCTCGCGTGCGGCGATCAGCAATACGCCCTCTGCCAGCGCCACCCAGCCCACCAGCGTCACAAAACCGGCAAGCCATCCCGTCCATAGCGAATGTACCGCTAGAATCGTACCGCCGATGGCAAATGCCATGACACCGCCGAGATAACCCAGCAACGGCTGATCGGCGAGTGAACTCATCATGCCCGCCATGACCTTGCGGTCATTCAGTATCGCAATGCCGCCGCAGATGAAATAAAGCCCGATCAGGGCGGCAAGTATGTTGGTGACGGCCATCTGTGCATCCTCCAGCTTTAGGTCTGTTACCTAAATTGATATGGGGAGAACCGGGCCCTGTTGCCAGCCTGCTCGCACCCGGCTGCCAATCGTGATCGCCAAAACCACGAAAGGTCCATAGGAAAGTCACATTGAATGAAGTACACTAATCGCAGACGGCCTTGATGCGGACCATATCGATTTATCGGAGGTTACCATGAAAACATTGCTCGTTCCTGCCTTCATAGCCTTGCTGGCTGTGCCGGCGGTTGCCGGTGAAATGCCGGAAGTTACACCGGCTCCGGCAGCGAACTCCAGCACTGCTACGACCACAACGTCTGCGGCTGAAGCTGCCGCGACGGTGGCCACCGGTGAGGTTGG
>JBPCVV010000030.1:0-20378 GCA_051010195.1 Anderseniella sp. | reverse complement strand
TCTTCTTGACCGGTACATTGGGAAATCGAACTGCAATCCTGAAACAAGCTGTGGAATCAGTGTCGAAAGTCATTTTTTCGAAGGAACATTTAATGCCAAAACTCCCCACATTCTCTGCCATCCTCCTGATTGCAGGCCTAAATTCCGCCGCTGCTGATATCTCGGATATTGACAGTACGGGCTGGGCTGCAAATCCCGTTGATTACGGGATGACAGCGAAGGAGTTCATCAACGCCGAGTCCCGCGCGTTCTTTGCCGACTTCCTTGGCCGCGCCGAGATCAACAGCTTCCACCATTTCAAGACCCTGGCGACTCCAGATGACAGGTGGGTCGTTTCGCCAAACGTTGATACCCTCTATTCTGTCGGGGTCGTCAATGTGACCGAGGGGTTCACGCTGGACATTCCCGACACCGGCGAGCGCTTCCTGTCGATCCAGATCATTGACGAAAACCACATGACCCCGTTCCACCTGTACGGCGGGGGCGCGCGAAGCTTTTCGGCAGACCAGTTCGAGACGGATTACATAGCCATCGGGCTTCGGATCGGCACCGATGGAACGCCCGAAGACATCGCCTTCATCAATGAGGCCATTCAAGACAAGACAAAGATCAGCGGGGCCAAGGACGAAGAGGCGATGCTGCGCCCGGACCTTGACCTGATGCTGAAGGTGCGTGCCCCGATGCTTGAGCAGTTCGGTAAGCTGCCCAACTCTTTCGGTGTGATGCAGGAACGGACGGCTGATGTCAAAGACTGGGAGATATTCACTTACGTCACCGCGGGCGCATGGGGCCTCTCCAAGAACCAGCACGCCATGTACGCTACCCATACTCCCGCCGGTGCGATTGGCGGAGAGTGCTGGATCGGAACCTTTCCACCGGTTCCGGCAGAAGAGTTCTTTTCAATCACGGTCTATGGTCCGCACCAGTTCCTCATGACCAATGAGAATAATGTCGTCAGCTCAACCCGGGGCGCGATCACCGAAGCCGACGGGTCCTTCACTGTCGTCTTTGGGGGCGAGCAATGCCGGGGCAAGGCCCCGAACTTCGCCTACACCCCCGAGGACGGCTGGAACCTGATGCTGCGTGCCTATCGGCCTCGCGTGGAAGAGTTCTTGGACTATAAGATGCCAACTCTTACCCGTATCAAGTGACGACCCTGCGAAAGAGTATATTGCCATGGGATTTGTAAACAAGCTGGCCGCCTTCTTTTTTGGAGTGGCCCTCTATGCGGTTGCGGCGGCGACACCTGCCACGGCCAATGAGCCTGTCCAGGACGAAACGGCGGCTTATGCGATTGGAGTCAAATCCTACATCTACGGATATCCGATGATGGATCTCTACCGGACCATGTGGGAAACGTCGTTCGATGCGGACAGGGGCCACGACAGAACCCTGAACGAGTTCTTTTTCTTTCGCCAGCTTGTCACGCACAAGGACGACTGGGTCGTTACGCCGAACGAAGATACCATTTACCATCGGGCGTTTCTGGATCTGCGAAAAGAACCGATCATCCTGGTGATCCCGCCAATGGGCGATCGGCCCTACTGGTTCCCACTGGGTGACATGTTCCACGATTTTGATGGTCACTTGTCATGGGATACAGTCGGGCACTCTGGCGGCAATTACGCACTTTGCCCGCCTGGCTGGCAGGGGGTTCTGCCCGATGGCGTGGATCGGGTGAATGTCAGCACACCGATCATCTGGGTCCTTGGCCGCTATGCCGTTGATGGAAGCGACGATGTTCCAGGCGCTGTCGCGAAACAGGATCTGACAAAACTGATACCACTCAGCCAATGGGGACAAACCGATGTCTCCAGGCCAGAAGTTGACCCCACCGATTACCCCGAGTTCACACGGGATGACCTGACCGACGCGCGCAAGTACTTCACCGTTCTGAACAAAGTTCTTCGAATGACACCCCGCCAAGGCCATCCGGCCGATACCGCCATGGCTGGTTGGCTCCGCGAAATCAATATGGATCCGGCGCAGGAGTTTGACTGGGACGCCCTGTCGCCGCAGACACAGAAAGGCCTGAAGCGCGCGGTCGCCGATGGCCACCGCATCATCTTTGACCGCCAGCGTCGCGCCGTGCCCATTGTCAACACCTGGCAGTTGGCGCGGCTTCCGCAGGACGGCAGCAGCGAGCCACTATCCGCCGCGGGTCTGGCGATGCTTGGGCTGCTGTACAACCCAAAGGAAGTCGCAACGTATGACGCGACATTCTATGACGGGACCGGTGCTAAGCTGGACGGGCGCAATCGCTATGTTCTCCGTTTTGACCCGCCTCCGCCGGTTAACGCATTCTGGTCCTTGTCGATGTACTCGGCCGAGACGTTCCGGTTCATCGAAAGTTCCATCAACCGCTACTCTCTCGGGGACCGCACAAACGGAACCGTTTATAACGACGACGGGTCGCTCGACGTCTTCATCCAGCACGCAGAACCCACTGATCCCAAAGAGCGTGCCAATTGGTTGCCGGCTCCGGATGGCCCGTTCTACATGGTCACGCGACACTACTCGCCAAAGGCCCCAATCCTGAACGGTGACTGGGTTCCGGTGGCAGTCGAGAAGCGGTAGAGCCCCAACACCAGTCCGATGTAACACTGGCGGCCCAGGCTGGCTGGCCTCAGGCAATTGCAAATCAAGGGCAGTCTACAAGCCAGCTGGTTTCCACTGTTGGCACATAACGGACATGACCTCATCAGCATCGATGCCAAAGGCTCCTCCGGGGAGCACAATCATCGCGACCAAAAACTCGCACTCGGGAAAGACCGATTAAAAGGGAACTACAACATGTCAAATTACGAAAATGGGGAATTTGTAAAACCCGGTGACTTTGGTGTCACCGATCTTCAGTATCGCGTTGCAGAAACCAATTTCAACATCAATATGAGCCTTGCCAAGGCGGGGGTGAATCAATTTGCTCACCAGGAAGATATTTCAATGGTGAAAACCCAGCAGGTGATTCGAGAAAACCAGGATATTCTATATTCAAGCGCTGTCGTCGACGTTCGAAACGGTGTCACGCTGCATGTTCCCGAATATGACGCTTATTCGATCATCCAGGTGATCGACATGCAAAATTACAGTATCAAAACGGTCTATGCTGGCGAGAGCTACAGTTTCACCCTTGATGATCTGTCGTACGGCAATTACGTGTACCTCAATGCCCGAACACAGCCGACAAGCTTTGATGCTGCCGGGTTGGAAGCAGCCCACAAGCAACAAGCATCTCTGGTTATCGACGCCAAATCATCTGTTGCCTATGAACCACCCGAGGACCTGATTTCTGACGATTTGATGGTTGAAATCCGTACTGCGCTGATTGCCGACGTCGCAGCGGGTAAGGTCGACGATTACTCAAAATTGATGGGGACCAGTGACTTTGTGGACAATCAGGGTCACCTCTATGCGACAGCCTTTGGATGGGGCGGCTTGCCTGCAATGGATGCCGGTTATATCGCGCTGCCCATCAACGCCAAAGGAGGTGTTGGGTCCGCAGTGACAATTGATGCGCCGCCGCTCAACTATGATAAAGGCGGTTTTTGGTCGATTACGACCTACAACAAGGAAGGCTGGTTAGCTCATGATCGGGCCGCTATTAGCAACCGGCAAGCGGAACAGAATGCAGACGGCAGTTACACAGTGCGTTTCAACTGCGCCGGGATGGCGAACAATTTAGAGACCGAGAACGACTTTGCCGCGGTGTTGCGACTCTATGTGCCCACAACGCTGGAGGAGATCACCGCGTATCTGGGCCAGGGGCAAAAGAACTATTCGGTTGAGCCATTAGCGTGAATAGTAACCGTCCGGTCTGACCCGCCTTACGCGACCTGGCTTTCCCCGTCATGATGTCAGCCCGGGTTATGAACAGGCTGGACACGGACACCATGTCCGCGCCCGCGGCGGCCGCGTGCTTTGTCGTCATCGGCGCCGCAACGCAAGCTGCCAGGTTACAAAGGTGCAAATTGTTCGCAGCATCGGTAATGCATGTAGAATTGCTACTCGAAGCGGTCCGCCGCATCACGATCGCGGTCGTATCGCCTTGAAATCGGAAACGGCGGCAGCCAGGCTTCGCGCCGGATGATCCAGCTTTCGTATGTTGGTGTCAGTTGGTCCGGGGCATCTAGAGCCCCCAGGTTCACTTCCACTTCATCGCCACTGCGGGCGAAAACCGACGACCCACAGCGGGGACAGAATGCCCGCCCCAGGTAGTCGCGTGTGTCGCCTTCAACAACTACCGCATCTTTGGAAAATATCGCGGACGCGTGAAAAAGCGCGCCATGATGCTTGCGACAATCCATACAATGACAAAGGCCGACCCGGTGTGGGCGACCTGACGCCACAATGCGGACGTCTCCGCATTGGCATCCGCCGGTGAACCTTTCCATGGTCAGACTCCTCCTGAATTCAAAATACCGGAGCAGTTAGGACGAACACCGTGGTGATTGCAATTCTCGGCGCGGGGCCTGGTTTGCGAATGTCGTCATCAGCAACAGAAAACCCGGCGCCAGGCCCTGTCTGCACACGATCGTTCAACATGTCGAGGGCTTGCCTTGAGGTTCATACCGGAACTCCACCGGCAGCCCATGCACGGGCGCGCCTTGGCCAGTCATCGACGAACAGAACTGATATGAGAATTCAAAACCTAGCGACGGCGAACAAGGCAATCACGTTCGCCGGCAGCAATGAGCTTGTTGCACAATTCGGTCGCGGCACGTTTTGAAGACATGGGCCCCATGCCCAGGCGGTAGAAAATTCCGCTGGCGCCGAGGTTGGTTTGTTGCACTGCTGGTGGCAGATCGCCGATAATGTTGCCGTGTCTCGAGCGCAACTGCTGGAACTGCCCCAACGCCTCCTGCTCTGACCTATAGGCGGCAAGCTGCACGACATAACCTGAACCGGTTGGTGCTGCGTTGGCTGCCTGGTCCTGGCTTGCAGGTGGCGGAGAGAACGACTGCAATGACTGTTGGGTTATTGGTTGTTGGGGTGCGGGCGCCGGTGGAGGTGTCGGAAGCGGTTGCGGAGCAACCACGGCCTGCTGCTGGAACGGTTGCGGAGCCGGCTGTTGCTGCTGGAACGGCTGCGGAGCCGGTTGCGCCGGCGGGTTCGGAGAATTCAGCGGCGTCCGGAACCCGGACAGCGGGTCGTCGTCTCGGGATGCACTACGGGTGCGCGGTAGGGCCGGTACAGGTGCCGGATCAGGTATCTGTGTGTCTACCGGCGCCTGGACCGGCGGGTTCACATTGGCGGCCTGTTGCTGCAGGTCGAGCGGGGTGTTCAGCTGTTGCGACGGTGCTGGAGGCGGTGTCGGCTGCAACACCGGCTGGAATTGTGTCGACGGCGCCTGTTGCACGGACGCAACGAGATTGCGCGGTCTGCTGCGCGGAATGGGCGGTTGAGCAATTGAACCCAGCTGTACCGGCGCCGTTGTTTCCGGAGCGGGCAGAGCCGCGGGAGCTGGCGCCGGTTCCGGTTCCGGTTCCGGTGCAGGCGTCAAAACGGCAGAAGCCGCCGGTTCACTCCCGGCGGCCCCCCTGTTTTGATC
Source organism: Anderseniella sp. (assembly GCA_051010195.1). Classification (GTDB taxonomy): domain Bacteria; phylum Pseudomonadota; class Alphaproteobacteria; order Rhizobiales; family Aestuariivirgaceae; genus Anderseniella. The sequence goes on along the minus strand of JBPCVV010000030.1, from coordinate 14,830 downwards.
ACTATCCGTCGCCGCGCCGGCGGTCTGCTGCGCGGGATCCGGCCCGGCGTTTCCGGGTGTCAGCGAGCCCTGGGTCTGCGGCGGTGGCGGCAATGGCAGCGGAAGCAGATTACCTTCACCGCTACTGTCAGCCGGTGCCTGCGGTGTTTCCTGCCGCGGTACGATCCGCTCTGGTTCAGTGCCACTGCCGGTTCCCAGGATACGGTCGTAGATCAGTTTCTTGCCCTGGGCCGGTGCTGCGGCGGGCGGGTTCGCTGTTGCATCCGGTTGAGCTTTGGCCGGGGTTTCAGGTGCATTGACTACCGGCACCTCGGTTGCTGCGCCAGTCGTCGTGGACTTCTGTTGGGTGTACCAGTAAATCAACCCCGCCGCGATTGCGCCGACAACAAGCAATGCGAAGACGACCATAATCAGACCGCCCCAGCCGCGAGGTTCGTCTTCTTCATAATCTTCGTCGTCATACTCGCGGTAGGCCTGGGAATAATCACTGGCCGTGCGCCCGCCATACTCACGCTGGTCATCAAACGGATCATCGAGGTCTGGACGCAATGGCTCATTGCGGCCGACCGGCGGCGATGAGCGGCCAAGCGGTGCAGCGGGGCGGTATCCATTGTCTTCGAACAGGTCGTGTTCACTGGACTGTGGCGCAAAGCGCTGCCCCTGCCCCGGCGCACCAGGCGGGGCTGGAGGGCGCGGCGGCGCATATCCGCCACGCGCGTAAGGATCTGCTCCCTGCGGCGTGTATCCCTGAGGTGGCTGGGCACGGGGCGGGCCAGACGGCGGCTGCCCGTATCCAGGCGCGGCCGGACGGTATGGCGATGCCGGATGTTGCGGTTGCTGGGGCTGTCCAAATGGCGGCTGGCTGTACGGCGATTGCGGCGGCGCAAATTGCCCGGGCCTTGGTGGTACTCCGGCAACACCCGGCGCGCGAACCGGTTGCAATTGCGTCGACTGCGTCGGCCGCGGTGCCGGCGCAACCGGCCGCTGAGGCGCGGCAGCAGCTGGCGCCGGCGACGACAAGACAGGTTTGGCAGGAGCCGGAGCCGGAGCTGGAGCCGGTTTGGCGGCTGGCTTTTTCGGCGGAACAGATTCCGCACGAGCCGTTTCGACTTCCTTTTTGGCGAACGAGAATTTATCGAGGCCAGACGAGGCGCTGCGTTTTTTTACCGCTTCCTCGGCCGCCGCGCGATGCTGGCGCAGACGTTCTGCGAAGGCATCGTCTTTTGCGCCGGACGCCGCCTGGGGCCGCTCGGGTGCAGGAGCCGGCCTCTCGGAACTGGCCGCCGGCTTGGCCGGTTCGGGTTTTGAACGCACTGGTGCCCTGGCGGCCGCCCCAGGTCGGGGCGCCATCGGAGCCGGCTTTGCAACCACCTTGGCCTCACCGCGAGCAGCCGGCTTTTCCGGCGCTTTTGCGGGCGCTGATGGCGCTTCCGCCTTGGAAGAGCTGTCTTCGGTTATTCCGAGGCGATCGCGCCAACTGCCGCGATTGCCCGGCTTGCTATTTGATTCCTGATCCATCCGGTTCCCATCAAACCCTTACATCTCATCGATAGGTTTTACGCCCAAGATGCTAAGTCCGCTAGATAAAGTATAGCGGATCATTTGCAACAATGCGAGACGTGCCTGTGTAAGATGCACCTGTTTGGGCAAAATAAACCTTAATTGCGGCTGATCTTTGCCCTTGTTATAGTAAGAATGAAATTCTGCTGCAATTTCATATAGATAGAATGCCAACCTGTGTGGTTCGCGATTTTGGGCCGCCAGCTCCACCGCCCGGGGCCATCCGGCAATCAGGCCGATGATTCGCTGTTCTGTCTCGTCATCAAGCAGAACAAGCGATTCTTCCGGCACATCTGACACGTCGGCTGCAGCGTTTCCAATTTCTGTATTGGCCTTTGCAAAAGCTGACCCGATGCGGGCATGGGCATATTGTACGTACCACACCGGGTTGTCGCGCGACTGTTCGGTCACTTTCTGGAAATCGAAGTCCAGCGGGGCGTCGTTTTTGCGCGTCAGCATCATGAAACGCAGAACGTCGGATCCGACTTCATCGACGACTTCGCGCAGCGTGACAAACTGCCCGGCGCGTTTGGACATCTTTACCGGCTCTCCGCCCCGGAAGAGCCGCACGAGCTGGCACAACAAGGCGTCGGCACTGACGGTCCCGTCTGAAAGCGCCCTGGTAACAGCCTGCAATCGCTTGACATATCCGCCGTGATCGGCGCCGAGAATGAACACAAGCTCACTGAATCCGCGGTTTATCTTGTCGCGCGCATAGGCGACGTCTGCCGCAAAATAGGTGAACGAACCGTCCGATTTCACCAGGGGTCGGTCAATGTCGTCACCGAACTCGGTGGCCCGGAACAGGGTTTGCTCGCGATCTTCCCAACCCTCCGGCAACTGCCCCTTGGGCGGCGGCAACCTGCCATCATAAACCAGTCCAGCCTCCCGCATGGTCTGAACTGTTTCGGCTATCTCACCGTTTTCATGCAGTGTTTTTTCCGAAAAGAAAACATCCTGATGAATGTTCAGCGTCGCCAGATCTTCGCGGATCAGGTCCATCATTGCCGCGATTGAGCGCGTCTTGACCAGTGTTTTTCTGTCAGCCTCGCCCATGTCCTTGAGTTGGTCGCCAAATTCTGCCGCCAGCGCCTGTCCGACCGGCACCAGGTAGTCACCCGGGTACAGACCGGCCGGTATGTCACCAATATCTTCGCCGAGCGCTTCGAGATAGCGCAGGAAAACGCTGTCTCCGAGGGTGTCAATCTGGCTGCCCGCGTCGTTGGTATAGTATTCCCGGGTAACTTCGTGACCGGTAACCTCGAGCAGATTTGCCAGCGCATCGCCAAACACCGCGCCTCTGCAATGGCCAATGTGCAAAGGACCGGTGGGGTTTGCAGATACATACTCCACGTTGACCTTGCGGCCCTGCCCGAGGGCAGAATCTGCAAATTTTTCACCAGCCGACAGGACCGAACGCATAAACCCCGGCCAGAACGCCTTCGAGATACGCAGATTGACGAACCCCGGACCGGCAATGTCTGCGGAAGCCACGTCGTCATGTTCTGAAAGCACCCCACACAAGCTTGCGGCAATGTCGCGCGGTGACTTGCCTGCCGGCTTGGCCAGGACCATAGCCGCGTTGGTGGTTACATCTCCATGTGCGGGATCGCGCGGCGGTTCCACGACGACTCTGGATGCATCCAGGCCGGCCGGCAGCACGCCGTCGTCGGCAAGCTTAACCAGCGCGTCATCGACAATCGTCTTGATATGGCTGAAAGGGTTCATCGGGATCCCGGTCATGCTGTGAAAATGGAGTTGTGCCGTGCATCCATTTGTCCGGATGTGCCGCGCGGGGCTTAACGGAAAAGCGGATCAAGGTCAAACAACCGCTTGTGCTCATCAAGGGCATAGCGGTCTGTCATGCCGGCTATGAAGTCGCAAATCTGGCGGGCCTGACGGCTGTCTCCGCGCGAATATCCCTGTTCCTGCCAATCCGCAGGCAGTTGCGCAGGATCATTGCTGTATGCCTCGAACAGGTCCTTCACCACCCGCCGGGCGCGGTCCATGATGGCCATGACCTTATCGTGTTGGTACATGTGCTGTGCCAGGAATGACTGAAGCTCCGCATTGTCCTGTTTCATTTGGGCTGAAAAACCGACTATTGCCCTTGTTGACTTGCGAACCGCATCTGCGCTGTCGACGTTGTTGTCATGTGTATTTGTCCGGGTTTGCGCAATCACGTCAAAAATCATCCAGGAGATGACCCGCCTGACTGTTTCGTGGATCAGTCGATGCCGGTCCAGGTCCGGCCACACTTGTTCAACTTCGCGAATAGCCTTGCCGGCGATCGGCACCTCAAGGAGAGCCTTGACGTCGAACAATCCCGCCCGCAAGCCGTCATCGATATCATGAGCATTGTAGGCGATGTCGTCTGATATCGCGGCGATCTGCGCCTCTGCCGATGCATACCTGTCCAGGTGAAGGTCATGGTTTTTGGCAAACTCGACAATGGCATGCGGCAGACCGGCTTTGATGTAGCGCCCTGATGGCTTTCCGTGCGCATCCAGAACGGGTCCGTTGTGCTTAACCAGTCCTTCCAGGGTTTCCCAGGTCAGGTTCAGTCCGTCAAAACCGGCATACCTGCGTTCAAGCCTCGTTACGATGCGAAGCGCCTGGGCGTTATGGTCAAACCCGCCGTGATCAGACATGCACTTGTCGAGCTCACGTTCTCCCGCGTGACCGAATGGCGTGTGCCCGAGGTCGTGTGCCAGCGACAGCGCTTCTGTGAGATCTTCATCCAATCGCAACGCACGAGCAAGCGAGCGGGCAACCTGCGCGACTTCCAGTGAATGGGTCAGCCGGGTACGGTAGTGATCTCCCTCGTGGTAGACGAATACCTGTGTCTTGTGTTTCAGTCGCCTGAATGCTGCAGAATGAATGATGCGGTCCCGGTCACGCTGAAACGGCGAGCGGCCGGCTGCGTCGTGTTCCGCGACGAACCGACCTCTCGACGCTCTCGGATCGCTGGCATAAGGCGCTAAGTCTGCCATGTGTTTTCTTTCATATGAGACAATCTTCCGGCGCGCATTGACAAAGCAGGCATCTCAACCAACATTCATAGGTGGAAACACAAGATTAAACAGGACTGCTTCTGCCATGTCTGCCGCCATTACACTAACTGAAAACGCCGCGCGACGGATTCGGGAAATCGTTGCCGGCGAAACCGGCAAGAGCGCTTTGCGGCTGGCTGTCAATGGCGGCGGCTGCTCAGGGTTTTCCTACGAGTTTGAACTTGACGACAAGGTTGGCGCCGGCGATGCGGTGATCGAGCGCGATGGCGCCACTCTGCTGATCGATTCAGTTTCCCTGGTTTATGTGCTGGGATCAGAGGTCGATTTTGTTGACGATCTCATGGCGGCGCAGTTTCAGGTCAACAATCCAAACGCCACAGCATCGTGCGGCTGCGGCACCAGTTTTTCGATCTGAGCAGCGTGCCGCCCCACATACGCCATTGGCGCCCAGAAAAGTTCAAGTTTGCTTTTTTTGCCTGCCGTAGCCGGCAAGCATCATGTGGCAAGCCCACAATTGCGCCATGATCGTGCGCAACATCGGTGGTGAAGGGCTTTTCAGGGACGCAATAATATTCATGCTGAACTCACATTTCTGGCTTCGGCCTTTCTTAGCTGCCATTTTCGGGGTGGTTCTTCTATCGGCACCTGCAAACGCAGCTCGTGACGGCTCAACCGACCGGCCCGGCCTTGATTACAAAACCATAGAATTGTCGGCTCCCAATCCCGACTTGTGCGAAAACGCCTGCAAGAAAGATGGCAAGTGCCGCGCCTGGACCTATTCATGGCCCGGCGCCAAAGGGCCTAAAGCCATGTGTGCGCTGAAAACCGGCGTGCCGCCCAAGCGATCCGATACATGCTGTATATCAGGTGTTCTTTCAACGACCAGCCCGGTCACGAAGACAGACGATCCAGCACCCGCGCCTGCTCCGAAGAAGCCCGCGGTAGCTGAGAAGCCTGCCCCTGCCCCCAAGAAGCCCGCAGTGGTTGAAAAACCAGCCCCTGCCCCCAAGAAACCCGCAGTGGTTGAGAAACCTGCTCCTGCGCCCGCGCCCAAGAAGCCGGTGGTAGAGGCAAAACCTGAACCAGTGCCTGTTCCCCCCAAAAAGCCTGCGGTAACGGCGCAACCGGAACCGGCTCCTGAACCTGTGCCAGCACCTGAAAAGCCGGTTGTAGTGGAAAAGCCGGAACCTGAAGAACCTGCAGTGACGGAAAAGCCGGTCCCTGCACCTCCCCCAACGCCAGCTCCCAAAAAGCCGGTTGAAACGGTAACGCCGCTGCCTGAAAAACCGGCAGATGAAACTGTTGCGGAACCGGTGCCTGCACCCTTGCCACCAGTTGATGAGCTGGACACGGCGACCGTCCCGCCCACACCCAGACCAAATCCACGTCTGTTGCAGGAAGATGAACCGGAACCGCAGCTGGAAACTGAATCGCAGCAGGAAACTGAACCGCAGCAGGAAACTGAACCACAGCAACAAACCGAACCGCAGCAAGAAACCGAACCGCGCCAGGAACCACCTCCGGATCCTGCCAAACTTGCCGCGTGCAACGATTATGCATCGCGAGCAATGGTACAAAACGGCGAGAACAACCGGTTGAACTGTGGCCTGTCGGGCAGCCGCTGGGGTTTCGGCCGCAATGCCTATTTTAGTTTCTGCATGCGCAATCCGTCATCGGTCTATAACGCGGCCAGAGCTGCTCGCGACAGGGATCTCGACACCTGCCAGCGGCAGCAGGCGAGCCGCGATGGCAATCGCGACGAACCGGTTTTGCCTAACCTGGATGATGGGGAACCGGATGACGTCATAACAGACAACAGCCGTCGGGCCCGTTTCTGCCGCAACTTCGCCGACCAAAGTGTGCGTCAGGCCCGTCGGGCGCGCCGGTACCGGTGTGGTTTCGGTGGCGAACGCTGGTCGCGCAGCCGGGTTCGCCAGGAGCGTTTGTGTCGTCGCATCGGCACGCGCGCCGCGACTCAGCTGTTGAACAACAGGGCGCGTCAGGTCGCCAACTGTCGTGCTGCCGGTCGTGGCGGTAGACCGGGCCGCGCGGCTTGCCGCGATTATGCCCGTACAGCCGTTGCGCAGGCCCGCGACGCACGGCGCTTCGATTGCGGATATCGCGGCCGCCGCTGGAGCCGCAATTTCCAGAGGCACCTGAGATGGTGCAGCTCATCATCCAGACGCCAGGTACAGCGCGAATACAGGGTGCGTGAGCGGTTGCTGGACCAGTGCGAGTAGCTTGACGGGTCGTGCAGCGCGGGCGGTTACCAGCGGAACGCACGGAATTGGTGACGAGCTGGCTTGTGGCCTTGACGGAACCGGCTATCTGCAGCAACTGTGGCGGGACAACCGTTGCTTACAATCGGGGTGCTGATGCAGGTCGCAACCTGGAACATAAATGGTGTCAAGGCGCGTCTCGATACGGCCATCGCGTGGCTGAATGAGGCTCGTCCTGATGTCGCCTGCCTGCAGGAAATCAAGTCGGTGGACGAAGGCTTTCCCCGGGCTGCGTTTGAAGACATCGGGTACAATGTCGTCACGCACGGGCAAAAGGGGTTCAACGGGGTTGCCTTGTTGTCCCTCACGCCGCTTGAAGACGTGGCCAGGACGCTTCCCGGCGACGAAACCGATGAACAGGCCCGTTATATCGAGGCAGTGGTCAGCGGCAATAAAGCGGCCTGCCGGGTGGGATGCCTTTATCTTCCCAACGGTAACCCGGTCGGCACGGCAAAGTACCCGTACAAGCTCGCCTGGATGGACAGGCTGATTGCCCATGCGAAAACCAAGCTATTGCTGGAAGAGCCGTTTGTGCTTGTCGGTGACTACAATGTGATTCCGGAACCCCGGGATGCCGCGCGGCCAGCAGAGTGGACCGATGATGCCCTGTTCAGGCTGGAAACGCTGGAAAAATACCGCGAACTTGTGGCACTGGGTTTCACCGACGCGGTACGCAGTCTCGATCAGTCAGACGGGATTTACACCTTTTGGGACTACCAGGCCGGTGCTTGGCAGAAAAACAATGGTATTCGAATTGACCATGTCTTGATGTCTGCCCAGGCCGCCGACCGGGCGACCGGCTGCCGCATAGACAAGCACGTGCGCAGTTGGGAAAAACCGTCCGATCATGTTCCGGTGATCGTGGAACTCGAAATATAGGCCCAGGCCTGTAAAGGTCTGAGCCTATGCAACGTTTGCGACGATGCTGCTGCCATTGCAGCCTACAGCGAATACGGCAGGCTTAGTTTTGCGCCTGCCGGGTGCGCACTGGAAAACGACTGGACCACTTTGAGTAAAGCTGGTTCGCCTCATTCAGATTCTTCTGACTGACTTTAGACAACAGGGCCTTGTTTTTCTTCGCTATTTTCCGATTGAGTGATCCACCGGCGGTATCAGCGGCGATCTTGTACCACACCAGCGCGCGGACCTTGTCGCCACCGTCATTGTAAATGTCTCCCAAGCGGGCGGCCGCGGGCGCATAGCGCTTCTGGGCGGCAGTACCGAGCCATCGCATGCCGTATGAGCGGTCGCGGGCAACTCCTTCACCGTTCAGATACATGAGACCGAAGCCATACTGGGCACCGGCATGGCCGGCCGAAGCCGCTGTCTGGTAATAATGCAGGGCCTTGTTCACATTTTTCCTGACACCAGCCTTCTTGTTGCCGGTGCGCAGGTAGTTGGCCATGCGGGTCAGGCTATCCAGAACGAAATACCGTTCGTTGCCCGATACTTCAGACCTGTGATCAACATAGTCTTGCGCAACGCGATCGTAGTGTTTGAACGCTGTTACCTGATCAACGGGAACGCCGAGGCCCTTGCGGAACATGTGCGCCAACAACCAGTTGGCCTGAATGCTTCCCTCGCTCGACGGCAAATCGAGATACGGCAGTGATGCGCTGAAGTCTTTTGCCCGGTATGCCACCAGTGCAGCATCCAGGTTTGCCTGGGCCTGAGGAGACAGTTGGCCAACTGGCACTTCCTGCTTGCTCGGCGCAAATGAATAAAACCCGGGCGGCAGTTGCGCCTGCGCCCATGTCTGGCCCGACGACAAGACGGCGACACTCGCCACCAGCATAACGCCGGCGGCTACGCGCAATCTCGTTAGACCGAAACCGTTGTTAGCCTGCTGACCCATCCCACCCATGGAACAACAGTAAGAACGGCGCGGCGCGTATTGCGGACCTCCCGTCAAGTGCCTGTTCGGCACCTTGTCCTTACGTGTTGATCTTGCATTCATCGGATTTATTTCGCCCCTGGCATACCTGTTGACTTCCACATCACCCGCTAAGTGCACAGTACTTACTAACTGTATCATTCTCTGTTATCGCTACCTCAGCGGGTACCAATCTCTTATAATCCTGATTTGAGCGCGATTAAGGCGAGAAGTTGCCGCCCGTGCAGAATTCTAAAAAGTGTGACATATTTGCAACACCGGCGCGGCGTCCGATTTGGCGGTTGCCGACACTGAATTTTCCGCTAGGCTTGCGCTGATTCCCCATGGTTTTAGCGGCTTTCAGAGCGAATAGGACTTCTTCCAGATGCCCCCTCCCATGTTCGGACAGTCGTCACCGGAAAACTCTCCGCCAGGCGCAGAACCAGTGCGAATCGAGTACGTCACGCACCAGGGACTGGGTGGTATCGCCATCTCAAACTTCTTCTTGAACCTGATCACGCTGTCGTTTTACCGGTTCTGGGCCAGAACAAGGGTCCGCCGCCATATCTGGTCCAGCGTGCAGGTGAATGGCGAACCGGTGGAGTATACAGGAACCGGCAAGGAACTGTTTTTCGGGTTTATCGTCATCATGGCCGTTGTATTTTTGCCGCTGGCCCTGATTGCTGTCGGATTGGCGGCGTATTTCGGTCCTGAAAGCGGTCCCGTGGTGGCCTTCCAGTTGGTTGTTGCACTGGCACTGGTTACACTTTACGGCTTTGCGATCTACAGGGCGCGGCGCTATCGACTGTCCAGAACCGTCTGGCGCGGCATTCGCGGCGCACTTCCCGGCTCAGCTTTATCCTACAGCGGAAAATACTTTGGCTCCCTGCTGCTGGCGCCAATGACGTTGGGATGGTCCACGCCGGCGATGAACCTGATACTCGCCGAACACATCACCAACGACATGCGCTTCGGCAACGTACCATTCAGTTTCAGCGGCCGTTCCGGCCCCCTCTATGCGCGCTATGCCTTGTGCTGGTTCAGTACAGCACTGGCTTATGTGGCCGTCATCGGCCTGGCGATTTGGTTGTTCGCCTCCGGTGCACTTGAGGGACTGAATTCGATTTTTGACGCACTGGACAGCAACAACCCGGCATCCAGTGATGGCGGTGGCGCCAACGCCCTGGCGATAATAGCGGGCCTAGTTGTTGCCTATCTGCTCTATGTTGCACTTCGCTCAACTATCTGGTCATTCTACACGGCCCGGGAATTGAACCTTTTCGCTCAGTACACCCGGTTTTCAGGAGCAGGTTTTGAGTTCTACGCAACAGCGTGGAGCCTGATTACATTGTGGCTGGGCAACATGGCATTGATCATTTTCACCCTTGGTATTGCGCAGCCATTTGTGGAGCAACGGGTCATGCGGTACTTCGTCGAACGGCTCAGTGTAAACGGTGCCATAGACTTCGCAGCCATTCAGCAGTCCAAGGCCGAACTCGACAGACGCGGAGAGGGTCTTATCGATGCCCTCGACCTGGACGCGTTTTAGATGATGGCCGCGGCACCACACAATGCCGAATTTTTTGATGGCAAGTCAGCCATGGCCAGGCTGGTCCATGTCCGGGTCGGACATGACATGCTGGTCATCTCCCAAGGCGGCGCCCCCGATGTTCGATGGCCACTGAACAATGTCGAACTGGTATCAGGCGGCAAACCCGGCCAGGCCTTGCGGCTGAAGCTATATGGCGACCATGGTAGCCGGCTCACACTGCCCGAAGGCAGCGCCGCCGATACCGTGATTTCAGCAGCGCCTTCTATCCTCAGCGGTCACAGGCGGCGTTTCTGGAGAGGCGTGGCAATATCCGTTGGCGTCGTGCTTGCCATAGCAGCTGCAGGATACGCTACACTGGCTATCGCACCCCAGGCGCTTGCCCGCTTCATCCCGGATGAGGTCGTCAACTCTTTTGCGGACGGTCTGGAAAAATCAGTCATTAAATCATCCAAGCGCTGTGATGCACCGGCTGGACAGGATGCTCTCAACAAGGTTGCCAGACGCATCGTGTCCGGTGCCGACAACCCACCGACATTTTCCCTGCGAGTGTTTGATATCCGGAGAACGGGAAACAAAAAACTGGTCAATGCATTTGCGTTGCCGGGGGGCCGCATGGTGTTCAGCGCCGGCCTGATTGAAAATGCCGGCAGCCCCGATGAAATTGCCGGCGTGCTGGCCCACGAACTGGGACACGTTGCATTGCGCCACCCGGAAGCTGCCATTGTCAGGGTCTATGGATTGCAGATGCTGTTATCACTGTTTACCGCCGGCCAGGGAGCGGACAATCTTGGCAGCATCGCCGGGGTTCTCGCCGTACTCCGTTACAGCCGGGCGGCGGAGGCGGAAGCCGATGCATACGCCATCGAGGTCATGGAAAAAGCCAAGGTGGATCCGCGCGGCCTACAGACGTTTTTTACGCGACTGATAAAAAAGAAAACCGGCAGCGGAACTGGCAAGAAATCCGATGACAGCACGTCATTCAGCAAGCGCATCGAACCGTTCACCGACCTGTTCTCGACCCACCCGGGAACAGATGACCGCATCGCGCGGTTACAGCCGCGGCCCGGCGGTACCGAACCGGCCATTCTTAGCGATGCGGAGTGGAAAGCGCTGAAGGCGATCTGCAAGTAGGACGAGCACACCCGGTCAGGCGTTTTGCCTGAGCATTCTGTGGACACCAATCAGCAGCAGGCCGCTTATCACGACCAGACCGGCGATGAACGCAAACAGCCAGACGTCTGCACCTGTAAAGTCCTCGACGGCGCGGGTTTGAACTTTGGTGATGGAATACCAGATACCGCCGCCGACGAGCAGCAAGGCGGCAATGCAAGACCATAACATGACACGCATGACCTTGAGGACCAGCAACAGGAAAGGCTGTTGCTTCAGGTCGCCTGGCATGACACCGGTCCTGCTGGCATGGACAGATGTCCTAGCTGAGGGTGCCTGAACAACCTGACCTCACCCACCTGCGATTGTACGCATGAATCTTCAACGCGGCATTGTAAATGGACCTTGCGTCGGAACGGCACTTGCGTGACGAGCAACTTTTGCGGGTCACACGATAGGCCTTACGCATCTCAGCCCTGGTCGGCGCGTCATCGGATTTCAATCGCCGCAATGTCGAATTGTAGTAGTTTGCGATTGACCGGTTGCGGTTGACCACGCGCAGGAAACGGGGTTTGCCCCTCCGCTTGAATTCACTGGCCAAGGACCTGCAGGACGCAGCCAACGCTGTTGACGAAATCGGGCTGCCCTGCGGCACGAACATTACCGTTGCTGATGCAATGATCGCCATTGCGGTCAGCCGAAACATAACTGAATACATGCCTTGAAAAATCCTGCCGTTAAAACCTGCCCCAATTAAATCCCCCCGGGAACATAAACAAACCTTGGGTCAGTTTCAATTTTGTTGTCAGTTTCTCATGACCACCAGTTGTCAGCCTGGAAGCTACCGGCCTGGTCCTCAATGACCTTGCCGATCTGGAACAGTGTCGATTCATCAAAAGGTCTGCCGATCAACTGCAACCCCAGGGGCAAGCCCTTGGCATCCAGACCGGCTGGAACGGCAATGCCCGGCAAACCCGCCATGTTGACCGTGACAGTAAATATGTCATTCAGGTACATCTTGACCGGGTCGGCACTCATGTCTTGATCCGCGACGCCGAAGGCAGCCGAGGGCGTCGCCGGGGTCAGGATGGCATCCACGCCGTCTGCAAAGGATGTCTCAAAATCCCGCTTGATCAGGGTCCGCACCTTCTGCGCCTTGACGTAATAGGCGTCGTAGTAGCCGGCCGACAGCACATAGGTGCCGATCATGATGCGGCGACGCACCTCAGCACCGAAGCCTTCGGCGCGGGTGTTTTCGTACATGGCCACAATGTCGTCGCCGGGCACCCGCAGGCCGTAGCGCACACCATCATAGCGAGCCAGATTTGAAGACGCTTCGGCCGGCGCGACAATATAATAGGCCGGCAGCGCATACTTGGTGTGCGGCAAGGAGATGTTGACGATCTCGGCACCTGCGTCCCGTAACCAGTCGATCCCCTTCTGCCACAGGGCCTCGATGTCATCGGGCATACCGTCCATGCGGTACTCGGCAGGAATGCCGATTTTCATTCCCTTTATGGATTTGCCAATAACAGCTTCATAGTCGGGAACCTCAATGTCGACGGATGTAGTGTCTTGCGGGTCGACACTGGCAATCGACTTCAACAGTATGGCGGCGTCACGCACGTCGCGGGCGATGGGTCCGGCCTGGTCCAGCGAAGACGCAAATGCCACCGTGCCCCAGCGAGAGACCCGTCCATAAGTCGGTTTAATACCAACCGTGCCGGTGAAGGCGGCCGGCTGACGAATTGACCCGCCGGTATCAGTTGCAGTAGCGCCGGCGCAAATTCGAGCCGCGACAGCGGCAGCCGAGCCACCGGATGATCCACCGGGAACCAGATCGGCATTGGAGCCCTTGGCCCGCCACGGATTCTTTACGGGACCGTAGTATGAAGTCTCGTTGGACGAGCCCATGGCGAACTCATCCATGTTCAGCTTGCCCAGCATGACGGCGCCGTCGGCCCACAGGTTGGCGGTCACTGTCGATTCATATGCCGGCTTGAACCGGTCAAGAATATGACTGCAGGCCTGGGTGTGGACACCTTCGGTGGCGAACAGGTCCTTGATACCCAACGGTATGCCTTCAAGCGGGCCGGCTTCACCCTTGGCAATGCGCCCGTCGCTTGCAGCCGCCATCTCCCGGGCCTTGTCAGGTGTTTCCACGATATAGGCGTTCAGGGAACGCGCTGCCTCCACCGCACTGATATAAGCTTCGGTCAATTCTGTGGCTTTGAATTGCCCCGTGCTCAACGCATCGCGGGCCTGGGCAATTGTGAGGTTCAAAAGATCGGACATGGGTTTTCCGCAAATTCAAATATCTGGAGTGAGATCAGGTCGGGCTTCGGCGCTGGAATTACTCGACGACCTTGGGCACCATGAAGAAATTCTCGTCGCTTTCCGGCGCATTCCCGGTCACCCGTTGGGGATAGCCGCCATCGGTGACCTCGTCCTTACGCAGGCGCATGCTGTTTTCAACCACCGACGTCATCGGTTCGACATCGCCGGTGTCAACCTCCTCAAGCATCTCGATCCACCCGAGAATGTGATTCAGTTCGCCTTCCAGTTTCGGAACCTCATTGTCCGAGATACGGATGCGGGCGAGCCGGGCAATGCGGCGCACTGTTGCCTGATCGACAGACATGATCTGCTATTCTCCAATTCGGTGGCTGAATTGCCACGGGTGATACCATTGTCCCCTTGTGGCTGCAATGCCTGACAGCGGCGTGAAGTCAGCAAATCAGATGTTCAGGGTTTGGCCGATAAACGGCACCTTGACCTTGCCGGCATCGTCTCCCATGGCCTGGACAAAGGGCTCTGCATCCGGCACCAGCAACGGAAATGTGCCGTAGTGGCAGGGAATGACGGTCTCAAAGTCGAAGAAGTTGCGGCACGCCATGGCTGCTGTGACCGGATTCATGGTGAACCGGTCGCCGATGGGAACAATGCCCACGGCCGGTTCATGAATGCGGGCAATCAGCGCCATGTCCCCGAAGATGTCGGTATCACCCATGTGATAAAGCGGCTTTTCGGATTTGTTCGGCCGGATGATGATGCCGCACGGATTGCCCAGATATACGCCATCTGAAGACGATGAATGATCAGCCCTTACAAAGGTGCACATGAAGTCTGAATGGTAGACCGCGCCGCCGGTATTGGTCGGATCGAAATTTTCTACCCCCTGATTGTGCAGGTGAACGGCCAGTTCATAAACCGCGATCAGCGTTGCGCCGGTTGCCTTGCAGATATCAACCGTGTCTCCGATGTGGTCGTCGTGGCCGTGGGTGAGAATCACATGGGTGCATCCCGAGGTGGCATTTTCCACGCTGCCCTCGAAGGTTGGCGACCCGGACAGGAACGGGTCGATCAGGATAACTGTGTCATCGAACTCGACCCGGAAGGCCGAATGTCCAAACCATGTGATTTTCATATGAGTTCCCCTTTT
>JBPCVV010000029.1:0-9173 GCA_051010195.1 Anderseniella sp. | reverse complement strand
CGCGGGCTCAATTGTACACTGACATCCTTTTCCGCTATCCATGTCGTAGTGCCTCGCATGGGCCCTGTGAGGTGTTCCAGTGCTGCCACTGGCGGTGTCGCAGCGTTTGTAACGGATGTTTCTTGCGATGCTGCTGCTTTCATTGCAGGCCCAACCAATGCAATGGCTTGAAGAGCTGCAGCTGAGTTTCGCAAACTCCTGGGCAAGCACTACCCATTTCGTGCTCTCAGATAGGAAATGCTGTCCTTGAGACTTGTCAGTTGCGGATAGTCAGCCTCTGGAATCTCTACACCGGTAACTTGATGAATGCCGATTACGAAATTCAGGAAATCCATGGAATCGAATTCAAACTGGTCCCGGAACGGCGTTTCCGGATCGATGATTTCATCCTCCAGATCCGGGGCAACCTCAAACAGCGCACGCTTAACCAGTTCACTTATTTCCTGATCGTTCATCTGTCCTCCTGCATAGCCAAGCGTTCTTCAAATCGCGACAGGAACCGGGCTGCGCTTCGCCCGTCACTCGCCCGATGATCACCGGCGACGGTTACCGACATAACCTGCCGGACAAGGACCTCGCCATCCTTAATCCAAGGTCTGCTGACAATCTGCCCGCAGCCGATGATTGCAACCTGCGGCGGATAGATTATTGGCAGTAAGGTATCTGCTGTACGCTCACCCAGATTGGAAAATGTAACGGTGGCGTTGGAAAGTTCTGAACTCCTGAGCCGCCCGCTGCGCACCCTGTTGACAAGGTCCGCCAGTGATTTCCTCAATTCATCAATACTCTTGCCGGCCACGTCCTGGATGGAGGGTGCTACAAGGCCTCCCCCGCGCATCGCGATGGCGATGCCCGCATTTACTGTCTCAGCCGGGAAGAACTTTCCCTCCTGGTAGTGACCATTTAGCTCTGGAGTATCCTTCAACGTGCGCGCCAGAATTTGAAACACGGGAACCGCATATAATAGCCGATCTGAAACTGGACGTTCAGTATTTTCGTGCGCCAGCCAATCCGTAAGGGCTGTCACATCCATCTCCGAACTGACATAGTAATGCGGAATTTCGCGATTTGAGCGCGCCATAGCCGCACCAATCGCCGCGCGCATAGCTTTGAAATCAATCCCGGTATTGCGCTCTTTCACCTGCCCGGTATCTGACGAAACAGCCCGCACCTGCCTCAGACCGACAACACCTTTGCTGTCCGCGGCGATCTTGCTGACATCAAGACCCAGTTGTTGTGCAAGCTTGCGGGCCGCCGGCGTAATCTTGGTCCTGCGTGACAACGGCTTACCAGGTTTCGGCGTGTATGACGGCACTGCAGAAGTTGAAGGTTTGTCGGCTGGAACCACAGGTGTATCGCCACTATCCAGTATGGCAATAACCTCGCCCACTGGAACTTTTTCACCGGGACTGACACGACAGTCGCGAAGAACACCATCGTTGAAGACTTCGATTTCAATCGCTCCCTTCTGTGTCTCTACAACCGCCAGGATATCGCCTCTGTGGATCGGTTCTCCTGGTAGCTTTAGCCACTCGACAAGAATGCCGGCTTCCATATCCGCGCCTAGCGATGGCATCCTGAACTCGATCATGTCCGCAGTGTCTTTCGCGCTGCTGCCACAATACCTTCCACCTGCGGCGTAGCGGCTTGTTCGAGGTGACTCGGATAGGGTATTGGCACCTCCTGGCTGCACACACGTTCTACCGGTGCATCCAAGGAATAAAATGCCTGTTCCAGAATTCGTGCGGAAATCTCTCCCGCCAGGCTGCCTGACCGCCAGCCTTCATCGACGATCACCGCGCGAGCAGTTTTGTTGACCGAGTTCACGATAGTGTCGTCATCAAGTGGCCGAAGCGATCTTAGATCAATGACTTCGCAATCAATTCCCTCGTCGGCAAGGCTTTGTGCAGCATCGAGGGTTTTTTTCAAGCTGCCCGAATAGGTGATCAGCGAAACATCCTTGCCGGATCGTCTGATGGCGGCCTTGTCAATGTCACACCGGATTTCACCTTCAGCGGCAACTTCACCCTCTTCATTATACAACGTGGCGTGCTCGAAGATAATCACAGGATCAGGGTCCTGCAGTGCGGTCCATAACATGCCCCGCGCATCAGCCACGGTGGCAGGCGCAACCACTCTCAGACCGGGCACATGGGCAAACCAGCACTCCAGACTGTGCGAATGCTGAGCAGCCAGTTGGCGGCCGGCACCCGTCGCCATGCGTATAACAACAGGCACCGAAAATTGACCGCCCGACATATGTCTCAAGGTCGCCGCCGTATTAACGATCTGGTCCAGCGCAAGAAGGCTGAAATTGACGGTCATAATTTCCACGATGGGCCGCAAGCCGCCAAGGGCCGCGCCGATACCGGCACCTGTGAAACCGGATTCCGAAAGCGGCGTATCGCGGATGCGATCTTCGCCAAACTCCTCAAGCAGGCCTTTGGAGCAAGCATAGGCGCCGCCATAGCGGCCGACATCTTCACCCATCAGAAATACCCGCTCATCACGTTGCATAGCTTCGCGCATTGCTTCACGGATGGCTTCACGGTAGGTGAGCATACGGGTTTTGGTCATGATCCCACCTCTTCCCGAGCAGGTGGAGTCATCACATCACGGGTAAGATCCTCCACGGCTTCCCAGGGTGCCTGCTCTGCAAAAGTGACCGCATCGTCAATCGTCTTTGCGACGTTGCGTTCAATGGCTGCTAAATCTGTCTGGTGGATCATGCCTGCCTCAAGCAACCAGTCGGTGAAGCGCACAACCGGCCCCATCTTCTTCCATTTCTCGACCTCTGCCTTGTCCCGATAGAGTTCGGCGTCAAACATTGAGTGTGCCCGGAACCGGTATGTCTTGTTTTCCAGGAATCGTGGCCCCTTGCCGGTTCGAATTGCCGCCACTGCACGTCGGGCCGCGGCCTCAACATCAACCACATTCATGCCGTCTACGGTTTCTGAAGTCATCGAGTAAGCTGCCGCATGCTGAGAAATATCAGGATTGGATTCCGAGCGATCCAGTGCTGTGCCCATGGCGTAGCCGTTGTTCTCACAGACAAAAAGTACGGGCAGGTTCCAAAGGGAGGCCAGGTTCAGAGATTCGTGGAACTCGCCTTCGGCAGCAGCGCCCTCACCGAAAAAGCAGCACGTAACACGGTCCTTCCCCTGCATTTTGTCCGCAAGAGCCAACCCTACCGCAAGCGGCAAGCCGCCGCCAACAATGGCATTACCTCCATAAAAGCGGTGGCGTGCGTCAAAGATATGCATGGATCCACCGCGGCCGCGGCACGACCCACTCGCCTTGCCGAACATCTCGGCCATGATTTCGCCGGGCGGCAGGCCCCGCGCCAGCGCGTGACCGTGCTCCCGGTAAGTCGCCACGATTGCGTCATCCGGTTGGAGCGCGCACATCACTCCAACGGCATTTGCCTCCTCTCCGATATAGAGATGCAGAAAACCTCGAATTTTTTCTGCGCTGTAGAGTTCGGCACACTTTTCCTCAAACCTTCTGATCAGGATCATCTGCTGTAGCAACTCGAGGGCGTGCTCGCGCACCAAATGCACTTTCGTATCTTTCTGCGCTGCCATCACGTATTCTCCAGTGTTGAGGTGTCACCTTCCGGCAAACCCAGTTCGCGGGCCTTCAACAATCGGCGCATGATCTTGCCGCTGCGGGTTTTGGGGAGGGCGTCGCGAATCTCGACCTGTCTCGGCGCCACCGCCGGTCCGAGTTTCTTGCGCGCGGTTCCGATTAAGGCTTTGCGTAATTTGTTATCAGCTACAATGCCCGGATTAAGGGTCACATAAGCTTTCACCATTTCGCCGCTCGTCTCATCCGGCAGGCCGATGACCGCCGCCTCAGCCACAGCCGGATGGGCAATGAGCGCGCTTTCCACCTCGAATGGCCCGATGAGGTGCCCTGCACTCTTTATGAGATCGTCAGCCCGGCCGACAAACCAGAAGTAGCCATCCTTATCCATGGACGCGAGATCGCCGCTCAGGTACCAGCCCCCGGCAAAACATTTTTTGTAGCGTTCTTCTTCGTTAAGGTAGCCGCGCATCATGGACGGCCAGCCGGGGCGCAGCGCCAGTTCCCCCAGTGCACCGGGATCGGTCAACTCGACGATGTCATCACCGCGACGCTCGACGATGCCAGCCTGCACGCCCGGCAACGGCTTGCCCATCGATCCAGGCTTGATATCCACGGACGCAAAATTCGCGATCATGATGCCACCGGTTTCGGTTTGCCACCAATTGTCGTGAAATGGCGTCGGGAATGTCTTGGCGCTCCAGGCAACCGCTTCCGGATTGAGCGGCTCACCCACACTTGACAGAAAGCGCAGCTTCGAAAGGTCATACTTCCGTGCCGGTTCGCTGCCCGCTCTCATAAGCATGCGAACAGCCGTGGGCGCCGTGTACCAGACGCTGACCTGCTGTCGCTCGAGAATGCGATACCAATGCTCGACGTCGAAATCGGCCTCGTCGACAATCATCGTCACGCCGTTCACCAGCGGTGAAATGATGCCGTACGAAGTTCCGGTAACCCAGCCGGGATCCGCAGTGCACCAGTAAATGTCTCCAGCACGCAGATCCAGGGCGGATCGACCCGTAATGCCGTGAGCGACGACCGCCTCGTGAACGTGTATCGCACCTTTTGGACGCCCGGTCGTGCCACTCGTAAAATGCAACAGCGCCATGTCTTCCGGCTTCGTATGGGCAGTTTCGAACTCCACCGAGGCGGATGCCATGGCTGAACTCAGACTGACGGTTCGCTCAGGCAGATCGCCGTTATTGTCATCGGTGATAAACACCTGCTTCAGGCTGGGCAGTTCATGACGCCATTTTTCAACTTTACGGCGATAGAGTTGAAGGCTGGTCACGAGAGCTGTCGCTTCACCGATCTCCATCCGTGCGCGCACCGGATCGGGACCAAAAGCAGCAAACAGCGGTGAATAGACGCTGCCATTCTTCAGCGTACCCAGTGCGGCAATGTAGAGTTGCGGCACCCGCCCCAACAGAGAGAACACACGATCGCCCGGTCCGATCTGATTTGCCTTGAGCACATTGGCAAACCTTGATGTTTCCCTTTGCAGATCAGCATATGTGAAATCCTGAATTTCATCATTGCGGCCAACCCAGCGCAAAGCCAGCACGCCACCGTTGCCCTTGTCCACATGACGATCAACCGCTTCATGACATATGTTCAGACAGCCGTCCGGCAGGTAGTCGAGTAAAGCTCTGGCCTCATCCCAGGAAAACTCCCGGCAAACTTTGTCGTAGTCATCCAGAACAGCTTGAGCACGTGCGCTGGGTGTCTTCGGTATTGTTGGCCAGGTGGACGACATGCGTTTGTCTTTTTCCCGCGGTTTGCCTGTGGTTTTACCGTCGAAGCTCCAAATTCAGCATCTGGTTCGTTGACTATGCGGCAAGATCAACCAGTGTGCCCGCACCGCTCTTGAGTGCCCTGTTGTAGACAAGCCACCCCGCAGCCAGATCCTCGAAAGGCAGGCCAACCATGCCGTAAATGGTGATGTCGTCAGGGGTTTGCCGGCCGGTCTTCATGCCGGCGAGAACTTCTCCGATGGTTGCGCTGATAGCATCGGCACCAAGCCCGGCGCCGCCAATTGCGCCCATCTCGACCTGGAGTCCGGCGTCATCAGCAAAAAACCGAGATGTTTCAAGCAGATCTGCTGCAATTTCAGCTTCCCCGGGTCCATCAGGACCAAGAGTTGTAATGTGTGTTCCAGGGCGGACATCACCGCAAGACAGAAACGGCTCGCGCGCCCACGTTGCCGTTACAATTATGTCACCCTGGCCAGCCGCCTGTTTGGGGCTGTCACAAATATCCACTGGAACATCAAACACAGACCGTGTTCTTTTCTCGAAAGCCTGTACCTGCTCCGGCACCGTGTCATACAGGAAGACTTTCTTGATTGAACGTATCTTGAGCATCCACTCAAGCTGGGCGTAACCCTGTACTCCACACCCAATGATGGAGACCGTTTCACTATCTGACCGGGCCAGGGCATCAGCACCGACAGCGCCAGCGGCGGCGGTGCGCCTGGCCGTGAGGTAACCGGAGTCCAGCAACGCCAGAATGGCACCATCCTGCAGGCTGTGCAGTATGACCAGCCCCTTGATGGCGGGCGGTTGCGAAGGGAACTTTGCATTCACTTTGACCGTGTAGGCCGGAATGCCAGGTATCAGACCCGGGGCCAGAACCATCCCCGCCGCATCTGGGTCCGCTGCATTCAGCGAAACGGGGAAACGTCGCCCATGGAATTCAGGACTGGCCTTTGCCAATGCTGCAAAACCACTTTTCAGTTGTTCAAACAACTCGTCGTCGTCAAGCAGCAACTCAATATCTGTCTGTGTCAGAAAGAGCGTTGATGGCATTTTGAGATTCCAATCAATCAGCAAAGAAAACAACCTGCGTGTCGTCCCGTCTGCTACTTCTTTTTCACCGGAACGCGCCGACCCTCGGTTTTGCTTTTAGAAACTTTGGGCAGGTTTACTGTCAGGACGCCCTTGTCGAAATGTGCATCCACAGCCTGCTCATCGACTCCATCCGGCAGGCGAAACGCGCGGCTGAATGAACCGAAACTGCGCTCCGAAACATAGAAATCCTCACCTTCTTCTTCATGTTCAGAGTTCTTTTTTCCCTTGATCGTGAGCACACCATCTTGAACCAGCACTTCGACGTCTTTCTCGTCTACGCCGGGAATGTCGGCAACCAACTTCACAGCCTTGCCACTCTCGCTTAGATCGAATTTGGCAATCGCACTATCACTGCCTTCCCCGGCCAGCATCGGCCATTCAATCTTCGGTATCTCGAAATGGGGCCAGCTGACTGTGAAGTTGGTGAAAAGATCATCAACCTGTTTGCGCAAGGTCTGGAAGGGTTCGGACGTTGATATTTCACCTCGTGCTAGCGCCGAAGTCAGCGTTTTCGCTTTCTTGGAAGACTGCTTTTTACTGTCAGCGCCTTTATTGACCTTTGCTTTCTTGGTCTTGGACTTCGCCATTTTCAACTCTCCTGAACAGTTATTTACCTGACGGGACCGCGGACACCGGAAGGGGCCGCAGGCACACACCGAGACCATCATGGTGAGCCACGCCACTCCCCGTCTTGTGATTGAGCAACAGAGTAGACAACTCGCAGTCCCGCCATATTGACGAATATCAAACGATGTTTGTGCGCTTCACGGTAAAGACAGAGAAACTTCCTCAGTCGAATGACGTTTCGAGCTTATTTGAGCCTGAACGGAAAGTACCGGCGCCCGAACTCGCTGTGTTAGGAACCTCACAAAAAGGGTCCGAATGACCAAAGCCACCTCCCATATGCACGCAATGGTCTTTGAGGGAACCGGCAGACCCTTGCGGCTTGTTGAGCGGGAGATACCGCAGCCTGGCAAGGGCCAGGTTCTGGTTCAGGTTCTGGCGTGTGCCGTTTGCCGTACGGACCTGCATCTCATTGACGGCGAACTGCCGGATCCCAGGCTGCCTGTTGTTCCCGGCCACGAAATCGTCGGCCGTGTTCTGGCGGTTGGCGAGGGAGTTGCAGACCTGTCGCCCGATGACAGGATAGGCATTGCATGGCTTGGTTATACATGCGGCAGTTGTGATTTTTGCGTCTCCGGCCGGGAAAACCTGTGCGCCTCAGCCCTGTTTACCGGCTATCAGATTGATGGCGGTTATGCGACCCATGCGGTTGCCGATGCCCGATATTGCTTTCCGCTACCGGAAGGCTATGACGACGCGCAGGTGGCACCCTTGCTGTGTGCCGGACTAATTGGTCACCGCTCACTCAAAGCCACCGCAGATGCAAGGAAAATCGGTATCTACGGATTTGGCGCTGCCGCTCATATCATCACACAAATCGCGCTGCATGAGGGCCGCAGCGTCTATGCGTTTACAAGGCCAGGTGATGAAACTGCCCAGAAATTTGCCAGATCACTTGGCTGCGTGTGGGCTGGAGGATCGAACGTGCCCCCTCCTGAGAAACTCGACGCAGCGATTATCTTTGCGCCGATAGGTACTCTGGTCCCCACTGCTCTGGAGGCCGTAAAAAGGGGCGGTCGCGTCATTCTCGGTGGCATTCACATGAGCGACGTTCCTGCAATGCCTTATCGGTTGCTGTGGGGCGAGCGAACCATCAAGTCCATCGCCAACCTGACGCGTAGGGACGCCGATGAGTTCATGCAAACAGCGTCTCAGGTCAACATCGACACATCGGTAGATGTTATGCTGGTGTCTGAAGCCAATGAAGCACTGGAACGCCTCAGGAGGGGCGATGTCTCAGGGGCGATTGTCCTGGTTCCCACCAACAACTAGGTACCAGCTGGCGGCCGTTAGCCCTCTGCGCAGGCTTTCAAGATACCGCCTTTGGCCGGTTTCTTGATGTGCGTCAAAAGGCAACGGCAAAAGCTGGCGTATAAAATGAAAGCAACTTGGAGGTGCTCCCATGTACAAGAAAGTACTAGTCCCGGTCGATCTCGCGCACATCGAGAAGGGCAGCGAGATGATTGAAAGAGCAAAGTATCTCGCAGATACCAACAAAAGCCAACTCACTTTGCTGAACGTCGTTCCGGAAATTCCAACTTATGTGGCACTTGAATTGCCGACCGGTCTGCACGAAAATGTCGTTAATAGCGCTGAAGCAGACCTCAAGGAATTGATCCGGAAGCATGATCTGCCAGCAGCAACGAAAATCATAGTGAAGAACGGCAACCCGGCAAGTATCATACTTGCGCAGGCACAGCAGCAAGACTGTGATCTGATAATGATTGCCTCACACCAGCCCGGACTGAGCGACTACCTGCTTGGATCTGTTGCGGGAAAAGTTGTGCGGCATGCACGCTGCTCCGTTCTGGTCATCAGATAATCCGTTCACGGGCCGGCACTTCCTTCACGCCATCCCTCCTGTCCGACAAGAGAGACGAACCTGACTTCTCCAAGACTGGTGCTGTCATAGTGATCTTCTGTGCGACGGACCACTTTTTCAAGTCTCTGGTGCGATGGATGTGCACCCACCGGTATGACAAGACGCCCGCCAATTGCAAGTTGTTGCTTGAGACTTTCGGGGACTCTTGGACCGCCCGCTGTTACGACAATTGCATCGAAAGGCGCATGTTCGACCCAACCGAGAGTGCCGTCTGCATGCCTGACATGGACATT
>JBPCVV010000028.1:0-14976 GCA_051010195.1 Anderseniella sp. | reverse complement strand
CTTTGACCAGGTCAACGGAAACGCCCTTGCCGCGGGCATAGGCATCACCAAGGTGTATCTGTGCCTCGCTGTTTCCCTGGCCGGCTGATTTTTCGAACCAGTACAGGGCCTGGGAAAAATTTTGAAGTTCGAGATACTTCCTGCCGACAATCAACTGGGATTCAGCGTCGCCTTTCTGAGCACGTTTGAAGTGTCGCGATATGTCGGCCGGACTGTTTTTCTCGGTTGCAGACGACAGCCAGTACGGATGGACTGCCCGGTCCGGGGCAGCGGTTCCCGCTGCCAGTGGTATCGCTATGAGTGAGGCTATGATGACACTGGTCACGGCATCGGTCCTCCTCCTGTGCAGGGAAAATGATGCCTAACGGTGTTGATGCGGTCAAGCGGGCAGGCGGCGGCTGTTGTTGCGCTGCCCGGACGGCACGGTGCCGGACATAAGCGTACTGATCGCACCGGTTGCGTGACTCGAATGCCGCTTGGCCGCGCACCCGATTTGCGGCGAGTTTTTGGCGCAAATATGCCGGTTTTGCCAGTGCAAGGTGGGGGAGCGAGCAGGCCGCCACAATTGTCCGTCACTTTAACTGCGGATGATTGTCGAGTCCTAACAGCCTGTATTGCAGTTCTGCTGGGGCGTTGGGATAAGCGGCGCGGCCCAACTTGTGACGGCAATGTGCCGGTCAGCCGGGTGGAAATGCCACAATGTTGCCTGTGCTGTTGCATCGCCGGCGACAGGATGCAAATCCGTTTGCCGGGCAGGATTGCAATTGTCGGCGTCTTGTTTGTCCTGCGCTTTCTTTTCGCTTGTAGCGAGGCCGGCACCGATGGCCAGTCCGACCGTCGGACCCAGGCCCAGGCTTGTTGCGATTGTCCGATGTTGGCATTTCTGGACTCTCCGCGCCAATCAAGAAGTCGGCAGCTTTAGAATGTAGAACGGACATTTTCCGCGCTGGTTCAAACCGGCTGCTTCTGACCCATCTCGGACATGCCGGGGCCATCCACCTATGGCAGGGATGCACCATTTCTCATCGTCCCGAAGCGGGCTGTCGTGTGTCTGAAGTCAGGAGTAAAGCGGTCGACTTTGGCAAGCTTGTTGGTCTTCACGTGGGGAGCAGTTTCACGTTTACGCCCCGGTCGGAGGTGATGAAAAGGTCAGCGCACTAAGCTCCGGCAAATTCGGCCCGTCGCCTCGTCATCGAAAGTTCATTGGTATGGCCAATTCAAAGGCGCCTGTTTACTGCTCAACACCGGCACCCGCGGGTTCCGCTGCAGCTCTAGGTGGGTTTTTGACACGAAACATCATTGCATAGAGCACCGGCACCACGCCCAGCGTGAAGATCGTGGCCACACCCAATCCGAAGGCGATGGCAACGGCCATCCCAAAGAACAGCGGATCGACCGACAAGATTAGGGTCATCAACCCGAGGATCGTCGTCACCGTTGTCATGATTATTGGCTGTAGACGCGCAAGACATGCGGTAATGATGGCATCGTAGGGCTCGTGTCCCCCCTCGAGTTCGATATCGATCCGATCGATCAATACGATGCCATTGTTGATGATAATACCAGCCAGGCTGAGTAGGCCCAGGATTACCATGAAGCCGAAGACCGAGTTCATCACGATCAATCCAATCGTGGCACCGATGAATGTGAGCGGAATGGTGAGCAAAATGATTCCGGCTCGACGGAAAGAGTTAAACTGCCAGACGAGCAAAAGGACAATCCCCGCAATTGCGTAGGGCATATTGGCGAATAGATAACCTTGTGCCTTTGCCGACTGCTCAAGTTCCCCACCCAACTGCCATTGATAGCCGGGCGGCAGATCCAGAGCGCCAATCGCCGGCTTCAGAGCCGCGTAGATCTGATCGGCCTTCAGGACCGGATGCTTGGCGCTGATGGTGACCGTTCGCTCCTGACCTCTCCGCTTGATGCGATAGAAATCCCAGCTTCCCTCAATGTCGGCAATCTGCTCCAACGGAACGCTGGTGCCGCGGGCGCTTGAATAGATATTGAGGCTCGCGATGGTCGCGGCGTTCGTCCGCTCGGCTTCGCTCCCCCGCAAAATGATAGGAATGGCCTCGTCGCCCTCGCGATATTGGGTAATCTCCGCACCACTGATGAGTGCATTGAGCGAGTTTGCAACATCCTGCGACGTGACCCCGGCGCGCCGCGCCCGGCTCTGATCAACCTTCACACTGATCCTGATAACCCGGTTCTCCCAATCCTGCATGACGTCGACGATGCCCGGTACCGCCCGCAGGGTTTGCATGAGTGACTCCGCTTTCTGACGCAATACATTAAATGCTGGCCCGCTTAGTCTAATTTCGAACAACCCGGTTTCGCTCGCGCCAAGCCACATTGCTTTTACGCGCGTGAACGCTTCCGGCAGATTGTTCTGGGCAAATTTACGCGTGCGCTCGACCATCGCAGGAATTTGCTCGGAGTTCTCAGTATTGACGATCAGGAACGCCAGGTGGGGATCAGCATCGATCGGCGAAAGTGACAGGAAAAAGCGAGGACCCCCGCCTCCAACATAAGCAACCGCACCGGTGACCTCCGGGTTAACGCTCTTGTCCTGCAGCCAATCGCCGAGCCTGAGCGCAACTCCAGCTGTCTTGTCACTGCGGCTGCCGGCCGGCAGATCGAGATAGACCAGATACTGATTGCGATCGCCTGCCGGGAAAAATTCTTTGACGATCAACTGTGACGCGAAGATCGCGCCGACGAATGCAGCAACCGTACAGGCCAAGACCAAAATCCGGATGCGCAGCATGGCTTTCAGGATTGACCGATAGATGCGATAGAACCGCCCGGCATACGGATCGGCCGCGCCGCCATCAGATTGAGCCTCCCTTGGTTTGACCTTCATGAACCACACACACATCAATGGGGTCATAATCATCGATAGAAACCAGGATGAAAGCAGCGTGATAATCAGCACCAGGCCGAGTGACTTGGTGTACTCACCAGCCCCGCCCAAGGCGAGCGGTATCGGGGCAAAGGCAAAAATGGTGGTCAATGTTGAAATCAGAAGAGGTATGGCCAGCGTGCGACCTGAGCTCAGGGCTGCTTGCCGTCGCTCTTCTCCGTTCTGCAGACGCGTAAGGATGTCTTGGGCAATCACGATGCCGTTGTCGACCAGCATGCCGAGCGAGATGATCAGCGCGGCAATCGACATCCGCTGTAGCTCGATCTCCATCATGCGCATAATCGCCATACTCATGAGCATGGTCATGGGGACGAACGCGCCGACGATGAGACCAGTACGAAGCCCGAGGAAGAGCACCACAACAACCAGGACGATCACCAGAGTCTGCAGCAGGTTGGTCACTGCACCCTGAACGGCAGCCTGGATCAAAGGTGGTTGGTAAGTCGCATACTCCAGGGCATAGCCAACTGGAAGTGTTTGCTCAACCTGCTTCACTTTCCGCGTCAGACGCTTGCCGAACTCCACCGCGTTGACGCCTTCGCCCTCGAGGATGGAAACGCTCAAAACGATTGCCGACCGACCGTTATAGTAGACCGGCTGGTTTGGTGGATCGACATAGCCGCGGGTGACTTTGGCGAGATCGCGCAAGGGCGTGACACGCTCGGTGCCGGGGATCGTGATGATTACGTCCTCGATTTCGGAGACATTGTCGAAATCGCCGGATGGTTCGATAACGATGTTCTGGCCCTGAACATCGATTAATCCACCTGGCAAAATGATGTTTTGCTGTTGCAGGGTCTGAACCACAACACGGGGGCTGATACCGAATTCCGCAAGCTTGGCGTTCGACAGTTCAAGGAACACCCGCTGATCCTGAGCGCCATACAGCTCGACCCGCCGGATGCCCTCGAGTGAGTAAAGCTGGTCGCGCAGGTTGCGCGCGACGATGCGCGTATCGGCAAGTGAGAAACCCTCGGCCCATAATGCGATTGTGGCAACCGCGGTCAGGCCGAACTCGTCATTTATAAACGGGCCGATCGTGCCCCGGGGAAGGCTTGGTGCAACATCCTTGAGTTTGTCCCGCAAGTCGCGCCACACCGTTTTCAGCACCTTCACTTCATCACGGGCGACCACGTGCATGAATGACATTCCGCGCTTGGAATCGGATTCAATGTAGTCGACATCGCCAAGTAGTCTGATCTGTTCCTCTAGTTTGCGCGTTATCAGGTCTTCAACTCGTTGCGGCGGCATTCCGGGAAAGTGGGCCCAAACGACCGCCTCGCGTATCTGGATCGAGGGATCTTCCTGCTTGGGATAGGTCAAGTAAGAGAAAATGCCTGCAACCGCCATGAGCAGGATAAAGAGGAGTGTCAAGCGGTCCTTCTCGAGCGCAAAGGAGGTGATGCCCCTCATGCGATATTTCCGCGTCTGCTCATTGGGCTGCTCCGGAGGTGCCGAGGGCGTCTGACGTCCGCTGTTGCATCAGCTTGACCTTCTGACCATCGCTCAGGAACGTCACGCCAGCCACGGCCACGATATCGCCGGCCTTTATGCCTTCATAGACATGTACAAAATTGTCGGTGGCACCTTTGGCCTTAACAAGGCTCTTTTTGACGGTCTGGGTTGCCGGGTCATAGATGAAAGCATACCCTTGGCCTGCTTGGTCAGCCGCGGCAATTGCTGCCAGGGGCACCAAAAAACCGGACTCGGTCCCTTCTTCCTTCAACAGGATGGTAGCTTCCGCCGTCATGCCAGACCGTATCCCGTCTGGCGGATCATTAAGACTGGCCTTGACAGGAAAGGCGTTCGCCGTGCCGGCGCTCGAACCGATTTCGGTGATGCGTGCCCGCAGAATGGTGCCCTCGGATGTAGGAAATTTGATCGTCGCAAGCATGCCGAGAGAAACGCGCGAGATTATCGTCTCGGAGATATCGAAGCGCACCTCAAGTGCTCCGGACGCTTCGATGTCGTAAATCGGTTGTCCTGTCTTTACCTCGGTAAATGCGTCAATATGCTTGCGCGAAATGGAGCCAAGGTAAGGCGCCTTGAGTTCCGTTAGCCGCAGATCACGCTTGGCCAGGTTGAGTTTTGACGTCGCAAAGTCCAGCTGGCTCCTTCCAGAGTCGAACTGCGCTCGTACGCCGTCAAGAGCCTTTTTTGCGACCCAGCCCTTTTTGTACAGCGTCTCCTGACGTTCAAATTCCTGACGCGCGCGCGTCAAATTAGCTCTGGCCTTTTCGAGTTCAGCCTTTGCCGATTGAACGTCCAGGTCATAAGGCTGCTTGTCGACCACCGCGAGCACCTGGTCCTTCTCGACCCGGTCGCCCTGTTTTGCGGACATTTCAGTAACTTTGCCGTTGACATGGAAACTTAGGGTCGCAGAATCCGTTGCATATACCTGCCCGGAAAATTTGCGCGACTGACCTGACGCGACCTCGGTTACGGTATAAGTTTTAATTGCCCGGATTTGCGGTACGACTTCAAGCTGTTCTTCCTCACAGCCAGAGACCGACAGGGCCGCTGAAAGCGCAAGGACGGCAGTGGGTATATTTGAAATCCGCATTGTCAGTTTCTCTGCTCGCCTGTTTCGTGCACCCTTTGCAGTTTCAAGCTTTTATCCGGCGCTTGTCAATTCCGTGCTTCGCCTTCAGGGTCGGGGAACGAACCAACTTGTTGATTTCAACGCAGCGAACCTCAATCTTTCTCGCGCCAGCTTTTGCTAGCCCGCTTCCATCCTAACGTCGCACAGTCCCTCGTCGGCTGACATTTTGCGACAATCGAATTGTTCAACCCACGAGCTGACATCAGACACGGAAACCTGATGACAGGTTCAAATCGTGCTAGCGTTCGATGTCGGTGATGAAATGGCCGTGCCGCCGTCGCGCGGCGGCAGATAGGCCTTGCGCAATTGCCTGTCGCCAGAAGGTCCGGCCTGAGAGGATAAGACTTGTGAGCGATAACAGCAGCCTGAGAACTATAGCCCAAAAGTACCGCTTGTTGACCGTCCTGATCGTGGTGCTCTTGTTTCTGATTTTCACTACCATAATCGAGCTGGCCGGGCTTGGGCCTTTGTGGCTCGCTGTGGGCTTCCTCATTGTGATTGTGGCGGCCGTCAACACGATGAACGATCGCCCCGCTCTGTTCCATGTCGCATTGATCTTGGCGCTTCTGGCAGCAGCGCTGCGGTTGGCACGGCTGTTTTTTGATGACCGCCTTGTCGATATTGCCGCAGACTTTCTCGGCGCCGCACTCCTGGCCCTCACCATGGTTGTTATACTGAGGAGGATATTGATTGAAAGTACCCCGAGTTTCGATGTCTTGTGTGGGGCAGCCGCGGTGTATTTCCTGATTGCCACCACCTGGGCCGCTTCCTTCGAACTGATCGAGGACCTGGCCCCCGGCTCATTCAGCGGCTTGAGCGCAGATCAGGTCACACGCTGGAACCAACTGGTCTATTTCAGCCTCACCACTCTGACGACGCTCGGATATGGAGACATCAGTCCCGTAAACTCGTTCGCGCGCCTGTGGGCGGCGCTCGAAGCCGCCCTCGGCGTGCTCTACGTGGCGATACTCGTTGCGCGGCTCGTGGCGCTGTACAGGCCTAAAGAAGGAGCAAACCGCTCCGGGATGTGAAATGGTGGTTGGGGTGGCGCTGTTTTTGCGGCTCGTGCAGACGATCTTCCGACCGGTCAAGGTTTCATTTCCATGCCCGATTGTGGATTGGACCGTCACGATCCGGGCGCGGTTCATTGCAAGCACTGTGGCCGTGTGTTGAAAATTTCAACGGAAGGGGATTGGTAGAAATTCGGTTCCATATTGTGCGTAGAAAAATTGGCTAGGCTTCCATGAGAACGTCCAGAAAAGCAGCGCTTGGTCTTCTCACGAAGTCTCGCCCGATTGAGTTGCTTCGGGAGAACGGATACTGTGAGAGCATTGGCGCAACTACAACAACACAAACAATCGTCATAGCTGGACGCGTTTTTGGCCTTCGCCAAAATGTGGCGCGTTTTACACAGCTCTCAAGTATTCCCCGAAAGATAAGAGGTCGTCCATGGAAACCGAAACGCTTCTCGCGCCAATCAAGATAGATGCACTCGGAGCTTTCACGCTTGGCATCATCGTGTACTTCCTGGGCGCGCGAATGACCCGCCGGCATCCGGTGCTGCAGCGCTACAGCATTCCGGAACCTGTGAGCGGGGGGCTGCTGGCAGCGTTTATTGCGCTGGGGATCGTTGTTCTCACCGGAAGAGAGATCGAATACAATCTGGCGGCGCGCGATCTCCTTCTCCTCTATTTCTTCACGACGGTCGGATTGAATGCACGCGTCTCAGACTTGATCCGCGGCGGACCAATCCTTGCCATTCTGCTTGGTCTGACCATCACCTACATGATCGTCCAGAATCTGATCGGCGCGGCTGGTGCCGTGCTCTTTGACCTGCCGCCGCAGACCGGAGTGCTGCTCGGAACGGCGTCGCTCATTGGCGGGCATGGTACGGCAATAGCCTGGGGGCCGACCATCGAATCAGGGTATGCGATCACCGGCGCGGCCGAGCTCGGGATTGCGGCAGCAACGATCGGCCTGATCCTTGCCAGCATCCTCGGCGGGCCAATCGCCAAGTTCCTCATTGACAGAAACAATCTGGTCGCGGAGATAGATTCGGAGGAACACGTCCCGACCGCGGCCGCTCCCGACATTGTGGAGGATCCTGACGAGGATAACGAGATTACCCAGGTCTCGATCATGCGCAGCATTCTTTGGATCCACGTGGCTATCGCGCTCGGCTACACCGTGTTCATTGCCCTTGAGCAAGTAGGCATCAAGCTGCCGCTCTTCGTTCCCTGCCTTATTAGCGCAATACTCCTGGCGAACCTGCTGCCTGCCCTCTTCCATTGGCGAAAGTGGCGCAGCCGCAACAAGTCGACTGACCTGATTTCGGAATTCAGTCTGTCGGTGTTTCTCTCGATGTCACTGATGAGCATGGAACTTTGGACGCTGGCCTCGAGCGCCGCTGTCCTGACCGTCACCATGTTGATGCAGGCCGCGGTTGCGACCGTGTTCATCGTGTTCATCGTTTTCAGGGCCATGGGCCGCACTTACTTCGCCGCTGTGATCTCCGCGGGTTTCGCCGGGTTCTGCCTTGGAGCGACGCCAACGGCGGTCGCAAACATGACGGCTGTCACGCAGAGATACGGACCGTCACCGGTCGCGTTCATTGTGCTTCCGCTCGTCTCAGCGTTCTTTGTCGACATCGCCAATGCCGTGATCATCAAGCGGTTTCTGTTGTTCTGGTGATGCGCCGCCGCGAATGCAAAACCCTGATCCAAGGGTCCTTTTGATGCTGCGGGGACCACTGCACCGGTATCACGATGTCGCCTTCTGGCTGTGGATTCAATCGATCGCCTCAACACACTCAGCAAACTTCTCAGCTGGAGTTTGATATTGCAAGGTCTTGCGTGGCCGTTCGTTCAGCTGTCTTGCAATTGCGCTTAGCTTTGCCTGGGAGTGCACCGACAAATCGGTTCTGCGCGGCAGGTACCAAATCGGCGAGGTGTAGGCGCATTCCTGGGTGGTCATCGCCATGGTCTTGTCCATCTTCAGCTTGATTGTGGACGCGCTTTTAGAACTGATGCGATTCGACTGCCTCGGTATTGGTTTCATTGTCACCACCCAGTCAGTCACCTCGTATGGCGCGCGGTTAGTCCGGCGTTACTTGAACTTGGTCAACGAGAAAGCCGGGGGATTCGGATCCTTCAGTAGTGACTTTCTGTAAGCTCCAATGATCTTCAGGTACGGACCGAGCACGAATGCATGGTCCGCAAGAATGTTGTGTTCCTCTTTGTGGTCCGCGAAGAGGTTGATGACTATCGGGTAACTGTTGGTTTCCATTCTGGCTCCGAAAATTCCCGTCATCGGCGGAATGCCCGGAGTCGCGGTGAACTGCTTGGGGTAGATACGGAAGTGCCGCCACCTAACGGCCACGATCTCATCACCCAGGAATGTGAGCAGGCTCTCCCGGTTGGAGTGATCCTGCTTGCCCAGGAAAAAATCGGTCTGATCGACGCCGTCGATCGCCCTGTCGTCCGGAATATCGGCTTCAATAATGCTGCCCAGCGTCGTGAAGAAATCGTGTATCGACACCATGCCGTTGGATTTGGAAGGTTTGATCTTGCCGGGCCACTTGATCATGGCAGGGGTACGCAGAGAGCCTTCCCTGCCGTCACCGAGCTCAGCCGCCCACATGCCGTTGGATCCGCCGCGCGACGCGGAAGGGCCGGTTAGCGGTGATGCACCGTCATCCGAAATCCAGATCACGATGGTATTGTCTTCGATCCCCGCCGCTTTTATGGCATCGAGCACCTCGCCGGTGCGGTAATCGAGTTCCATGATGGCATCGCCATAAGGCCCGGCAGGAGATTTTTTTTCAAACTCCGGCGCGGTTACTGACGGATAGTGGCTATTGGTAAAACCGACGTAGAGGAAAAAGGGCTTGTCCTTCTTCGACAGCTTATTGATGAGATCGACGGATGCCCTGGCAATATCGCCTTCGACTTGTTTCCGGTATTCAACCGTGTATTCACGCACCGGTTTCAAACCGTTTTTTGCGTCCCCTTCCCAGATTTTCGGCGCGGTAGCATCGATGAATGCGGCGGACAACCCGGCTCTTTGCATGTTTGGCCGGTACAAGGTGCTGTCCGTCGTTTCCAATACACCAACCCTGTACTCATCAAAACCCTGGTTGGTCGGCAAGCTCTGCTCCTCCGAGCCCAGGTGCCATTTACCCGTCATTGCCGTTGCATAGCCGCGGCTCTTGAACAACTCGGCCATCGTGATCTCTTCCGCCGCCAATGTATTCGGCGTTCCCGCAACGATGATCGAACCCAACCCGCTGCGGTGCGAGTGGCGCCCGGTATTCAAACCGGCCCGGGAAGGAGTACACCCGGGTTCGGTAAGAAACTGGGTCAGGGTCAGCCCCTCACTGGCCAGTTGGTCGATGCGGGGAGTAGGCATTCCCCTTATCTCCCCGCCCTGAAAGGCACCGATGTCGCCGTAACCGACATTGTCCGCCAACATCAGGATGACGTTTGGCTTGTCCTGCGCGTGGGCTGGCAAGGTGCCGAGAAAAAACATACATGCGAGAACCGCCTGGACTGCCGCTTTCCACATTGTCATCTACCCCATCCAAACAGCGTTGGATCAATCTTACATGCTCGCAATGTAAGCTCCACTTGCATTATGCGACAAAATCGCTGCCTGTTATGTCATTCGGATAGAGATCGTTGTATCTAGGGTTAAATTGGGTCCGAGCGTTGTTCATGTTCCGTAGCTCGTTGGAGTTTTGCACTTTGCGCATACGAGGAAGCTGAGTTCAATGTTCGGTTAGTGAGGGGGTTCAAATAATGAAATCTTACCTGAAATCAATCGCCGCCCTGGTCATGATTTCCAGCTTGGCAATCATGCCGTCGCTACACGCGGAAGAATTTGACGACGAGGGAGGCTTAGCCCAAAAATCCGACCAGACCGGCACTAACCCGATCAACTTCACCTTTGATGCGCGGCTTTACAACGAGTACCGGTGGCTGAACCTGCCGGGAGACGCCGAACAGAACATCACGACATTCGAGTTCCGCGCTCCTTTTGCGGACGGCAAGTGGCAGTTCCGCAGCAAAACACGGGCGACCCATCTGGATATCGACCTGGCCGGGGTGGACCAATTCGGCCTTGGCGACACGGATTTCGTTTCCTGACCGTTCCTTACCTGGACGCGCCGAACAGGTTTGCGATCGCGGCCGGTGTCGAGATCTTCATACCAACAGGTTCCCGCGACGTCCTGAGCAGTAATGCGTTGTCCTTCGGCCCGCAAATCTTTCTAGGCTTCTTTGCGCCCTTTGGGGGTCTGGTTGACTTGATTGCGCCGGGCTATCAACACCAGTTCAGCGTCTACGAAGAAAGCGGTGCGGGGGAGATTCACCAGGGGAATATAGATCTCTTCGTCCTAAAGACCTTTAACAATAAGCAGCAGTGGATTCTCCTCAACCCGCAGGCCTCGATCGACTACGAAAACAATAAACAGCTCTTCTGGTTTGACGCGGAGGCCGGAACGATGCTGGACGATGTTATTCCCCACAAGGGACACAGCGTATATCTGCGGCCCTCGGCCGGAATAGGTAGCGATCGACCCTGGGATTTCACGATTGAAGCCGGTTACAAGATCATATGGTGAACAATCTCCCTGATGCTATCGGTTCTTAATCACGTCCTAGCCTCGCATTGCGGGGCCAAATTGTTCTCAGCGGCAATTGCCAGCCAGACGTACCACCTGCTAGGATCACGGCAATGGCAACCGCCAAGCGGGGCGACCGCCCAAGGCCCTTACACGAGTATGTCGGAGTACTTGGCGTGACGGAATTTGGATACGGACGGATAAGGGACTTGGGCGGGATGCCCGATCTCCTTCGCGAAATGGCCGGGCAAAAGGGATTAGGGCGCGTCTTCCACGATCAGGACATGTCGATTTCGATCTTAGAGACGCCCGATGCCGTTGTCCCCATGAGGGACCTCATTTGCCTTTACGACAACGCCGCACGTATCACCTCCGCGCGCTCCTTCGGCTTGGTGGCGAGCAGCGGGCTGACGGCCGAAGACTATGGCCTCGCTTGCCTGTACGCCATCCAGGCGCCAAACCTCTTAACGGCATTGAAACGCTTTCAAACCGCACTTCCCTACCACGAAAGCGGCAGCTCTCTGCGCCTTGCGGCGGACGGAGACGAACTGCGCGTGGGCTATCACAACATTTATCAGAACTTGGCCGGATGGCGGCATAGCGGTGATTTCACCCTGTGCGGGCTCTCGACCCTTATTGGCGCTTATTTGGATGAGGGCTGGCAGCCACTTCGGATCGACACCTGCTACGCCAAGGGCCGCTGGGCGCAGGATCATGAGTGTTTGTTCGACGCCCCTGTAACATTCGGCAGGGACGATATCTCGGTTGTCCTCAACCGGGAGGTTGTCCATCATAGCAACGGCACGCGGCGTATCGAGCCCGGCCAGATGCTGAGCGTGGCCGATGTGCGCCGCACTGGTGACGAGTTGCCGCGCGATTTGCCGAGTATGGTCGTAAATGTCGTCGAACGCCGCCTGCTCGAGCAGGATGTCGACATTGAAGGCACGGCCGCTGTTTTGGGTCTGGGGCCACGCACGCTGCAGCGCCGTCTCTCCGGAGACGGCCTGAACTACCGCGATCTGGTGCTCCATTGCCGCATGCGCCGGGCGCGCGAACTTCTCGCTGAGCCCGAAGCTGCAATCCATCAGATCGCGCATGAAGTGGGCTATTCCTCAACTCCACAGTTTTACCGCGCCTTCAAGACGTACATAGGCACCACGCCGGAAGGCTACAGGGCGGGGCTCTCCCGACCGGGACCTTTGAGCGATGCAAGAGCGTGATCAGTTCTATTCGTTAGCGCATTCACCATGTTCACGAGCACAGACTTGCGGCGAGTTTTTGGCGGAAATATGCCGGTTTTGCCGGTGCAAAGTGGGGGAGTGAGTAGGCCGCCACAATTGTCCGTCACTTTAACTGCGGATGATTGTCGAGTCCTAACAGACTGCATTGCGGTTCTGCTGGGGTGTTGGGATAAGCGGCGCGGCCCCACTTGTGACGGCAATGTGCCGGTCAGCCGGATGGAAATGCCACAATGTTGCCTGTGCCGTCGCATCGCCGGCGACAGGACGCGAATCCGTTTGCCGGGCAGGATTGCAACTGTCGTACGACGAAACGATTGCTGGTGGCATTTATTGACCCACCCGGATACTCGGTTCCCACTTAAGGTGTGTACCAAATGGGCGAGGTGTAGGCGCGTTCCTGTGTCTTCATTTTGACTTCGCTTGGCATTTTATCTCCAAAACGAACGGCATCATACGCCGTCCAACGCGGTGTTGGGATTTCGATCACGCGGGCATAATAGAAGGCACGCACTTTTGGATCGAAGTCCGGATCGGACCAGACGGTTATCAATTCCGGAGCACCGATGGTATTGGTGAATGTCGCATTTGCCACATCCACGGTATCTCCGACTGGTGGCAATTTGCCTTTTGAGTCAGGTTTTCGATCATCTGACCAGACAACATCGTAAACCTTTTCTTGCGTCTTACCCTCAGCATCAAGCCAGCCTTTGATGATCTGGATGCGGTCGAGGTTGCCGCTCAATGCGTCCTTCAACGCTGCGACCAGGAAAGTTGGGGCCTTGCCGTTGGGGGCCATTGTGAGGTCGCCTCCCATTGGAACTCCCTTGGCATAGCCGACCTCCGCAGGGCGCCTGCTTCGCGCATCATCTTCGGTATATTCCCAACCTCCGAAGAAACGCACCATGATGCGAGGTCCGGTGGTCGAATAAACTTCTTTTCGCTCCATAGCGTCAAAAATCGCGCGGCGGGTATTCTCTTCTGCCCATACTGCCGCATAGCCCGAAGCTGCCATCTCCCAGCCGAGTATTCTGGTGGGTCCAAATTCGCCGACCAGATGCTCCCAACGCCCAGGCGTTGGTTCAACGCCGGAATGCTTTCCAAAGAAGTTGTCCTCGCCTGCGGTAGCCAACGCGGTGTGACTGTCGGTCGACCCCACCATGCCAAATTTGTATGGATTGGTCCCCAGAGAAGATTCAAGCTTCAGCCCGTTTTTCAAAGCCTCGCGGGCATACTCTCGCTGAAGCATGTGGTCTTCTTTGGGCACGGGTCCGAGATTGTTTTTGTCCCATGTTTCATAATCCGCGAATTCATCATTCGGACTCAAAAAAGGATGGGCCTCACCGTCGCCTTTGATCTGCGTGACTTCATACATCGGCTCCCATTTGGCGCGCCGTTGCACATAATCCCCGGTCAGTGGTTTGCCTGTCGCTGGGTTGGTCTCGTCCGGAAACATAAGGCCATTGGAGACGTTTCCATTGTGAGCCAAAGCCAGAACTCGCCCCCCGGTCTGCTTTTCATACGCTTCCATCCAGGTCCACAGGTCCTCGGGATTGAAGCTCTTTTCCGTGGTATAGGGAAGTACCTGCTCTGCGCGTCGTATGCCGTCACGATAAAGTACGTTGCGGTGTAAGTTATTGCCGCCTTCAGTCGAGGTCCATTCGTATCCGATTATTGTGGTGAATTGGCCGGGTTTGTTGAATTTCTCGGCGGATTCGAGATACTCATCCCAAACTGTTTGCACGAAACGGGGGTCGAGAACCGCGGCCGGCATAGATTTACCCGAGATACCGGCGAAAACTCCTATTACCTCCATGGTTGCATCCATGGCGGATTCCCCACCTTTTTTAAGCCGGGCGTGCCAATCTCGCACGACCTCGTCCCGCATCAAGGAGGGATTTCCCGCGATGATTTCGTTCATCGCGCCCATTCCATCCGAATGATCGGAGATAACCAGCCAATCCAGCGGTCTGGAGAGCTTTACGCGCAGACCATGGCTTGTGGTGATCTCATCTCCTTTTGCAAATCGATATGCGTCGTCAGGGGAAAGAACGACACCGAATGCCCGTGCATCGAGTGAATTGGATGTATGGAGGTGTGTATCGCCCCAAAGGACTTGAGTTGGAAAACGTCTGCCGGCGTAAGGCGAAAAGTTTTCAGGTTCAAAGATGCCGGTATCGTCTTTCGTCATCGACATTTCCCCAACCGTTCCGCCCACTTTTTTTTCTTCAGCCATTGCGATGGCGGCAGAACACAACGTTGCGGCGACGGCCAAACCGAGTGAAGCAATTTTCCTCACGTGACGCTCCTTTTCCTAACTTCTCTTGTTAAGGTGCAAATCTATTATGGCATCAACTCTGTGACAATCGGATGTTTGTGACCCCAGGCGGTCACGGGGCGGCATCTGCCCGACTTCGGCTATGCGCTGTTTCCGGATATCATCGAGCGCCGGCGCCCATGTCTGTTTCTCAATGCAGAACAGACAAATGTTGGGAAGGCGGGACTTCGGGGAGGGGCCAAGGGTAGAAGAACTCATAAGACTTCGACGCTGGTATCAACTAACACCAACGACTGAGTGAAACGATTTGGG
>JBPCVV010000027.1:0-19217 GCA_051010195.1 Anderseniella sp. | reverse complement strand
TCCGTCACCGGTGTTTCGCCGCTGTTGAGAAACGTCAGCATGAAGCGCAGCGTGGCGTTGTAGCTGGTGAACTTGTGATTGTCGAAATACATCCAGCGCAGGATATCGCGGCGCTCGTCATCATTGTTCCAGCCGAACTTGCCGAAATTGCCGGCCAGATACTCAAGCATCACACCGGTCTGGGTCAGCTTGCGTTTGCCGTGCACCAGCACCGGCACCTCGCCCATCTCGTTGATTTCAGACCGGTACTCATCCGACCGGGTTTCGCCGTTGAAAAAGTCTACGACCCGCGGCTTCCAGTCGGCGCCGCACAGTTCCATCATCAGGGCGACTTTGTAGGCGTTGCCGGATTCGCCGAAGCAATAAAGTTGATACTCTGCCATGTGGTCTCTCCCGCTCCGAATTGATCAGGCGCTTTGATAGCGGGCGATGGCGGCATGCTCCAGTGCCGCTGTTTGCAATTTGGTCAGGTCCAGTGCATCGCGCAGCATGGCCAGAAAGCGGATTTCCTCGCGTGCAATATTGCGGTCGGCAATGGCCACCTCGACCGCCAGCGCATAGGCCGTTTCACGCAACACCGCCGGCAGCCCGGCCTTGATCAGCGCCAGGGCGGTCTGCAGGCCGGTATCTTCCTGCAAGATTTCCCCGCACTCCTGCGCCACGTGGGTCAGGCGTTCGGGATCAAAGCCGGAAAACGCCGGCAAGGTCTGTACCAGCCTGCCGATGCGGGCCAGTTCCGCATTGCCGATCTTGGCGTCGACGGCGATCATCGTCATCATTACGTAGATGAGTGCCTGATGATGGTTGATGGTCTTGGTTTTGGTCATTGTCTTGGTCATTCTCGGGTTGCTCCAAACTCTTTCACAATCTCGATGGCGTCTACAAGGCCGGTTCTCTCGATGGTCATACCGGGCGGGAACGCCGTTGAAAACCGGCTTGCCATACGCGCATCCAGCATCACAAAACAACCCCTGTCCGTCGACTGCCGGATCAGGCGTCCGAATGCCTGCCGCAATCTGAGCCGGACCTGCATGTCCTGCCAGGCCTGGCCGCCGAATGCGCCGCGCCGCGCCCGCTCCAGTATGGTCGGCTGGCCCCACGGTACCCGATCCATGACGATCAGCCTAAGCGATTCTCCCGGCACGTCGATCCCGTCGCGCACCGCGTCGGTGCCCAGCAGGCAGGCGTTCTTCTCCGCCCTGAACATGTCG
Source organism: Anderseniella sp. (assembly GCA_051010195.1). Lineage (GTDB taxonomy): Bacteria > Pseudomonadota > Alphaproteobacteria > Rhizobiales > Aestuariivirgaceae > Anderseniella. The sequence continues at coordinate 18,006 of JBPCVV010000027.1, read as the reverse complement.
ACCAGCGTGCCGGTGTCGATCGGATCGGCATGCTGGGCATAAAGCGGCAGTCCGGCCTCCGCCATGGGTTGCACCAGGCGCCGGTGCACGGCGCGTAAGCGAGAGATCGCCGTGAACAGGCCGAGAGCCCCGCCGCGCGACACCAGGAACAATTCCCGGTAGGCAGCCGCCAGCTGATCCATGTTCTCACGGCCCACATCATTGACCACGATCAGGCGGGAATTGTTCAGGTAATCGAACGGCGACTCCCAGCTGTGTCGGATGACCGGATAGGGCAGGTGCACCGAGCCGGTGCGCATTTCCGCATTGCGCCAGTCATCCGGCATTTCCGGCGGCCGGTCGCGCAGTGTGGCAGAGGTGATGATGATACCGTCGGCCGGTTGCAGGACCGCGCTGGCCAGCGGCACGGTCGGGTCGATCCAATGGGAATGCAGGCCGGTATCGATCTCCCGGTCCCAGGCCTGCTCGATGGAAAACCATTCGGCAAATTCCGGCCGGGGTTCATCCACCAACCGGCTCAGCATTTCGATGAAACCGCCGAGCATGAGTTCCGAGCGCCGGGTCAGGGACCGCGCCAGTGCCTCGATGCGAGCCCGTTCCGTGCTGGCCAGTTCGGCCGCCTCGTCATCCAGACGCTTCATCAGCCGGCGGGCCAGCGCCGTCATCGGCCGCTTCAGGTCGATCATGGCGGCGGCAAGCGTGCCGGCTGCTGCCTGCAATCCGTCGATGAACGGCCGGCAGTCGGTTTCCAGGTTGCCGGTCTGCCTTGAGTCAGCGCGCGCCGTCACCTGCTGCCGCACGAGGCTCAGGAAAGCCTCGGTTTCACCGTCCGCCTGGCCGGCCTGGATGCGCCGCATCCAGCCGGGTCCGGGCAGGCACAGCGCACCGGCCAGAACCGCTGCCAGCAGGTCTTCGGCCTCATCATCGTCACCGGCCAGGTCGCCGAGCCGGTCGACCAGGCCTCTGCCCCGGCGCCGCTGTGATTCCGGACCCCGGATCCAGCGCCTGAGCTCGGTGGTTTCCTGCCCCGTAAGATGGCCGGAAAACGCACTGTCAGCCGCGTCGAACAGGTGATGGCCCTCATCGAACACCAGCCGCTTCAGTCCGCCGGCGCGTTCCTGGTCTTCATCCACTTGCGCTTCGCCAATGGCATGGTCCACGGCGATCTGGTGCAGCACCAGCGCGTGGTTGGCAATCACCAGGTCAGCCTTGCGGCCGGCGCGGACCGCTTTTTCGATAAAGCATTTGCGGTAGTGCGGGCAGGCGGAATAGATACATTCGCCGCGCCGGTCGGTGAGGCCCAGGCCCATCGGGGTCATGGCGCGCTCGCCGGTATTGGCGTCGTAGAACAGGCCCATCAGCCAGGCGGGAAAGTCGCCGCCGACCATGTCGCCGTCCTTCGAATGGCGCACCCAGCGCGCAATCAGCCCGGCCATCAGCGCCGACCTCGGGTTGGATGCGGTCATGCGCGCAAACGCCTCCTGCATGTTGAGCAGGCAGACATAGTTTTCGCGTCCCTTGCGCACCACGATCCTGTGGCGGCGCTCCGCCGGGTCCGGCACCAGTCGCGCGGTCTCCTGCTCAAGCTGGCGCTGCAGGTTCTTGGTGTAGGTGGAAATCCAAACCGCCTGCTTGTTGCGCGATGCCCACAGGTAAGACGGCGCGAGGTAACCCAGTGTCTTGCCCAGCCCGGTGCCGGCTTCGGCGAGCACGATGGCATTGCGGGCGGGTGTTTCGCGTGGCTCGAACGCCGCCGTCGCCGCGCCTGCATAGTCGACCTGTTGCGGACGGGCTTCCGATGATCCGCCTAAAATGCCGGCCAGGAATGTCTTGGCCTCAGCCGCGGTTACAGGTTCATGGGCGCCGGGCGGTCGCGGGCCGTCATCCTCCCATTCATCCAGCCTGTCCCAGACATTCAGCCCGGTGGCAAACACCGACGCTGCATCGCTCGCCGGATCTCGGCCAAGGTGCTTGATGACCAGTTTTGCCCACGGCCATTTGCCCCGGTCGAGAAACTGCGCCACCTGGAACGTCTCGCGTGAATTGGGATAGCTGTTGTGGCCGACCCGGTCGAGCAGGGCCTGGGCAAGGTTTACGATCAGCTCGGCATCAGGCAGGTTTGTCTCCAGCCCGAACGCGGCACTTAAGCCCCGCGGCGTCGGCACCGCCATCACTGCCGGTGCCACAAAGGCAAACAGTTCGCACACATCCAGGTGCGCCTGATCCCGCGCCGTACGCACCACGCCCTGCGGCACCTGCGCCGCCAGCGCCAGCCGGTTGACCAGGTAGCCGGCGTGGCAGACGACATGGGCCTCATCACCCAGGGCATTCAGGGCGGCAGCCGGCTTTATTGCCTCCGGTGGCTCGCCGGCAGTGATGCGCAGGGCGGACACACCGTCCAGCACCATGACCGGCGGCAAGCGGTTGCTGCCGGCAGTTTGCGCTGTGGCATTTTGATCCTGCGGGTCGTTCATCAATTATCGATTCGGCTCTTTATGTTCGCGTCGCAATGTGGCACAGCTTTTCGCCCGACATCAGAGCCTGGGCTCTGCTTTTTTCAAGAAATGAATGCTGAATTGTCCATGTCTAGTCCGTCAAAGCCGTCTGTCGACCCCGCACTGCGCGCTGCCGCGCTGGAAAGCAAGGCGTGGCCGTTTGAAGAAGCCCGCAAACTGCTCAAGCGAATCGAGAAACGCCAGACACGGCACGACTATATCCTGTTTGAGACCGGATATGGGCCGTCCGGCCTGCCGCATATCGGTACGTTCGGCGAGGTGGCTCGCACCACCATGATCCGGCGTGCATTCGAGCTTATCTCGGACATGCCGACAAAGTTGTTGTGTTTTTCAGATGACATGGACGGCATGCGCAAGGTGCCTGACAACGTGCCCCGGCAGGACTTGTTGCAGGAACACCTGCACCGGCCACTGACCGTGGTACCCGATCCGTTCGGGGAGTATGAGAGTTTCGGCCACCACAACAACGCCATGCTGCGCCGCTTCCTCGACACGTTCGGATTTGACTACGAATTCGCCAGCGCGACCGAATACTACAAGTCCGGCAGGTTCGACGACATCCTGTTGCGCGCCTGCGAGCGCTACCAGAAGATCATGGACATCATGCTGCCGACACTCGGCGAGGAGCGCCGCGCCACCTACTCATGCTTCCTGCCGATCTCGCCCACATCAGGCCGCGTGCTGTATGTGCCGATGAAAGACGTCAATGCCGCTGACGGCACGGTGACGTTTGAGGATGAAGACGGGACCGATGTCACCCTGCCGGTGATCGGCGGCAATGTGAAACTGCAGTGGAAGCCGGACTTCGGCGCCAGGTGGGCGGCGCTTGGCGTCGACTTTGAAATGTACGGCAAGGACCACCAGACCAACACACCGATCTATGATGGCATCTGCCGGGCGTTGGGCGGCCATGCGCCGGAACATTATGTCTACGAACTGTTCCTGGACCAGAACGGCGAGAAGATCTCCAAGTCCAAGGGCAACGGCCTGACCATTGACGAATGGCTGACCTATGCCCCGACCGAGAGCCTGTCGATGTTCATGTTCCAGAAGCCTCGCACGGCAAAACGCCTGTACTTCGATGTCATTCCGCGCGCCGTCGACGAGTATTTCCAGCACCTGAATGGGTTCCAGCGCCAGGATCTCAAGGACCGGTTGTCAAACCCGGCCTGGCACATCCACGAGGGCAATCCGCCGAAGGCCGACATGCCGGTCACCTTTGCGCTTCTGCTCAACCTGGCAGCGGTGGCCAATGCCGAGACCAAGGACGGCCTGTGGGCGTTCATCCAGCGCTATTCGACTGACACCAGCCCCGAGACGCACCCGCACATCGACCAGCTTGCCGGTTTCGCGCTGCGTTACTTTGAAGACTTTGTCAGGCCGGCCAAGCAGTACCGGGAGGCAACGCCAGACGAGGCTGCAGCCCTGCGTGATCTGTCCGACGCCCTGGCCAAGTTACCCGCGGGTGCAGCGCCTGAGGACATCCAGTCTGCGATCTATGATGTCGGTCGCCGCGAGCCCTATACCAAGCAGAACAAGGACGGCAGCATCGGTGTGTCGCTGGCCTGGTTCAACACGTTGTATGAAATTCTGCTCGGGGAAAAACAGGGTCCGCGCTTTGGTTCGTTTGTCGCGCTTTACGGCATCGATGAAACCCGCGCCTTGATCGAGCGAGCGCTGACAGGTGGCCTGGTCAAAGGTGCTGCATGATGACACCGGCGCGCGGCTTTGACCTGTCGGAGTTCGAAGCGCGCCTGCAGCGGGCGCAGGTGGAAATGACTGCCCGCAGCCTCGATGCAGTTGTTGTTACCGCCCCGCCCAACTGGCGTTATTTTGCCGGCTTCGCCACCCAGTTCTGGGAAAGTCCGACACGGCCCTGGTTTCTGATCCTGCCGCGTGATGGTGAACCGGTCGCGGTGATCCCGACCATCGGCGAGCCCGGCGTGGCCGGGACATGGCTGAAGGACATCCGCACCTGGCCGGCACCACAACCCGAAGATGACGGCGTGTCTTTAATGGCGCAGGTGCTGGCTGACTGTCCGCGCCGCTTCGGCCGCGTTGGCTGGGAGATCGGCCGCGAGAGCGTCATCCGCATGCCGGTTGCCGATTTTGACCGTATCCGGGCAGCCTGCTCCAGTATCGAATTCGCCGACGCATCCCCGCTTATCTGGCGGCTGCGCATGGTCAAGTCGCCGGTTGAGGTGGACAAGATCGAACGGGCCTGCCGGATCGGCAGTGACGCTTATGCCACACTGCCCGGTCAATTGTCCGCCGGCATGAACGAACATGAAATCGCCCGCACCTTCAGGGCAGAGCTGATCCGGCAGGGCGCCGATGCCATACCGTTCATGGCGGTGACCGCCGGTGCCGGCGGCTATGACCAGATTATCGTCGGGCCAAATGACCGCAACCTCGCCACTGGCGATGTGTTGTTCATCGATCTCGGCGCCACGTTTGACGGTTACTTCTGCGACTTCGACCGCAATTTTGCCTGTGGCGATCTCGATGACGAGACGACAAAGACACAGGACATTGTCTGGCGGGCGACCGAGGCCGGCATTGCCGCAGCGCGTCCCGGCGCAACACCTGCGGACCTGGCTGCCGCCATGGTTTCGGTGATGGCCGATGCCGGTGCCACCGGCGGCAATGTCGGGCGTCTCGGTCACGGGCTTGGCCTGCAGTTGACCGAGCCGCCGTCCAACATGGCCGGTGACGAGACCGTACTGGAGCCGGGCATGGTGATGACCATCGAACCGGGCATGGACTATGGCGATGGCAAGATGCTGGTGCACGAGGAAAACGTGGTCATCACCGAAGACGGCTGCCGCCTGTTGACGACGCGCGCGCCGCGCGAGATGTGGCAAATAGGCTAAGGCTCCAGGTTGGCGCCGCGTTCCGTCCACCACATGACGATCAGAGACATCGCCCCCAGTATGGCAAAGCCTGCAATCAGTGGTACCACCGTACTGTCGAACCAGTGTCCTATGGCCCAGCCCAGCGGCAGTGAGATGAAGGTGGAGACGGACCCGACAAAGGCGGCACCGAGGCCTGCCATGTGACCCAGCGGCTCCATGGCCATTGCATTGAAGTTGCCGAACAGGATGCCGGTTGCGAAGAACGCCGCCAGCAGCCACACCATGAATGACCAAAGCGGCGGCACGCCGTCGAAGTGCCACACGACCAGCAGGAACAGGGCCGATATGCCGGTCACGGCGAGCAAGGCCCGCCAGGTCATGAAACGCATGCCGAGCCGCATGACGACACTGGAGTTGAAGACGCTGGCCGCGCCGATGGCAAGCGCTGCGACACCGAAGTAGATGGCAAACAGTTTGCCGGTGCCGTAGACCGTCTGGAACACCTGCTGGGCGGAACTGAGATAGCCGAGAAAGGCGCCGAAGATGATGCCTGACGCAATGGTGTAGCCCACCGCGGCGCGGAACCCGCAGGCTTCCCTGATGCCGCTGGCAATGTTGCGCAGCGAAAATTTTCGCCGGTCCGGAACCGCCAGGGTTTCCGGCTGACGGGTGGCGAACCACACCGAAGCGATGATCGCCATCAACAACAACAACCCGAAGATGGCTCGCCAGTCGGCAACCAGCAGGACCGCTTCACCGACGCTAGGTGCAATGGCCGGCACCAGGATGAAAATGGCCATGACAATCGACATGATGCGCGCCATGGCCCGGCCCTCATAGCCGTCGCGCACCAGGGCCAGGCTGACAATGCGCGGCGCTGCTGCGCCCAGGCCCTGCAGCACCCGGCCTGTCAGCATGACCTCGAACACCGTGGCTGTCATCGACATGATGCAACCGGCGATGAAGATGACATAGCCGGCATAGATCACCGGCTTGCGACCGAAACTGTCCGACAGCGGGCCGGCGGCAATCTGCCCGGCGGCAAACCCTAAGAACATGCCCGACACGATCAGCTGGGTGTCGTTTGGGTCCGCCACACCGAGATCACTGCCGATCTGGCCGAGCGCCGGCAGCATGGCATCGATCGACAGGGCCAGGATCGAGATCATTGCCGCCAGCATGGTGACGAATTCCGCCACGCCCAGGGGTTTTGTCGGTGCTTTCATCATTGCCGGATAGGACATTGTGTGGCGCAACACAATTACCGCAAACGCATAGCGGCTATGGTTATCTTGGTGCCAGAATGACGGAACTGTCCCAGATCCGGTCCCAGAACAGCCACAGGCGCGAGGTGACGCGTTTGACCGGGATACGTTCGTTGGCGGGCTTCATGCCGCCGTCAGCAGCAATGTCGGCAATCTTGAAACTGAACACATAGGCGTTTTCCACACCCATTCTCAGATCGGTGATCACCACCTCGGACGGGCTCGGTTGTGATACCCGGTAGAAGCCGTGACTGAACCACTGCAGCCGCTTGACATACCAGTTGTCGACAAGTGGTTCCAGCAGGTAAGTGCGGCTCTCATATCGCGTGAATTGTATGTCTTTCGTGTCGTCGAATAATGAATAGTACCCCACATAGTAGCCGTCATCCTGCATGGCCACGAAGCGCCACAACAGCGTGTTGAACGGTGCCGGGGTCGACAGAAGATGGTTGTGGGTAAGCCCCTGCTTTTCCATGGAGCGCTCTGCAATACCCGTGACATAGGCCTTGGCTGCCATGGTCCAGGCCAGATAGGTACCGGCAAGCGCCAGGCATACCGTGTTGACCCGGTGGCCGACCCGGCTTTGCCGGTTGAAGGCGAGAGCTGCGATCACGCCGATCGCCAGCCACAGCGTAAAGGCCGGATCGATGATGAAGGTGGACGATCCTGACACCGGATATTCGGTAATCGGCCAGAACAATTGCGTGCCGTAGGCGGTAAAGGCATCCAGCAGTGGATGGGTGATCAGCACCAGCCACACCATGAAAATCCAGAGTTTCAGGCTGGCCAGCCCGTGCAGCCTGTGCAGCGCCCAGCCGATCGCCGGTGCCGCCGCCGTGAGTACCAGCAGGGAATGCGAAAACCCGCGGTGATAGGTGAAGTCCTCAATCGCCCCGCCAAACGGGATCAGCACGTCCAGGTCGGGCAGCGTCCCCAGCATCGCGCCGTACAGGCTCGCCTTGCGCCCGATGGCACGGCCGATAACCAGTTCGGCAACCGATGCGCCTAGCAATATTTGTGTCAGGGAATCCATGTGATCTTAACGCAGCCCGGGCTCCAGTGGATGTGTCCAGAGAAATACCAAAGGGGTCAACAATCAGTTCCTCTGGGATTACTGGCTGGTCCAGACGATTCGCGCCATCCATTTGATGTCATCGCGCTGCAGTGTGAGCAGTGGCAATTGCGGGTTGAAGCAGGCGAGCTCGAGTGCTGTACCGGTATCGCGATTGAGCCGCCTGGCGAGCACCTCGCCGTCATGGGTCTTGACGACGACACGGTCGCCGGGCCGCACCACCGCCGCCGGTGACACGATAACCATGTCACCATCGCGATACACCGGTTTCAGCTGATCGCCGCTGATGCGCAGGGCATAGGCGCACGGGTCATCGATACCGGGCAGGTTGATCCGGTTCCAGGTATTGCCGGCGGGCCGGCCAGCGTCGTCGAATGCATCCGGTGCACCGGCTTGTACTATGTCGATGCTGGGAACCGAACGTTGCATCCGCTTTGCGCCATGCACCAGCCCGGCGAAATCACCCAGGCTGGTCCGGGTCACCGCAAGGCACTTGGCGACACTTTCGGTGGTCGGCCAGCGTGGTCTGCCGCGCGGGGTTTCGCGTTTTGACTTGTTGAAGGCGGTGGCATCCAGGCCCGCTGCCCTGGCCAGGCCGGACGCCGACATGCCGTTTGCCTCAGCGAGCCGGTCAATGGCCTGCCAGATCTGCGAATGTGAAAACAAGACCGTCTCTCCCAGGAGCGCATCCGGTCGCAACTGCTCCCCCCGAAAATGCGTCCTGACTGCATTAACAATTCTCGCAAATTGTATAGCTGCGATCCGCCGTGCACAAGCTGGGGCCTGCAGCCATTGTCTGCTTGTTTCGCCGGGACAGGGCGAATAGGTTCCCTGCCAGCATGACAATCATCTACAAGATAATCGATCGCGACGAGTGGGATGCCGCCCGCGGCTGCGGCAGATATACCGGTTCCGACGATGACAGGCGAGACGGTTTCATTCATTTTTCAACCCAAGACCAGATGCGCGAAACGGCGGCAAAACACTTTGCTGGCCGGGGCAATCTGATACTGCTCGCCATTGACGACGCGAGCCTGGGCTCGGATCTGAAATGGGAGGCTTCGCGTGGCGGTGCCCTGTTTCCGCATCTCTACAAGCCATTGCCGGTGTCTTCGGTCGTGCAGTCGTGGCCGTTGCTGCTGAACGAAGACGGCGTCCACGAATTTCCGGATGGCCAGCCATGACCCGCCTGTTTTCACTGGTGCGTCCGGTCCTGCATGCGCTGGATCCCGAAACCGCCCACAACCTGACCATAGCCGCGCTGAATTCAGGCTTGCTGACGGCCGCTACGGTTCCGGATGATCCGCGCCTGCATGTGAACTGCATGGGGCTGGACTTTCCCAATCCGCTTGGTCTTGCCGCCGGGTTCGACAAGAACGCCGAAGTGCCGGACGCCATGCTTGGACAGGGCTTCGGGTTCGTGGAAATCGGCTCGGTGACCCCGCGCCCGCAAGCCGGCAATGACAGGCCGCGCCTGTTTCGCCTGCCTGAAGACTCCGCGGTGATCAACCGCATGGGCTTCAACAATGACGGTCACGCGCGGGTGTTCGGACGGCTGGACCGGCGCCAGGACCGGGCCGGCATCATCGGCGTCAACCTCGGCGCCAACAAGGACTCAGACGATCGCATTGCCGACTATGCGCTGGGCGCGGCTGCTTTCAACCGGCTGTCCAGTTACATCACGGTCAATATCTCTTCACCCAACACGCCGGGACTGCGCGCGCTGCAATCAAGGGGTGAGCTGGAAACCCTGATCGGCCGGGTCCGAGATGCCAGGGACGCAGCTGCCGCTGAAGACGGGCGCCGGGCACCGCTGGTGCTGAAAATAGCACCTGACCTGGTGGAAGAAGAACTTGCCGATATCGCGGCGGTTTGCCTGAACATGAAGGTTGATGCGGTCATCGTGTCGAACACGACAATTTCCCGTCCGCGGCTCAAGTCGAACCATGCGCACCAGGCCGGCGGACTGTCCGGCGCACCGCTGTTCCGGCTGTCGACGGTGCAACTCGCGCACATGCATGCCATGACCGAGGGCAAACTGGCGCTGATCGGCGCCGGCGGCATCGCCAGCGCCGAAGACGCCTGGCAGAAACTCAGGGCCGGCGCGTCACTGCTGCAGCTATACTCAGCACTGGTCTATCAGGGCCCGCAGCTCATCGCGGACATTGTGCGCGGGCTGGCGGAGCGGCTCGATGAACACGGGTTCTCCCGATTGCACGAGGTCACCGGCAGCGGCCGGCAGGAGTGGCTGGACGGCGGCCCGCGATCCTGATCAGACCTTGCCGCGCACCACCGTCTGGCGCTGTGAGCCAAGCCCGTCGATACCCAGTTCCATGACATCGCCCGGTTTCACGAACACTGGCGGTTTCATGCCAAGGCCGACACCGGCCGGGGTGCCGGTGATGACGATGTCACCAGGGCGCAGCGTCATGAATTGCGACAGGTAGGACACGATGAATTTGATCGGGAAGATCATGTTTTTCGTAGTGCCGTCCTGCATGCGCTCGCCATTGATATCGCACCACAGATTGAGTTTCTGCGGGTTGGGGATCTCGTCCCGGGTAACCAGCCACGGACCGATCGGTCCGTAGGTGTCATGGGATTTTCCTTTCACCCATTGCCCGCCGTGTTCGATCTGGTTTTCCCGTTCAGACACATCGTTGCACACGAAGTACCCGGCCACATGGCTCAGCGCCTTGGACTGCGAAACACTCTTGGCTTCGGTGCCGATCACAAAACCGATTTCCACTTCCCAGTCGGTCTTGACGGATTTTTTCGGCAGAACCACATCATCATTCGCACCGCCGATGCAGCTTGTGTGCTTGGAGAAGATCACCGGTTCTGTCGGGATCGGATGGCCGGTTTCCTCGGCGTGGTCGGTATAGTTCAGCCCGACGCAGACAAAGTTGCCAATGCCGGTTAGCGGCGGACCGAAGCGGGGTTTTCCTTTGACCAGCGGCAGGCGGGCCGGATTGATTTTGCCCAGCCTGGCCAGCGCCTTGTCCGACAATTGGTCCGGCGTGATGTCGGTAATGCGACCTGACAGATCACGCAGTTTTCCGTCGGCATCGATCAGGCCCGGTTTTTCCTTGCCGGCCCTGCCATAACGTACAAGCTTCATTTCTGATTGCCTCTTAAGATTGGTCTCCGGCACGCTAGATCAGTATGTTTTTTGATTGAGTCAATCAAAAAACTTAAAACTGATCGCTGTCAAAGTGCTGGAGCAACTTTATGGGTTCAGTTGAACCCATGTCGCTCTAGATGCTTGGGTGCCAGATCGGTTGATAACCCGCGTGCAAAATGCGCGTGATTGTCGGCGGTGTCAAAACCTCAACTTCGATATTCAGTTCAACCGGTACGGCTGCGCCATATCCGGATGCCGTCCAGGGCCGGAATTTCCGGCCGCGAACCGCAAGCATGCCGCCGTCAACGCGAACCATCGTGCCTTCCGGCAGGGTGCCGGCCTTGGCCATCCAGGTGATCTTTGCACCGCCCCTTGCGCGGCGTTCACCGGACAGCGAACGGTCCATGTCTGGCGCGCAGGGAGGGGTGGCAAGCGCGTGAGCGGTTTGCCAGGCAGACTTGAACAACACGGCATCCTTGCGCCGGCATTCAAAGCAGGGCCGGTGCCCGGCGGCCAGTGCGGTCACCTCATCCATGAAGAACAGTTCGGTATATCCCGTACCCATCACCTGGCGTTGGCGTGACTTGAACTGCAGCACGCATGTGATCCACTGCCGCGAGCTTTGGGTACGCACCAGGGTCCGGGTTTCAGGGTCATGCAGCTTGCCGCCCCGATTGCCCATCAGCATGCCGCGCGCCGGCGAGATGACAATATCACCGTCAGGCCTTACTCGGTTTTGCAGCGGCATTGACGGCCTACTTCCGGATATTGTGCCGGTCCAGGCGGCGTTCGGCGGTCTGGTTCCTGGCCGCTTCAGCGTCGCTTTCCCGCCATGCCGTCCCGACCGATTTCATGTGCGCCCTCACGGCTGCTTCAGCACGGTCCGGGTCGCGCGCCATCACCGCGTCATAGATGGCACGGTGCTGTTCAAGCAGCGCATCGCGGCCGCCCTTGTGCCCGTACAGAAGGTAGCGATTGTAGAAAACGCCCTGCTCCAGGAGATTGTAGATCGAGCGCAGCGACTGGATCATCACGATGTTATGGCTGGCGTCGGAGACTGCGATGTGCAGTTCCACATCCAGTTGCGCCTCCTCGTCCGGATCCTCTTTCTCGTGGGCGGCTTCCATACGCTGCATGATCGATGTCAGTATCTCATGATCGGCGCTGGTGGCGCGCTGTGCCGCCCAGCGTGCGGCCTGGGCTTCGACGCCCTCGCGGAATTCAAGGTAGTCGCCGGTGGCCTTTTCGTGCTTGCCGAAAAGCCCGATAATCGGTTCTCCGAAAATCGAGTGCATAACATTGGCTACATAAGTGCCGCCGCCCTGCCTTGCAGTGAGCAGTCCCGATGCTTCCAGTTGCCCGAGCGCTTCACGCAGGGTGGGACGCGATACTCCGAATTCGCCGGCCAGGTCACGTTCTGCAGGCAGCCTGTCGCCGGGGCGCAGCACGCCTTCCAGTATCAATCGCTCGATCTGGTGCACGATCTCCGCGGATACTCGTTCCTGACCCACAGGTTGAAACATCCGCTTTGACCTCATTTCGCGCTAAATTCACCAAATTTGACATAGATCAAACAAGGGTCTTGCAAATTGGTCAAGTTAATTGTCCAATTACGCCGACGCCTCTGGTGTCGCCTACCGGAAGGCTGGCCTTGTGTACGGGGCAGGCTGGATTAAAAATTTGAGAATACCTTTTCGCTGACGCCTGTCGCTCAAGATCAGGCGGAGTAAGAAATGTAAAACGTGCTAGGGAGGAATCTGCACATGAAGAAAATACTTACCGCCGCAGTTGTCGGCGCATCCATGGTTGCCATGTCGGCAGTCAGCACAATGGCTGAGCCCATCCGGCTCAAAATGGCATCGACTTATCCATCAAGCCTGACCCAGCTGGGAACGCTCGGTAAGACGCTTGAAGCCAACATCAACGGCATGTCCGGTGGCGAGGTGCAGATCAAGTATTTTGAGCCCGGCGCGCTGGTGCCGGCACTTGAAGTGTTCGACGCCGTCAAGAGCGGGTCGATTGACGCAGCCTGGTCAACACCGGGCTACTGGCAGGGCAAGGAGCCATCGCTGGCGCTGTTCTCTGCTGTGCCGTTTGGTCCAGATGCCCGTGAATACGGTGCCTGGCTGTTGCACGGCGATGGCGAAAAGCTGATGCAGAAAGTCTATGAAAAGCACAATATTCACTCCTTCATCTGCGGCGTCATCGCACCTGAAGCCTCCGGCTGGTTCCGCGAGCCGCTCAAGTCAATCGACGACCTGAAGGGCAAGAAGATGCGCTTCTTCGGCCTGGGCGCCAAGGTGATGCAGAAGCTCGGAGTGGACACCCAGCTGCTGGGCGCTGCCGACATCTACCCGGCGCTGGAGCGTGGCACCATTGATGCCACCGAGTTTTCCATGCCGGCCATTGACCTGAACCTCGGCTTCTACCAGATCGCCAAGCACTACTACTTCCCCGGCTGGCATCAGCAGGCCACGTCTTTCGAGCTGATGATCAACCTGGACAAGTGGAAGTCCATGACCGATCAGCAGAAGAAGATCATCGAAGTATCGTGCCGCGCCAACTACGCGCTCGGCATGGCCGAAGGTGAATACATCCAGGGTGCTGCGCTGGCTGAACTGAAGTCCAAGGGCGTTACCATTCACAAATGGTCGGATGCCGATCTCGCCAAGCTCAAGGAAACCTGGGAAGGCCTGGTTGTGGAAATCGCCGCCGGTGATCCTGCATTCAAGGAAGCCTGGGACAATCTGCAGAAGTTCCGCAGTGAATATGCAGACTGGAAAGACCTCGGCTACTTGAAGTAGGCTGATTGAGGCTGACAATCTGTTACCGGCCCGGCGCGCTTCATCAGGAGGTGAAACTGCCGGGCCGGATATCATTTTCGATCAGTGGGGTTGGTCGTAAAAAGAGGGCAGGGCTGTGGGTGGACTCCTGAGACTAAGCGACGGTATAGACCGGACGCTGGAATTCTTCACCAGGATCGGAATGTGGTGCGGCTTGGCGCTGGTCGTCGTGGTTTGCTATGACGTGCTGTCGCGGTATTTCGGTGTGCCGAAACCGTTTGGCCTCAACTCGACGATGGTTCAGGAATTCGAGTACTGGCTGCACACGTTCCTGTTCGCGCTGGTGATCGGCTATACCTACACCAAACAGGGCCACGTTCGCATTGACCTGATCAGGGACAAGCTGCCGCTGAAGGCCAAGTACGCCATCGAGATGTTCGGCTGTACGTTCTTCCTGATCACCTATGCCGTTGTGGCCGGCGTCTACTGCTACCATTATGCGCTGGCCTCGTTTTACGAGGGCGAGGCGTCCAAGTCGGTGATTGGGCTGTCCCATATCTGGTTGCTGAAAACCGCACTGCCCATCCTGTTCCTTCTGCTCGGCCTTGCCGGCATTTCACAATTGATCAAGTCTACTGCCGGTTTCCTCGGCAAGCTGCCGGACGACAAGATAGCCCAGACCGTTGGGGGAGACATTTAGTCATGACGTTCGCTGAGTCTCTTCCGCTGCTGATGTTTGCAGCGCTGGCAATCCTGCTGTTCTCCGGCTATCCGGTGGCGTTTGTGCTGGGCGGCATTGGCCTCGGCTTTGCCTTCCTGGCCATCTACATTGATCCGTGGCTGTTCGACTGGCCGCAGTTCGGCGCCATCCCGTCGCGCATCTTCGGTGCCATAGCCGAAAACCTGATTCTCACCGCGATCCCCATGTTCATATTCATGGGCACCATGCTGGAACGCTCCGGCGTGGCGCGCGATCTTTTGAACTGCCTGCAGGTTCTGCTGCGTCGGGTTCCCGGCGGCCTGGCACTGGCGGTAACCCTGATGGGAACCATCCTCGCTGCCACAACCGGTATTATCGGTGCCTCGGTCGTGATGATGTCGCTGCTGGCCCTGCCGGTGATGACCCAGCGCGACTACGCCCCGACGCTGGCCACCGGCACCATCGCCGCGTCCGGCACGCTGGGCATCCTGATCCCGCCGTCGATCATGCTGGTGATCATGGCCGACTTGCTGGGGCGTTCGGTGGGCAACCTGTTTGTGGCAGCCGTTATTCCGGGCTTTATGCTGTCGGCGCTCTACATCGTCTACATCATCACCCGCTGCACCATCTCTCCCCACCTGGCGCCCAAACTGCCTGCCGACCTGGGTCCGCAGACCGCGGTCGGGGTGGCCGTCATGGTGTTGCGCAGCTTCATTCCGCCGCTGGTGCTGATCGTGCTGGTGCTGGGGTCCATCCTGGGCGGCTTCGCCACGCCGACCGAAGCCGCCGGTGTCGGCGCCATGGGCGCGATCCTGCTGGCCTTCGTCAATCTGGTGCTGCTGCCCGTGTGCGGCGTGCCAGAAATGAAGTTCGAAGGCCAGGCCGAGGTGGACCTGGGCGACAAGATAGAAGGCATGTCGTTCAGCGAAAGGATGGCCGGGTTCGGTCGGGTCCTGACCCAGGTCGTTTATCGTGCCGCACTGACCAACGGCATGCTGTTCGGCATCTTCATCGGTGCAACGCTGTTTTCGTTCGTGTTCAGGTCGCTGGGTGGTGACGACATCGTCATTCACCTGGTTAATTCGCTGGGCCTCGGGTCATGGGGCCTGTTGTTCCTGCTGATGGCGATAGTGTTCTTTCTTGGCTTCTTCTTCGACTGGATCGAGATCACCCTGATCGTCTTGCCGGTGTTCTCGCCAATTATCGGCCTGCTCGATTTTGGCGACCATATCGCCAAGCAGGACGTGGTGTACTGGTTCGCCATCCTGTTGGCCGTGAACCTGCAGACATCGTTCCTGACTCCGCCGTTCGGTTTTGCCCTGTTCTACATGAAGGCGGTGGCGCCCAAGTCTATCAAGATCGAACAGATCTACCGCGGAATCATTCCGTTTGTGATACTTCAGCTTATTGGCCTAAGCTTGGTCATGAGTTTCCCGCAGCTGGCCATGTGGCTGCCCAACAAGTTGCTGAACTGATATTCGATCACAAGCTGGGGGAACGGGAGCAAAAAAGCCGGCAGAGAAATCTGCCGGCTTTTCGTTTTCAAGAGATATCGAGGTTACTTGCTCAGTGACGCCAGGTAGGCGGCCACGTCCTTGCGCTGGTCTTCCTTCTTCAGCTTGAAGGTCATCTTTGACTTGCCGCCGATATAACCTTTCGGATCTGCCAGATATTCCATCAGCTTGGCTTCATCCCACTCGCCGATCTTCTCAGCAGCCTCGGTGATGCCTTTGCCGTACTTGTATCCGTCAACGGACGCTGCCTGGCGCCCGATAATGCCGACCAGGTGTGGGCCGACCTTGTTTTTCTCTTTGTCGGCTGCGTGGCATGCCTTGCACTTCTTGAAGACTTTTTCACCCTTGGCCACATCGCCTTCTGCGAACGCGCCGGTTGACATGGCACCCAGCGCTGCAGCGACAGCGATTACAAACTTAAAACGCATTTCGTTCCTCCGGTATCGGTCATTCGATGTGTTGCCCGCTCTCATATAGCTCCTATATGGGCCCGAAGCGAATATACCGCAACAGGATCAGAACGGTAGTTACAAGTTGCCACATCATTAATCCGTGAAAATATGCAGGAAAATCCCGCCGCATGGCGGAATAAAACGTTGAAATGGCAGCTCCGGCGTGCTGAATGCGGGCACATTCGAGATAAACCGGGAAACTCTGGACATGGCTGAAACTGTGAAACACGGCGGTTTGACCGTCGCGAAAGACCTTTATGAATTCGTCAATGGCGAAGCGCTGCCGGGAACCGGTATCGATCCGGACATTTTCTGGTCGGCGGCGGACGAAATCATTCACAAGTTTTCACCGAAGATCCGCACCCTGCTGCGCAAGCGCAAGTCACTTCAGAACAAGCTCAACCGCTGGCACCGCCAACGCGCCGGCCAGGCTATCAACCCCGGTGAGTACCGCGGTTTCCTGGAAGAGATCGGCTACCTGGTTCCCGACAAGGGCGACTGCAGGATCGCCACCCGCAACACCGACGACGAAATAGCCAGGGTGGCCGGCTCGCAGCTTGTCGTGCCGGTAATGAACGCCCGCTATGCACTCAACGCCGCCAATGCCCGTTACGGCTCGCTGTATGATGCGCTGTACGGCACCGATGCCATTTCCGAAGACGGTGGCGCGGAGCGCGCCGGCGGTTTCAACCCGGTGCGCGGGGAAAAGGTCATCGCCTGGGCGCGCAAGTTTCTCGATGACGCCGTGCCCCTGTTCGGCGGCAGCCATGCGGATGTGACGCGTTACTTCGTCAAGGGACGCAAGCTGGCGGTATCGCTGTCATCCGGTTCGGTCACCGGCCTGGTCGATAATGCCCAGTTCAAGGGCATCAAAGGCGACAAGGCCAATCCGACGGCGATCCTGCTGGTCAATAACGGCCTGCATATCGAAATCGCCATCGACCGCTCCCATGTCATCGGCGGGTCCGATGATGCGGGGGTGTCGGACGTTGTTATCGAAAGTGCCATGTCGACGATCATGGACTGTGAAGACTCCGTCGCTGCTGTCGATACCCAGGACAAGCTGGTCGTCTACCGCAACTGGCTTGGCCTGATGAAGGGCGACCTGACCGACACATTTGACAAGGGTGGCAGGGCGATCACCCGCAAGCTGGTCGCCGACCGTGAGTACACTGCCGTCAACGGCAAACCATTGTCCCTGCATTCACGCTCCTTGATGCTGGTGCGTAATGTCGGCCTGCTGATGACCATCGGCACCATTAAAGACAGCGCCGGCAATGATATTCCCGAGACCCTGCTCGACGCATTGGTCAACACGGCCATTGCCCAGCACGATGTCGGGCCCAACGGCAATTTCCGGAATTCCCGCAAGGGTTCGATTTACGTGGTCGTACCCAAGATGCACGGACCTAGAGAATCGGCCCTGGTCAACCAGCTCTACACGGCCATCGAGAAAGCCTTCGGCATGAAACGCAACACCGTGAAGATGGGCATCATGGACGAGGAGCGCCGCACGACACTGAACCTGAAGGAATGTATCCGCGCCGCTCGCTCGCGGGTGTTCTTCATCAATACCGGTTTCCTCGACCGTACCGGCGACGAGATCCACACCTCCATGGAAGCCGGTCCGATGATCCGCAAGGCCGACATGAAGGCGTCTACCTGGATCGATGCCTATGAACGCTGGAACGTGGATGTCGGGCTTGAGTGCGGCCTGCCGGGTGC